>CAZOOE010000334.1:0-7652 GCA_964581275.1 uncultured Clostridia bacterium
TGCCCGACGATATGTTTGAAGTGATACGGATCCGCGGTCGGAATTGAAAACTCCAGCTTGGTGAACACGTTCTCAATTTTCGTTATGACGGAGAAGACTATGGCGACGACGATGATCAGCTGTTCCCAGATGACCAGGAGCAAGCTGGTCACGACAACGTTTGGGTAGCTGCCAAAGCCTCGGGTGTGAATCAGCCACACCGCTACCAGCACCGAAAGGGACGTCGCACCGGTTACGCTGAATGCCCGCACTAGACCGTGCGAGAAGCCCGCGGCGTCGAGTCCCCATCGGAGCGCCCACACCAACGTGATGAAACCGTACAGCGGAGCCAACAGCCGAATGTGATCGCGCAGTCCATGCCCGCAAATGTTCATCCTTCCTCCCTGGCCTCGATAGCCCTGACCATCAACAGCGTCATGTCGTCGTCGGGTTCTTGGCCCGACCACTGGTGCACGGCCTCCAGGACCTGCGCCTGGATCTCGGCGACGGGTTTCTCCGAGTGTTCCTCTATCACTGACTTCAGCCGGGTCTCGCCGAACTCTTCACCGCGTTTTGACACGGCTTCGGTAATCCCGTCCGAGTACAACACCAATAAGTCGCCGTGGCTCAACATCACATCGCCGGTCTGGAACTCCGCGCAGTCGAACATTCCCAGCGGAAAGCCGCCCGCATCCAGCCGACAGTCGTCACAGGAGCCAATCATTATCGGCGGGTTGTGCCCGGCGTTGACGTAACGCAAACGCTCTAGTCCTGCCTCCCACTCCCCGTAAAAGAAGGTCGCGAACTTTGACGCGTCGGTCACTTGGTGAAGGTGTTGATTCAGCTTGCTGCAAACCTCAGCGGGCGGAATACCGGTCTCAGCCAGCGTGCGCAACAGCGCTTGCAGGTTCGCCATCAGGATCGCAGCAGAAATACCTTTGCCGCTGATGTCCGCGATCGCGAACACCAACCGCCCGCCGGGAAACTGCATCACGTCGTAGTAGTCGCCGCTGATGCCGCGCGCCGGAATACACACCGCCGCAAACTCCAGTCCGTTGCTCTCAGGCAAGTGCCGAGGGAAGAGCGCGCGCTGCACCTCAAGCGCGAAACTCAGCTCGGCTTCCTTGCGAGCAAGCTGGCGGCGGCTCGATTGGAGTTCAAGCTGAACTCGGTAGAGCGATACCAGCAGGACGGCAACCGCGGTCGTAGCCCCAAACGTAAGCCCCCAGGTGGCGAGCGCCGAACCCTGCACCAAACCCCGGCCGAGGAACAATAGGAGTCCCGCGCCCACCAGGAAGCCGACCAGATAAACTTTATCGCGGCCCTCGATGGTAAAACCCGGCTTTGGTTGTTGAATCGTGTTTCCTATTTCCAAACGAGTCCTTAAAGCAGTTCCGAATCTACTGCAGGAACGCATTGGACATTATAGTGGGCTTTGGCGGAGACCCAAGCGGAAAAAAGCGGGTCAGATCCGTCACTCACTGCGCTTTGCCTTTGTTAAGGCCAACTCGCTCAAGTAGGAATGCCACAGGATCCTAGCGGCAACCGCTCTCCACGGCTTCCAGGGCGCACTAATTTCATCGAGCTCCGCGGTGGTAGGACGAGTCTTTAGCCGTTTGACCTTTTGCGCCGCGACGGCCAGGGCAAGGTCTCCAACTGGCCAGATATCAGGCCGACGAAGAACCATCAGCAAATAAATATCCGCCGTCCAACGCCCGATGCCTTTGATTTTGACAAGCTCGGCTCTTACGGCTGCGTCATCCATTGCACTCAACGCTTCGAGATCCAGCAGTCCCTCGAGGATCGAGCGAGCGAGTTCGCGGCCGTAATGAGTTTTCTGTCGACTGAACCCGACGGCTTTCAGTGTCGCGTCATCAAGTCTGAGAAAGCGCACCGGTGTAAGCGGAGACGCGATTTCAAGTAGCTTGTTATGAGCGGATCTCGCGGAGGCGAGCGAGACTTGTTGCTCGAGGATGATGTGAAGCAGGGTTGAGAATCCAGACTCACGCGCCCACATAGGAGGCGCGCCGAATCTCTTCACGACGCCGCGAAGGTCTCCGTCGCGGCGAGACAACGAACGCACCGCTCGCAGGAGGCTTTCCTCACTGAGAGACGTCGCGCTGATAACTTTATTCAACCCCTTCCGCAAGCTTCTAGTTGGCCGCGTTGCGGCACTCAAATACGCCCTTCGTCGCACCCTCGATCTTGGCAGCACGTTCCGCCTAGCCAAGCGGACCCATGATAAGAGACACGATCAGAAACCGGACACGTCACCTTCGTTACCTTCCATCACACCCGGTTATTCGAGAACGTCCTGGGCTTCAAGATCGCAGCCGAGTCGTGTGATGTTGCGATACGTTTGCGTGACATGAGATTGGCTCCTCGCGCTCAATTGTACGGGTTCGGCGGGATAAAACAAGGAGTTGCTTTAACGTTGTTGTTAACTGCGAATCACTATGCGAGTGCATAGCTGGCCGCGTGGGTCTGGCGCTAACCGCTTCTATTCAACCGCTCGCTGACTTCTGGGCATTCGAGTGTGAGGGCGAAAGCGATGCTGCCGGCAGGGTCCAAGCCCAGTTTGAACGGCTTCGCAAACTGGCGCTTGAACCCTTTCACGGCTAGGAGGGTTGCGGAGCGTACTCCTGCGGATCAATCATTCGGCTTTTTCTCAGGGGGAGATTGATTCTGCGGCGGTCTGCGTGTGAACGGCAGCACAGCCAGCGGGCGAGCGTGTCCCTGATGGCAATCGTTGCAACCCACGGCGCTCCCATCCTGCTTGACAAGTCTGCTCGAAAACTCGGTCATCATGAAACGAGCGATCTGCTTACGAGGAGTCTCGTCGTCAAAGTCGCTGGTGTGGCAATAGGTGCACTCCACCCCCAGCGACTTGGTGAACGCCATCATCACCTGGGTCAGGCGTTCTCGGGGCATGTCTTTGAGCACCTGAAGCCCCGTTGACTTCTTGCCAACCGCGCCCTCGAAGGGTCGAGTGCGCAGGAAGTTCGCCTCAGCCTTATGACAATCATTACAAGTAACCGCGCTGCCGTCCTTGTGCTTCATCGCCATCGTGTAGTCCCGCATCATCAAGCGTGCGACAGACTTGCGGGGTGTGTCGACGGGAAACGGATTCACGTGGCAGAAGTTGCATTCGACGCTGAGGGCGGCGGCGACTTTGCTCATCTCCTCCATGATCTGTTGGCGCGGCATGCCTTTCAAGACCTGCAGAGTCTCAGGTGCGGCCGGCTTTTGCTCTCCTGGCTTCTCTTGAGCCGACGGCGGTTGTTGCGCGGCAGCCTGCTGCGTTTGGCTCGCTTCCTTCGCGTGAATGGCGGACGCGACGAAGAGCACTATTGAACTCACAACAACAAAGAGCTTCGCCCCTGCTGTCTTCTTCATTCCATCTCTCCTCCGGTGCGTGTGTTAAGTCCACCGAATGTGATTCCTGTACCAGGCCAGGTGTCCGGCCGCATTTCAAGTTCATTTCTTTTTTGGCGATTGCCACGACAGCGCTGAAGTGAGGGGTCGCGCCTCTGCCGGCGTTTCTACCGTACCGTCTATCAGGATCTTTCGGGCGTCAACATCTTTTCCATAGAAGTCCCGATTGTCATCTTTGTCCTGTCTGAGGGTCGCGCCGTCTAACGAAATGCCCGCGAACAATCCCTTGGCGCGTGAGTATGTGAGTATCTCGGCGTCCAGTCTGATGTTCGTCTGGGCTGCCGTTTGGCGGCCGACTGGACCGGCGGCCGCGGACGCGTCGGCGCCGATAGTGAACTTGTCGCTGATCAGCTTTTCGACTCCTTTTCGATTCATCATCAGCATCACCACATCTATCTGTGTGAACCCGATCTGCAGGCCAATGCTGCCGCCCTCGATGGTGATGAACGAGGGCGCAGTCCAGCTTCGGTCAGGCTTGCGGCACACAAGCACCCCCTTGCCGTACTTGCCTCCGATCCCCAGTCCACCTTTCTTCAATCCGGGAACGATCCCGATGCATTCGCATTTGTTTAGCAGGTCCTCGGGAATGCCCTTGTCAGGCGTCTTCATTATTTCGCTGAAGACTTCGGTTGCGCGCTGCATTCTCTTGACTTCGTCACTTCGGTTGACAGCGAATACAACCGCCGAGACGAGAAACAACAACAACAACAAAGCAGTACTGAGAAAATACTTCATCGTTTGCACCTCTGTACGGTGATTTTTGATCGACAAGCTCTTCCACAGCTAATTATTTTAGAGCGAATGAGCATTTTTGGGCGAGCCCTTGGCACCACTCATCCAAAAGTGACCATCAACTCGCGGCCGAAACTGAACTGCGGCCGACGGCGTTGCTTCAGCGCCTTCGTCCCGGTCTGTGACAGCGAGGTTACCAGGATCGGCATCGCGATCGTCGGGTCGCACAGCACCGAGACAGTCTTGGCGTCCTTGGCGACGCGGCCCCATGTTTGAGCCTCTTCAAAACTGCGTCCGGAAGTCGCGCTGCTCTCGGGCAGATCAAGCCCGATCTGCAAAGCGTATTTGTGGCCTCGCATAGTCTGCTTGATGATCGAGGCGGTTACTTCGGTCTGCTGGAGAAAACTCTTAGGCGGGCCGCCTCCAAACAACACCACCGATGTGTTCACCGAGCGCGCCATGATCTGCGCTGCTTCGACGACGTCCTGGACGATGTCAAACTGGAACGGGTTCTTGCGATTTACGCGCGACGTCGCTATTCCAACCGCGATTGCCGAGTCGGCCACGCCCGGACAAAAGACTGGAACCTTTGCCTTGTACGCCGAGGTAAGAATGCCGTCTTCGGTTGCGATTTCGGCAAGTTCGCGGCCGAGCAAATGCAGAAACTCTCGGGTCGAATAAGGACGCGAATGGTCGACGGTGTTTGCGAAGTTGCCGACCCACTCATCGGCTTCACGGTACTCGTGCTCGCTGGCCAGCGTGTCGTAGAATCGCCCGACTTGGGCCTCTTGAAGCTCCTCGTCGGTAACCCCCGGGGCGCCCTGATAATGATAACGCCCCAGCGTTTCGTGCAGATCGTGGAAGAGGTTTGCCCCGGTCGACACGACAACGTCGACGAAATGATTCTTGATCAGATAGGAAATCAGCCGCCGCATTCCGGCCGCAACCAGCGCGCCGCTCAATCCCATGAGAACGGTCGAATTGTCCTCCAGCATCTCCAGCCAGAGGTTGTGCGATTCTGCGAGGGCCCGCGCTTGAAATCCAGCGCCTTCCATCTTCTGGAGGATACCCGCAACCGAACGGTCACGATCGATCTGAATCGGGCGAGTTGGCGATGTCAAATACTTTGAGCTTTTTTGCTTTCTCATCATTGCTGTTTAGTCCTTGGTCCGCAGTCAGTAGTCCGTGGTTGCACTGGGCAATGTTCTCATCCACACAAAGCGACCACTGACCATTGACTACTGACTACTATTCTAGATATGTGTACCGATTGATGTCGGATTCATATTGCTTCATGAGCGCGCCGGCCTCGTCTTCGCTCAACAGCCCGCCGGTAACGCGCGTATTTATCATTCGCTGAATGCTTTCCCACGCCTGCCCCTTGTCGTAGCGCGCCACTGTAAGCATGTCACCGATGCGGCTCCCCTGCACGATCTTCTTAATGTGGTAGCGGCCCTCGGTGTCGATAATGACGTGGGCTTCATTAGTACGGCCGAACAGGTTGTGATTGCTTCCCATCACCTCCTGATAAGCCCCGACCAGAAATATAGCGATATAGTATGGATCGCCGGTAAACGGATGGAGCTCGAGCACTTCTTTGACATCTTTGAGGTCGACGAACTTGTCGATGTGCCCGTCAGAATCGCAAGTCAGATCCACAAAAGTGGCATAGTCGGTGGGCTGTTCGCCCAGACGGTGAATAGGCATAATCGGGAAGAGCTGATCGATAGCCCAGTGGTCCGGCAGAGAGCGAAACACAGAAAAGTTGCACAGGTATTTCGACGCGAGAATCTTTTTCAAGTCATCGAACTCTTCTTCCTTAACCTTGGTGGTCTGAGCGAACTTTGACGCGCGCGCGCATACCTCCCAAAAAAGCACCTCGCCTTTGGCTCGATCTTCGAGGCTGATCAACCCAAGGTTGAACTGCGTATGGAGCTCGTCCTTGTGGTCGAGCGCATCGTGATAGTACTCGCGGTAATTCTTCGCGTTGATGTCGTCGTACAGCGCCTTCAGCTCCACGATCACCTGGGGATCGTCTTCATCCACGCTGACCTCAGGTCGATCGTCGGCAAAGGTCTCAATCTCGTCCCGGATGGATGTGACGAACACCGCGTGATACGCGGTCATCACTCGTCCGCTTTCTGTCACCAGGTTCGGCTCGGGCACGTTCTCATCGTCGCAAACCGATTTGATCGTGTAGACCACATCATTGGCGAACTCTTGCGCCGTGTAATTGACCGATGATTCGAAGGTGGTCTTCGATCCATCGTAGTCAACCCCCATGCCGCCTCCGATGTCCAGGAACTCAACGTCGATGTGCATCTGTCGAATCTTGGCGTAGACCCGGGCCGCCTCTTTCATCGCGGCTTTGACGCGCTTGATGTCGGTAATCTGCGAGCCGATGTGGAAATGCAGCAGCTTCAGCATGTCGGTCATCTGAAACTCGCGAAGCAGGCGGATGCACTCGAGCATCTCCGAGGGCGTTAGCCCGAACTTCGCCGATTCACCCCCCGACGACGCCCACTTTCCCGAGCCTTTCGAGTACAGCTTTGCGCGAATGCCAATGCCCGGACGAACGCCAGTCTCCTGCGAGCGGCGAATGATCATCTTGAGCTCGTTTAGCTTTTCGACGACGATTATGACGCGCTTCCCTATTTGAACCCCAAGCAGCGCGAGGTTAATAAAAGATTCATCCTTAAATCCGTTACAGATCAGGAGCGATTCTGGCGTCTGATCGAGCGAAAGCGCTGCATATAGCTCAGCCTTCGAGCCGCACTCGACGCCAAAGTTGTACTTGCTTCCTTCGCGTAAAAACTCTTCGACTACCTCCCGGCGAGGATTTACCTTCATTGGAAATACGCCGAAGTGCCCACCCGCAAAGCTAAATTCGCGCGATGAGTCCTGGAACGATTTCTGAACTTTTTTGAGCTGATTGGTAAGAATTTGCGGGAAGCGGAGCAGTATGGGGAGCTGAACCCGGCGACCATCGACCAGGTCGTCAATGAGTTCCTTTACGTCTACGGACCTGGGGTCTCCCTCGGCAGGGCGCACTGCTAGATGCCCTTTTCGGTTTACCTCAAAGTATCCTGCTCCCCAGTTCTCCACACCATAGGTCTCGACGACCTCGTCCAGTGTGACATTTTTCATCTATAACCTTCCCTGCCAGATCTGGTGCATGCTGTGAAAACAGGCAAACCTACAAGTGATTGAATTTAACAGATACCATTAGGGGTGTCAAAAACTTTTTTTTCGACGTACTTTACAAACCGAGAGCAGCCGCAAAAGCATTCAGCCGACGCTATCTACAGCTTGCGACCGGCTGCCCGAGACCGGAATAGACCGCTTTTTGACGTGCTGGCGCCGAGCAATGCCAAACCGCCAAATGACGACGCTCTTTGGGGCGAGCCGAAGTCGCTCTTCATAATAGGCTTGCGACAGATCAGTTTGGGGGGACATTATGCAAATTTTTGGTTCCCCCGGGGGAAATGTTTTAATCTCCCGCTCCC
>CAZOOE010000335.1:0-7531 GCA_964581275.1 uncultured Clostridia bacterium
GCCCGAAAGGGCCTGCCTGATTTTGTTGGCGGGCTGACCGGCGAGATTGAAAGTACTGCGTTCGCGACCGTGGTTGGGACGATGTTGTACGGATTCCACAAGCAGATGAACCAGAAAAAGATCCATTCGCTGAAGGATGGCGCCCCCAAGCAGCCGAGTATTTGGAAGCGGTGGTTCCGTTAATTTCTTTTGGAAATGTTTTGGTTTAGGGCAAAAAAAGGTTGTAGGGGCGGAGCGACTGTGCTACCATTTGGTGCGTCTTCAGAAACTTGGGCTACCACATATTGTAGCAACCGGTTGCCAGCCTCAAAGGCACTGTTAGGAGAACCCCTAGAGCAAGGTCGCTTGGCTCCAGCGCCCGGGAGGGTGAAGGTTTCGCTTCTTGCGGGCCTTTTTGAATGATCCTGGCAGTGTGTAAGAACCTTTTGAAATGGAAACGTCGATTCTTGTGCGAGCGGTGCGTAACTCCTCAGCGCAACGCTTGCCCGGTCGCTCACCTGTTGCTTGATTGCTCGCAGGAGGCATGAATAATGGCGGTGGATCAACGTCGGGATATCCGAAGCAGATCTATAGTTTTTGACGAGTCCGAACAGCCCATCAGTGGGGCAAGCATAAAAGTAGTCGGCATCGGCGGCGGAGGAGGCAACGCGATCAACAGGATGATCGAGGCCGGCATCCAGGGAGTGCAGTTTCTTGTCGCTAATACCGACCTCCAATCTCTAAAGGCTTCTCAGGCTTCTGTAAAACTCCAGATCGGAGAAAAACTGACGCGCGGGTTGGGCGTTGGGGGAGATCCGGAAAAGGGCCGTCAGTCGGCACTAGAGGACACGGAGAAGATAATCGAAGCGCTTGAAGGCGCGGACATGGTGTTCATTACCGCCGGTCTTGGCGGCGGGACCGGCACCGGCGCCGGCCCGATCATCGCCAGCCTGGCCACTGAGCTTGGGGCTCTTACTGTTGCCGTGGTAACCAAGCCGTTCAGGTTCGAGGGCCGCCGCAGGCAGCGGCAAGCCGAGCAGGGTCTGAACGAACTGCGCGAGTGCGTGGACACCGTCATCACAATTCCGAACGAGCGGCTGCTCAACGCGGTGCCCAAGGGTACGCGCTTCCACGAATCATTCAGGCTGGTTGACGACGTGCTGCTTCAGGCGGTTCAGGGCATCTCCGACATCATCACCGTCCCCGGATTGATAAACGTCGACTTCGCCGATGTGAAAGCGATAATGGAAGGAATGGGAATAGCCTTGATGGGCACAGGCTCGGCGACCGGCGATAACCGCGCGTTGGAAGCGACTCAGCGGGCTATCTCGAGCCCGCTGCTCGAAGAAGCTTCGATCGAGGGCGCAAAGGGGCTGCTCGTGAACGTCAGCGGTGGCGCCGACCTCACGCTGTTTGAAGTCAACGAAGCGATGTCCATAATACACGATTCGGCTGACCCGGACGCTAATATCATATTCGGTGCGGTGCTCGACGAGCGGTTGACCAACGAGATGAAGATAACGGTAATCGCCACTGGTTTCGATAAGGCAGTGGCTGCGGTGGAGCCCTCGCGAGCCTTCGCGGTTTCCCAGCCGTCGCTCGCCGAGGCCCGGGTGACCGGTCCGATTGGGATTCCGGGATCCGGCGGGCCTGAGCCGCTTCGCCGCGAAGACATTAACGTTCCTGCGTTCATCCGCAAGAAAGCCGATTGATCTCTGGCGTTGACTATCCTCCGTACTTGGGCCGCTGCACACCAGCAGCGGTCCTTTTATTCCAAATCTTGAATTCGTTTGAGTTTTCGGTATCCGCTCTCTAGAATGCATGTTAGCTCGCCAAGGCACCATCGGAGGATCCGTGCGCTGCTTTGACAGTTCGAATCGATTTGACGGAGAACTGCCGCTTCAGCTTTGCCCGCTACGTCCGGAAATGTATCGTCTGCCTACTTCTACCGCGCAGTCAGACCATGAGGAGCATATCCGAGCCGGCTGGAGATAGAAGATGCGAACAGTGGACGATCTGGACGTAAGCTGCGCTCAGATTGATCAGCTAAAGACAGAGCCCAAGCTTGGGTTGTTTGAAAGACTCGAGCAAAGGAACCTTCTGGTAATAATAATCGTCACGGTTGCGGTAGGCTTTGGCGCGCGCGCTTACCGATTGGACGCCTCAGGTCTCGCCGAGGATGAAGCAAACAAGATCTTCGCGGTGCGCGCATACGAGCAGGGCGATTTCACCGCGAACGCAGAGCATCCGATGGTTATGAAGATGCTCTGCTACTTTTCGATGCACGCCGCGTCCGCGTGGAACCGAGCGGCCGGACAAAGACTGGATTTGGTGATTTCTGAAGAGACCGCCTTGAGATTGCCAAACGCCGCGTTCGGCGCACTCACCGTCGTACCGCTGTTTCTGCTAACCACCGGCTTGCTGGGAATAAGGACTGGATTGGCGACGTCGTTGCTATGGGCGCTCGGTTTGGATGCGATCTGGTTCAATCGGATCGCAAAAGAGGACACTCTGCTGGTGTTCTTCATGCTGTGGGGCTTCTATTTGTACTTCAGGGCCAAACACTTGCCCGCCGGAGATGTGACTGGACAAGAGAGGCTCTACTCGCTCGCCGGGGCTGCGTTCGGGTTGATGATGGCTTCGAAGTACTTTCCGCACTACTGGGGGCTCAACGCGCTCTTTTATACACTTGTCGGGTATGACAGCAGAAACAACCGGCCACTGACGAAAGTCATGTGGCGAAAATATTTTGGCGGCATGCTGGCCGCGTTTGTGATATTCAATCCGGCTGCTTTTTTCCCGCAGACGTGGCGTTATCTGTGGAAGTACGTCAACGAGGAGTTGCTGACTCATCACGGCTATATGGTAATGGACAAACTCTTCATTAACGACTTCCTGCAAACGCCAGGCGGGAACCCCTGGTACTTTTACTTCTTGTTCATCGCGGTCAAGTTGCCGTTACCCGTCCTCGCTGCGTTTGCAGTGGGTCTCGCCTATCTATTCGCGAGCCGTGGCGGCGCTCGATCCTCGCGCGGGCACATTCTCCTGAGAATGATGCTTCTGTTCTGGCTCATTCCTGAGGCATTTGTCGGGACCAAGTTTTTACGTTACTCGCTATCGCTGATGCCGTTTATCTATATGACTGCTTCGGTTGGAATCATGCTGATGTGGCGCTCTCTTGCGGCGGCCGTAAAAACGTTCTCCGCTGATAGCCGCGTTGCCAGTGTGACTGCGGGCGTAGCGGTTGTTGGGGCATTCATCGTCGTACCCGCGGTGGTTACGATCGACTGCGTGCGCCGCTCGTACCCGAGTCTCTACGTCAATGTGTTCGGGAGAAACCGGGTCGGCTATTTCTTTCCGCACGACGAGTTTTACGACTTAGGTGCTCGGGAGAGCGTTCGCTTCATGGCCGACTCGGCACCGGCTGGCGCGAAAATGGCGAGTGAGATTCCAGGTGTGGTCCAGTACTATCTCGAGCGATTCAACCGACCGGACATTCACTCCGAGATTATCTCGCAACCCAGCTTCACGCTGAGCGGCGGGCGCCCGGACTTTGTCATGCTCCAGCGTGGCCGCATCTACTTCGAGAACATTGAGAACTTCAAGTTTATCGAAGAGAGTTTTCCGATAGTGCAGGCCAGCGTCTACGAAGGTGCGGCGGCCGCTCGCGTTTATGCGACGGGCAACAGATAGTGAAAAGACTGATCGTAAACGCCGATGATTTTGGATTCACCCGAGGAGTAAACGCCGGCATCGTGCGCGCCTACAGGACTGGCATCGTAACCAGTACGACTATCATGGCTAACGGCGACGCGTTTGAAGACGCCGTCGAGCTCGCTCACGCACATCCGGGTCTTGGGGTCGGATGTCACCTGGCGGTTGTTGGCGGGCGGCCAGTCTCTCAGCGGTCCGAGGTCCGCTCGCTGGTCGGCGAAGACGGGGCACTGCCGAGGACCCTAATGCAACTGGTGATCAAGCTCGCACGGCGGTCAGTTCCAATCGATGATCTGGTGCGGGAGTTCCATTCGCAGCTCGAGCGCGTAGTGCGCACGGGAATCAATCCCACCCACCTCGACACGCACAAACATTCTCACACCCACCCTCAAGTGATGAAGGCCCTCGCTCGGGTGGCAGACGAGTTCGGCATCAAGTGTGTCCGAAACCCGTTTGAAAGCATTTTCGCTACAGTCCGGGTGAGCAGCTTCTCGAAGGTGGGCTATCTGAAGCAGTCTGCGCTGTCGGCAGCGATATGGCCTGGTGCGTTACGCTTCAAGAGGCTCGCGCGCGAGCAGGGTCTCACAACGCCGGATAGGTTTTTGGGCGTCAAGTTGACGGGCCTGCTGGACAGCGCGGCGATTCGAAGTATGATGAAGTTCTTGGGAGAAGGCACGGCTGAGTTGATGTGCCACCCCGGAATCTACGATGAGGACCTCGAGCACTCGCGCACGCGGCTCAAGCGCGAACGCGAGCACGAGCTTGAGGCCCTCAGCGATCCGAGTCTCAGGCGATTCGCCGAAGAGCGGGGAATCGAACTCATCAACTACCGGGGGTTGGGGTGAAGATGTTTGTGGATGGATCAGAACGCCCGAAATACTCTGTCGTAGTTCCGCTTCATAACGAGCAAGAGAGCGTGCGCGAGTTGCACCAGCAGCTCTCCGCGGTGATGATTGGCAACTATGAGCCGGTCGAGTTCATCTTCATCGACGACCACAGCACCGACGCGACCCCTCAGGTGCTGAACGAGCTCGCGAACGGCGATCCGCGAGTGGTGGCCGTTAGATTGAAGCGAAACTACGGCCAGACGGTCGCGCTTGCCGCGGGTTTCGACTATGCGGAAGGCGACGTGATCATCTCGATGGACGGCGACCTCCAGCACGACCCAGCCGACATTCCGCGCATGATTGCTGCCTTCGAGGAGACCGGATGCGACATCGTAAGCGGCTGGCGCAAGAAGCGAGTTGATAATTTTCTGCTCCGTCGCGCGCCCTCGCGCGTGGCGAATTGGCTGATGTCGAAGCTGTCGGGTGTGGATATTCACGACTTCGGAACAACGTTCAAAATCTATCGCAAGGACACAATCAAACAGATCAAACTTTATGGCGAGATGCATCGCTTCATTCCCGCGCTTGCGTCGTGGAACGGCGCGACTATTGTCGAAGTTCCTATCAACAATATAGAGCGGCCGGGAGGGCGTTCGCACTATGGGCTTTCGCGCACTATCCGAGTGTTGTTCGATCTGTTAACCATTCGCTTTCTGTTGAAATACGTAACCCGTCCTTTGCATTTCTTCGGGCCGATTGGCCTGCTCAGCACGATGCTGGGAATGTTGATTTACGTGTGGATGATCATTGACAAGCTGGCATACGGAACGGACCTCTTCGACAAGCACGGACCGCTAATGCTTCTGGGGGCGGTGCTAATACTGGCCGGGGTGCAGTTGGTGTCGTCCGGTTTGATCGGAGAGATGCTGAGCCGGACCTACTTCGAGTCGCAAGGGAAGCCGATCTACTCGATCGAGCGCGTGATAACCGGCAAGACTGCGCCGACGACCCGTTCGTAAATCACAAGAGTATCCCTCCCCTGTAGCCTCGTGGCGGATCTGAAATAGCGACGCTGGCGGACCTACTCTTCGACTATGAAGTAGTTCTCGCGTAACGGCTTGCCTTGTAATCGCGTTTCGTGTGGAAGCCGGATTGTGAAGCGGCGAACCGTGCTTGAGACAATCAGTGGTTCACCCTCGCCATAGTCGAGCAGCAGGTGTATGGGCTTGTCATCGAACCGGCGGGAACCTTCCAGATGCTTCAACACTTGTTCGCCGGTTGAATCGAACTCTCTCTCGAAGATCTCGGCGCTGCGCACTTCCCCTGTTCCATTGACTACCAGCACCCGTACGCGCTCGGGTCCCCCAGACTGAGAGCCCTCGAGTTCAAGGGTCTCTTTGGCACGCTCGCTGACCAGGTTCAACAGCCGCTCGAGTAGTTTCTGGCTCGGCGGCTCGTTGGCGGATTTGAGCGTCGCGAAGATGCTGTCCTCCCAATCGTGAATCATCTCCCAGGCCTTTGCGGGTACTTCCCCTGTAGCCTGTTTACCGGGCCGGTGCTCAGCAGCCGCATGTTCGGCGCGAGCGTATTCTGCGATGGCTTCGGCGCAAGACCTGCAACGCGCAACGTGACTCGTCACTTGAGCTCTTTCGGCGGGTTGCGACAGCTCGTAAAAGTACGACGCTAGCTGGCCGATGTCCGGATGGTCTCCCGCGAACGGACCGGAGATTTGGTAATGGGTTTTGGGGTTTGGCTCTGAAGGCGGTTGCTTGAGCGCGCGAACCAACGCCGCAACCGAAGCGCAGTCATCACACTCGGACAAGTGTGCCTCGATCACCTTTGCGGTCCTCTCGTCGACCGCGCCGTTTATGAAATCGAACAACTCGATGTCGGGATGTGGTTGCTTCTTAGACATCTGATCTTCCTGAATGCCGGAGTTGGCGGCTGGTAGTTTGTTCCTTCACTTCATAAGTCTCCTCATAAAGGACGGGGATCATTTTGCGGCTGGGCTGGTCAGAAGCGAGTGCGCCGAATTGATGCCTCGCTCGTTCAGCCACTTGACCAACCGCACTCGCAGACGCCTGGCACGTTGGTAAACCAGGTCTTCCGAGATTTCGTATTTCTCAGCGATCTCCTTGCCGCTCTGACTGCCAATTATGTACTCATTCACGATGACGCTGTCCTTCCAATCGCGGCAAACGTCTGCGAGCAAGCTGTCCACGATCTCACGTTGCTCGCGCGCCACCAGCTGCGCTTCTGGGGAAGGCTCTCTCGAAGGCGCATTGTCAACTGGAGATGGCGCATCCGAGTCGGGATCAGCCGGAGAATGCCGGGGGTTCCATGATTTGTCGCGTCCGACCCTTCGAATCGTGTCAATCATCTCGCTTGAAGCGATGCGAGCGACAAAGCTCGAAAGCTTGCCCTGCCTCCGCCACTGCGCGAGCCCCCGATAGATTTTGAAGACCACTCGCGAGATTACGTCGTCGGCCGAATCCCACGCCGGAAAACGATAACGCGAGTTGCGCACGACGTGACTGATCAGCCACTGGTAGCGTGCTATGATTACTTCGAAGCACAGATGCGCGGCACGGCGGTCGTTCTTCGAACGCGACAGGAAGGCGTCCACGAGTTCCTCGTCGCTCAGGTTGTCGAGGCAGTCTCTATCAAGCCCGGCTCCCGCTCCTGACCCATTTGCCATGCGCGTACTCTTGATCCTCGTGTGATTATCTCTTGTGAGCGCATTCTAACATTGGCAAAGAGCCGCTCGAAAGCCACTGAAGTAGACGGTGGTAGCGTCGATGCCCTGACATCTCTCTCTGAATAGTCATAGTCGGGAGTTCAGCTGGAAGCTGGTACTGGGAGCTCCCTGGCCAGTACCAATCCCCTCCTGAATGCGGACTACTAACGTCTGGCGTAGGTGATTGTTTGATGGGTGAGTCGTTCGCCTGCAACGTTAGAACATTCGGCCACTCCCTAAATCCAGCCCCTTCCTGGTTTTTGGGACCCACCCC
>CAZOOE010000336.1:0-7506 GCA_964581275.1 uncultured Clostridia bacterium
TTCTTTCGTGAGGCAACGAATCGGTTTCATCAAGATTTTTCGTGAGTCAATGCGCAGCTTTACACGGGAAGAGCTTTGCACGTAAGATCAACCGGCAATCAAGAAACCGATCCTCAATACTAGCGGAATCATCTCTGTCCAAACGGGAGTCGGAATGAACGAAAGTGATACCGTGGCGCCTGCCGACGCATTGATCGTCCTGTTAAAAACCTCGTTCAGCGCCAGCGGGGCCCAGGCTTTCGGACACCTCGTGCTTTATACATCATTTGGGGTTGTCCGGGGCCGCATCGGTCTGACTTTCGCTCAAGGACTGATCGGCGAGGAGACTGGGGGAGCCGAAACCGGTGTTCATCACGAAGTAATCGAGATCAACGATGTAACGGTCGAGCACTATTCGAACCATCTCGCGAATGCAAGCTTCGACCGGCTTTATGTGAAGCTATCCGATGTGCTGAGCTTCGCCCTGGTGGGCAATCAGGGGCTGGAGAGATAGCCTTGAGCGCAGGCGTCCTTGCCTGCCAATTTTTTATTTGCTGATCTCGAGATTGACCAAGGCACTTAGGCAGCGATGATCGCGTTTCCAAGATGCCGGGGGTGTGCACCAGGATTTTGCGCATACCCACACGCGGCAAGATTGTGCGTAATGTTCGCGATTATCCCCCAAACCGGAAAGCCGGGTGTGTCCAATCTATCCCGGTTGGGGCTTTCGCCCGTGTCTTGCCCGCGTGTGGGCATTCTCAAAAAGGTGCCGCGCACCAGGATTCCCGAGTCCGATTGACGGACCCGCATAAGGTTGTTAGCTTTCATGCGCGGACGGCAGGCCTAGAAAATCGCAGGAGGGAAAGATGACTCGAAAGATCCTATTTGCAACACTGGTTCTGTTGCTGGCCGGCATCGCTGTCTCAGCCAGAGATAGCAAGAGCGTGAAGCTCACCGGCTATATCATCGATAACGCGTGCGCGGCTGGACGCGCCACCGGCGACAACGCCGCGGACAAGGTGAAAAGCCATACGGTGAAGTGTGCGCAGATGGCCAAGTGCGCCGAGAGCGGTTATGCCTTGTACGCCGACGGTAAGCTTTACAAGCTTGACGCTGGGGGAAACAAGAAGGCAGCCGAGCTGTTGAAGAACACAAAGGTTGAAAGAGGCATGCAGGTCGCGATTGAAGGTACGGTCGACGGGGAGACGCTGACCGTCAAGACGATTTCAGAAGTCACAAGTTAGATCGTCTCACCCGCTGAACAAGCGACCACAAAGTTCCTGGACGGAGCAAAGACTTTAGTCGGCGCGCGCGATTCAAACGGAGACCCGCGCTGGCATTGCGGAACACCGAGCCGCGGACTGAAGTCTATGCTACCTCACCCGCATTACAACCAGCGTAAGATCGTCGTGCGGAGGTACGTCGCCACACCACTCGCGTACGCTCTCCACTATCCGCTCGCTCAGTTGCTGGGCCGGCACGTGTGACGAGTGATCGATGATGCCTCGCAGACTGGCCTCGCCGAACTCCTGATCGTCGGCGTTGCGGGCTTCGGTCACGCCATCCGTGTAGGCAACTAACAAGTCGCCGCTCTCCATCTGAATCGTCTCTTGTTCGTAAACGCAATTATTAAATGCTCCGATAATCGGTCCGCCTTTCGTGAGCAACGTCACGTCTGCGAGGCCTCCTTCATCCTGACGCTGTTCCTCTCCCCTCAGATCACCGAGCGTGGCCGCGGCACCGAATCCCACGCCCTGAGCCTTCACGCTTTTGCCCGCGCGAACCAGCATCGGCGGGTTGTGGCCGGCGTTCACGTAGGTCAGGAGGTTGGTTTGTTCGTCAAACTGTGCATAGAAAAAAGTCGCGTAGCTGCTCGCGTCGGTCGAAACGTGAAGAAGCCGGTTCATCGATGAGACGAGCTCGGTCAAATTGCCGTTCACGGTCGGAGCCTGGCTTCTCAGCGAGGCCTGTACGGTGCACATCAACAGCGCCGCTGATATTCCTTTGCCCGCCACGTCGGCGACCGCGATTCCTACCTTACCTCCGTCCAGCTCGATGAAGTCATAGTAGTCGCCGCCGACACCGCGTGCCGGATAGCAAACGCCGGAAAGCTCCAACGAGGGGATCTCGGGTGGGCTTTCGGGGAACAATCTCTGTTGAACAGTGGTCGCGATAGCGAGCTCGTGCCTCAGTCTTTCTTCGATTGCTATTTCCTGCACAAGCTCTGCGTTTTGAATTGCAAAAGCCATCTGCAATGCGACAGCCATCAAAAGATGGCGGTCGTCGCGAGAGAAGGGAAGATCTCCCAGCCGGGGACCCAGCGACACAATCCCCAGTAGCTGGTCTTTTGTTGCAACCGGGAGCAGCAATGCCGAACGTATGCGCCGGAGCGTTCCATTCTCGTGCTTGCGCAAGTCGTTCATTGCCAGTTCGGTCGAGAGCAGATCCTGGGTCCTCGGGTGATATCGGTCAAAGTCTACCGGAAGCGGGTGAGTAAACCGGCTCATCCGCTGGACCAGCGCTCCGTCAGGCGAAAGCGTCAGGCTCGGGTCCCGGTGCGAAGTGCTCACGCCATCAACATTGAGCCGAGACGAGATTGCGCAGGTGTAATCGCCGGTCTCCTGGTCGCGCAAAAAGATCGTGACGTTTTCAGCGTGCAACGCATCCTGAATCTTGGCCACCGCGCGTTCGAGCAACTGTGGAACCGTCGAAACACGCCGCATTTCCAACCCGAGGTCCGAAAGGACCTGCTGCGCGTCATAAGACTCGCGGAAGAATCTGCGATCGATGATGGGCATCACCCGCTGATTCAGGAAAGTAAGCCCGGCTATCGCCAGCGCGGTTGCGGCCATCGTCACCACTATATCGGCGCGTTCTCCCATGCTATCGATCGCCGCCAGCCGGCTGCCGGTCAACAGGAAGCTGAGCAGCGCGAATACGACTACGGCTTGAATGATAATGAATCCGCGCGAGACCAGAAGATAGCGAACGCCACGGCGGAGGATCAGCCTTACCGGAATCACCTGATGACGAATGATCGCGTAAGCAAACGAAAGCGGAAAAAGCGGAAATGCGAACAGCGCGCCGACCACCAGCAACTGCGCAAGCTTTAGGTTGGACCTTCGCAGATCGAAAAGAATAAAGAGTCCGATGGTCAGGAATATTGGCAAGAAGCCGGCAATGCTTCCGGCCACTACGACACGCATCTTTCGCTTCGAAACCCGCCCGGCTTGACGATAGTTTATGAATAACGATAGAAGCCCAGCCGATATGTATCCGACGGCCACCGCGCTAGTGATGAAAGTGATCGGTGGATAATTAAAGGCGGTGGCGTCCTGCGGCGCAAATGCCCTCAGAATATTTAGCAGACCCCAATAGGGGAAAATGGTTACGAGCTGCGGCAGGTAAAGGAAAACTTCAAGTCGCGGAACCCTTCTCGCCAGCGGCGAAGGCTCCGGGAAAATTTGGAAGAAATGAAAGAACACAGGCCACAGAAACAGCGAAACGAGATGGACGGAAAGCATTACCGCCACCATCGACGACGACTCTCCGGCATATGCAGGATCGACTGCATAAATCGCGCCCGTGAACATCCCGAACATGAGCGCAAGCAGCAGCGCTTGCTTGTCGTCGGGCTTGAGCAGGAAGACTATGAGCCCTGTAAGAAGAAAAATGTTTGGGATCACTAGGCTGGCGGCGCCGCTGACTACCAAGACTAAGAGCGGGATAGACTGCGAGGTCAGCGTGACTTCGAAAGGAGTCCCGTTGCGTCTGATGACAACGGTGTACGCCAGCCCCGGATCAATGTCGTGGAATATCCCTATTACGTCGGAAGCCAGCTTGATGGGCTGGCCATTGATCGCGACGATCTCATCGCCGATGCGCAGCAATTCCGAAGGCTCGACCTTTCGGAGCCCGTCGACCCGAACCTGATTCCCAACCTGCCGAGCGACCCACCCAGGATCGCTTTCCATACCTAACAGTGCGAATGACTTGTGGAGGCGCGCGCCGCCATACACCAATAGCAGCGCAAAGAAAATCGCGCCGAACGTGAATTGCAGTCGCCTCCTCATAACCGACATCCCTCGAAGGAGTCAATATAGCATAGCGGGCAGCAGGTCAAGCACTTGCTCCCTAAACGCATAGGTGTTGTTGTTAACACCACTCTTTGTTCAACTACGCCACGACATTGTACGCGGATGCAGGAACCGTTGTTGCCCCTGGGTGAGCAGCCATCCTCGCCTGCTGCCCTGAGGTCCGGCGCCAAGAAGCAGGCGGCGACAACTGCGCGCCCAGGGCGGACCGGGCCCAGGTTGAGCCGGGCGGATGCAGACTGTAGAATGACAACTCTTGACGGCTGGGCCGCAAAATTCAAACTCGTGAACTGGGAGGCAACTTTGATCGAACGAATACAGCAAGCTCTCAAAGAGGCGAATCTCGATGGCTGGTTGTTTTATAGTTTCCGCGGCAGCGACCCTATTGCGGCGAACATACTGGGAATGCCAACCGAAGGCCACCTGGCTACGCGCCGATGGTTCTACTTCATACCAAAGTCGGGCGAGCCAACGAGGATACTACATTCAATCGAACGCGACGTGCTCGATCATCTGCCGGGCAAGAAGCTCATCTATCTCCCATGGCAACAGCTTCACAGCCACTTGAAGAGCACTCTCACCGACTCAAAGGCGGCGCCTCGAATCGCGATGCAGTATTCTCCCGACGCCGCTATTCCGTATCTCTCCAGAGTCGATGCCGGAACGATTGAGTTGCTGCGCTCATTTGGCGTGGACATCGTCTCCTCCGCAGATCTTGTCCAGCGTTTTGAATCAGCCTGGGGCGATGAGCAGCTCGCGATGCACGACGAAGCTGCCCGTGGACTCTACGAAAGCGTGAAGAGCGCATTCGCGGAGATCGGCAAGCGAATCAACGCCGGAACGCCGACCACCGAGTATGACATTCAGCAGTACATCCTGAACTGTTTCGCCGACCGCGGAATGCTCAGCAAAGACCCGCCAATCGTCGCAGTGAACGCCAACAGCGCGATGCCTCATTACGGACCGACCGAAGAACATCACGCGCCGATCAACAAGGGCGACTTCGTGTTGATAGACCTTTGGGCGAAGCTCGATCAGCCGAACGCGGTCTACGCGGACATCACCTGGACTTCGTTTGTCGGCGACAAAGTGCCCGGTGAAGTGACAAGGGTCTTCAACGTGGTGCGGGATGCGCGCGACGCCGCGACTGACTACGTTAAGGACGCATTCGCCAAGGGCAACACCATCTATGGCTGGCAGGTCGATGATGTTTGCCGGGAAGTGATTCAGAAGGCGGGATACGGTGAGTACTTCATTCATCGAACCGGACACAGCATTCACACCGAGGTGCACGGAAACGGGGCCAACATCGACAACCTGGAAACCAAAGACGCGCGAGTTCTGATTCCGAGAACGTGCTTCTCGATCGAGCCGGGGATTTATCTGGAAGGGAAGTTCGGCGTTCGAAGTGAGATTGATGTTTACGTGAGTGAACGCGAAGCGCGAGTGACCGGAGGAGAGCCTCAGAAAGAAGTAGTCGCTATTCTGGCATGACGTTCCGTCGCACCGGTAGCGATTCAGGTCAGATTCTGCGGCGCCAAGAAAGTGCGCGACGTGACCTCGGAGGCGCGGAGGATAAATCAATCTCTAGCGGGGGTGGGGGGCTTCCGGTTAGTCAGTTCTTGTTCTGCGCCAGCGCTCGCTCCAGGTTCTCCTCAAGCTCCGCTTAGACACCGGTTTCCTCTCTTAACCTTTTCCAACGCCAGCGCACTTCTTCCGCATCGTCGCGGTTGGTCCATCCCATTTCCTGCCCAAACTGGTAGAGGATCTCCAGATCTCGAAGTCGATTCGAGACGGACTTGCGTTGGGCCTCGTCGTTCGTAATTTCATTGACCAACCGCCACCGCTCCTTGAATAGACGGGCTTCTTCCTTGGTCATCATCTCCATTCTTGCAACGAATTCTACCACGTGCGCGCTGAGTAGGCCGGATGCTCTATTCCAAAAAGTGTTCAGCATACTCCTCTGATCTAGGAACCAGATTGTTACTCATGATCACTCGCGCGCAGGAGTTCCAACGGAGAATCGCGTCGTCATTTCCGGCGGGACGGATCGCTTCCGCCTTTTCAAACCACTCCATCGCTTCGCGGAACCAGTCGTAAGCCGCATAGTGCGCTCCGGGTGAGCCCTTCGCAAGCCTCGCCTTCGCGCGCCTCTCCCAAACGATCCCGGTGTAGTAGTTGCGCTGGTATTGGTCGCGAAGACGCTCCAGCACCTCTTGAATTTGCGTGTCGCCGATCGAGTAGCCTTTCGCGAGACGGTCAGTCATCGCCAGCAACAGGGTGACCAGAGCCTGCTGGTTGTCTGGATCGATCCGCAGTACGTCGAGGCAGATGCTCTCGGCGGCTCCCGGCTCGTTGAGCAAACGATAACGCACTGCCTTGTCCAGCGCCGCGGGAATGGCATCTTGGTTTAGCGGTTTGAGTTCGAACATAGACGTACCCCTGCTTGAATTGAGCGTTCGTTCGTAGTCCGGCCTTCCTACGAGCTCTGCTTGCGGAAAAGCTGCACCAGCCGAGCAACTGGATCATAGAGCTTGCCCACCACCCGCTCTTTGAGTGGGATGATCGCGTTGTCCGTTATCGTGATGCTCTCCGGGCAGACTTTTGTGCAGCACTTGGTAATGTTGCAATAGCCCACCCCCATCGTCTCATTCAACTCTTCGAGCCGGTCCTCGGTATCCAGCGGGTTCATTTCAAGCGCGGCGACATAGACCAGAAACCGCGGCCCGATGAACTGCTTGTGCATGTTGTGTTCACGCAGCACGTGGCAGACGTCTTGACACAGGAAACATTCGATGCACTTGCGAAACTCCTGAACCCGGTCGATGTCCTCTTGTTGCATGCGCCACGTACCGTCCGGAGCATCTGGCGTGCGCGGCTTGAACTTCTTGATTCGCTTCTTGACCTCGTAGTTCCACGACACATCCGTAATCAGATCTTTGACGTGCGGGAACGCCTTCATCGGCTCGACTGTAACGGGCTTGTCGAGCGGGAGCTGGCTGAGCCGGGTCATGCACATCAGCCGGGGCATGCCGTTTACTTCGGCCGAGCACGAGCCGCACTTGCCGGCTTTGCAATTCCATCGCAGAGCCAGGTCGTTAGCTTGATCTGCTTGTATCCGGCGACCAGCGTCCCGTACCACCATTCCCGGCGCAGTCTCGATGGTGTAGTCGACCCACTTCCCCTCGTTGGGATCGCCCCGCCATACGCTGAATGTGGCTGTGCTCATTAGCCCATCTCCTCTATGACCTGCTTGAGTTCCGCCCTCATTTCCGGAATCGGCACACGGCTGACTTTCATCGCTCCGTCGGCGTCTTTCTTGACCATCACGTTGATCTTCGCGAAGTCGCCGTTTTTTTCCGGATAGTCATCTCGGAACTGGGCGCCGCGACTCTCCTTTCGCTCGATAGCCGAAAGCGTGACCGCCTCAGAA
>CAZOOE010000337.1:0-7472 GCA_964581275.1 uncultured Clostridia bacterium
GATCGGAATCAGATGAAGCAAGCGAGGGACTTAGCAAGTGGACGCTTGCTTTGCTGCACGAGTGCGACCGAGAGTATTCCGGATGGCCATGTCTCAGCAGCATCGCGGGGATTCTACGACGAAGATGACCTCCCGCCCTGGGACACCTGGCTTTATTACATCGAGCCGGATAAAGAGATTATTGGAAGAGGATACCAACCAGAGTATCTGGTGAGTTGGGTACCAAGGACTTGGATTGACTTGGCGATGATCGGCGTGAAAGAACATTTCTTAGACTGCATGCGTTGGGCAGAACAAACTGAAATACCCTTCACACGTAAGCTTCGCGAGGCAGGCTTGCTGGGCTGAGCGGCCTATCAGTTGATGACGGACACATGACATAGACTCCCACGAGGCCGAACTTTCGATGCAGCGGAGCGCGCGTAGCGGTCTTCAATTGAAGCGGTCCCGATTGCGCGCGCCCGCTGATCGTATCGTTATACCGCTGAGCGACAAAATCCCTGATGCGGTTAAACCCTAAGAAAAAAGCCGTCCTCGATCGCATCAAAAGTCTTGAAGGCGACATAGCCAAAGCGCGCGAGTATTTGGAGACCGGAGCGAACGCGCACTGGCACGGGTTTCGGCCGCTGTTCAGGGGCAAAGTTAGGAACGGCGAGCTATTGCCACCTCACAAAGATTGGGTGAAGAACGTATTTCTTCCGAGTCGTGAAAGAGCACTGCAGAAGGCAGAAAAGTTACTCGACAGATTAGAGTAACCTGTCGGAGATCACCGCGCGATTGCCGCCCGGCCGGTGATGATACCGTACGTGCAACCGCGGTATAACTCTCGATACAGCGGAGCGCGCGCAGTAGTCTTCAAGTAAATTGGTCGATGGCGCGCGCCCGCTGATCGTATCGTTAGGCTGCTATTGGAGGTTGTATGCGTATTCTCTGCAGCTTGATTGCGATTTTCCTGCTCGCCAGCGTTCACGCTCAAGAAACGAGCGCGCCGGGCGAAGCCAAGGCAATCATAGCGCTCGAACTTGAGCTAACCCGTTTACTCGAGCGCGGCGCCATCGACGAATATGCTAGCCATCTCACTCCCGACTACGCGCTTACGACCCTGCAAGGGCAGCTCATGCCTCGCGAGGAAGCGCTTGCTTTCTGGCGCGCCAAAGGCCCTGGCTACAAAATGACTCCGAGTGAAATGCAGGTCCGTGTCTACGGCAACACCGCAATCCTTCGTGCGCGGGTCCTTGGTCCTGAGGGTGGAGCTGGCGATCGCATTACCAAGACGTTTGTTCGTGTCAAAGGCAAGTGGTTGCTGGCTGCCCTTCACGTTTCGCGAATCGCCGGGCCACCCAACTAGTGGATGCCGCAGCCTAACCCCTCGCTCCAGCGGACGCCTCGCCGGCGGCGCATACTACGCGCCGTCCGCTCGGCGCCGCTGAGCTTAGTTCGTTAGGCGTACTGAATCGCACTGTCACTTGCGAAGGAAGTCGCAAAGGAAATTATGAACATCGAGAGAGAACAGAAAGAGCTCTGTCAGAAATACCTTACGGAGTATTGGCCTCTCGATCTCAACTCAAGACTTGGTGTGTCTGTGAATTTCTTTTCAAGGGGGTTGCCGCTAAATGGGTTGCGACACCCACCGGAAGGAGATACTAACGGATGGTACCTATGGGCTGGCGAAGTACTTTCTCAGGCAGATGATTTCTTCCAGCCACTACATGCAAAACATCTAATGGAAAAGTGTCCAGAGGTGCTTCGCTACCTAGGACTGCTACCAGGATGGCGATTTCTCATTGCTAACGAGTGTGAATATGTCTGGTACGATGAAGAGCTACTCAGGATATGAGGTAAATATACAATCGAAAGCCGGATTTATTGAGGTGAGCAAGTGAGTGCAGAGTCGAGGCAGTCAAAATCATCCGTTGGGTATTGGCTCACAGGTATTAGTATTGGCATTTTGGCTGTAATGGAATCAGTAGAGCCATTGCTGTTTGAGGATGAGAAGTTCACCTTATGGCGCATGATCAAGATATGCATTCTCGTAATTGTGTTTCTACTGATAGTATCGGTCCGTAAGAAGAAGTACGCCTAACAAGCACATGCACCGGAGCCGCGCGAGCGAGTTTCGCATGGTTCCATCATTGTTATGCGCGCGGCCCGGTGATGTGCATCGTTAGCCATCTGAATCAACTTGCACAGGAGGCCATATGGAGCACCGCGTCGTTGCTACTGCCGGGATCGGCATGTCGCTGGTCATCCCGGGCTTGGCCACTGCCCAAGTCTCTGCGACGAAACAGTTCGCTGCACGCACCGAGATTCACTCTATCCCGAGCATGACGCTGTCTGACGAGCAATTCCTGAAGGGAGAGGACGGGCAGCCGGTCGTCGTCTCAGGGCTCCTCCGGATTGCGCAGGGCTCAGGGCGCCTTCCCGTGGTCGTCCTGCTGCACGGTTCCGCGGGCATGGGGGCCAACGTGGAATTCTGGGCGCGCGAGCTGAACGAGATGGGCGTGTCGGCCTTCGCACTGGATGCGTTCTCCGCGCGCGGCCTGACCGACGTGACCCCCGACCAAGCGCGCCTGGGGCGACTCAACATGATTCTGGATGCGTACCGGGCACTCGACGTGCTCGCCCACCACCCGCGGGTCGATCCATCGCGTATTGCGCTGATGGGGTTTTCCCGGGGCGGGCAGGCGGCGCTCTTGGCGAGCCTGAAACGCTTCCACCGCGCATGGAATAGATCGGGCGTCGAGTTCGCCGCCTACATCCCCTTCTACCCCGACTGCATGACGACATATCGGGCTGACACCGAGGTGGCCGACCGGCCGATTCGCATCTTTCATGGCGGCGCGGATGACTACAACCCGGTGGCTCCTTGCAAGGCCTACGTCGAGCGCCTGCGGAGTGCCGGGCGCGACGTGCAGCTCACGGAGTATCCGAACGTGTCGCACGCGTTCGACAATCCTCTCTACAGCTCGAGGCCGGACGCCCGCGAGGCTGCCCAAACGGTGCGGCACTGCTCGATTCGCGAGGAGGCGATCGGCCAGCTGATCAACACGGCCACGCAGCGGCCGTTTACTTATAAAGATGCTTGCGTAGAGACGGGCGCCCACGTCGGCTATGACCCTGCCGCCACGCAGGCTGCCAGACAGTCGGTGTCGGCCCTACTCAAGACTGTGTTGAAGTTGAACTGATGTACTGCGCGATTGAGCGCCATGATGCCAGCCGCGTCGTCTTATCGATCCGTGATGGCTAACATAGCACTGGAGCCGACGCTTTCGACTTATGCAAACTAGGCTTCTAAGCGATGAGGAATACAAAGTACTCTCCTCGCCCCAATGCAAAACATCATCGGGAAGGATCATGAGGTTATTGACATTTGGGCGTATGTTCACTCGATACCCCGGACCATCTTGCGGGTCACGAAGTCTATGATCATTTCGTTGAATACGTCTATCGTTCTGCGGATGACCGCTTCGATCACGTCTTGGTGATGACTCGGACAAATAATGTGTACCTCGTCATCATCGTTGACCATCGCCAAGGTGTCGTTTACGGGCACAACTTGTTGAACCTGGATATTGAATACCGGCTCCTACAGAAATCTGAGTATTCTGTTCACTTGGACGTTCAACCGCAGACCTTGCCGCTACGCTGTCCCTGCTGTGGATTCAAGACGCTCAACGAACGTGGAGCGTTCGAGATTTGTGAGGTCTGCTATTGGGAGGACGACGGTCAAGATGAGCACGACGTAGCAGTGGTGCGCGGCGGACCTAACGGATCACTGAGCCTAAAGCAGGCGCGAAGGAATTTCGGAGAATTCGCGGCCTGCGAAAGGCGTTTTGTTGGTGCTGTGCGTTCGCCTCGGTCGGACGAATTGTCGTAGCGAAGGGGGTCGCCGAACTGAGGCGTGCAGCGGAGCGCGCGACCGAAATGTTCACAGTGATTCGAATGCTGCGTCGCGCGCCCGCTGACGCCTAGCGTTAGAGCGCTTGACGTAGCAAACTAGTGGACTATAACAATGAGATCGCTAGTGCTTGAATTGTCAGAAGGCCATTCGTTGCCATCTTTAGGCAACGAAAATAACTAGCAATTCTTCTGATACAGTCTACTAGTGGCCGGAGATTGGGGTTATGATTACGGAATCGCAAAAGTTAATTGAGACGATCTCCGACTTGCGAGATGAAGACCTGCTGCGAATGGTTTACCTCGAATCAGATCAATACCGACCGGGAGCACTGACGTTTGCAAAAGCAGAAATAAGGCAACGGGGAATTGCAAGCGAGCAGAACGCCCAAATCTCTGTTGGCGGACCGAGACCAGACTTGTGGTTGGCCGCGTTTGGTGAAAGGATTTGGAACAGCCGGCGCACAATTGCTTTCAGCCTGGGTTTCCTCGCCAGCCTATTCTGGTTTGCCAAGGCGAACTTCGACAGCTACCAGAAGATGTACAAAGTCAATTGCAATGACTGCTATGTATTTTTTGGCTATCCATTTTACCTATATCAAACAGGAGGGTTTGCGGGCCCTACGAGATACTTATGGGGCGGACTGATCACAGATGTTGCGATTGCGATGATTGTAAGTTGGAGTGCTGGGATATCGGTCAAGAAATTAACAGCCAGGATGACGCGCTGATCAAAGGCGGTCTAACAAGCGGTTCGACCGGAGGCCGCGAAGCGAGGTTGTTATCGTCCCCTGAGTGCTACGCGCGGCCCCGTCAACCGCAGCGTTATGCCGCTCGAAATCACCAATCGTGTTTCACTGCGAGGTCGGTGACCGATATAATGCCGCGTGAAGAGGAAAGCACAGGAGTCACTATGCAAGGTATTCAATTCGTGACCAATGACAAGGGCGAGAAAGTCGCCGTTCAAATCGATCTCCGGAAACACGCTGCTGTCTGGGAAGACGTTTATGACAGCATCACAGCTCGCAATCGCTCAAGAGAACCGAGGGAGTCCATTGAGTCGGTTAAGGAGCGCCTCATCAAGCGACGCAAACTGAATGGCTGATTATTCTATTTCGTTTGCACGATCCGCGAGGAAGGAACTGGAATCTCTGTCTGCTAAGCTGGTTCAGAGGATCTTTCCGGCAATTGAAGCCCTTGCAAAGGAGCCACGTCCCAAAGGTTGTCGAAAGCTAACGACTGAAAAGAATCTATGGCGAATCAGAAGCGGTGACTATCGAGTCATCTACCCAATTGACGATGACAAACGAGCTATTGACATCATCGCCGTGCGTCACCGAAGTAAGGCCTATCAATAGCGCAAGCATCTTCGTTGAACGCGGCATAACTCTGCGTGCACCGGAGCCGCGCGAGTTTGTTTCTTATGACGCGGTCCTATTGCTTGGATTGTTTCCGCATCGACGCGCGGCCCGGTGACGCTGACGTTATGGTACCGCTAAACAGGGGAGAGTAATTGATGTCATCGCAACCGACCACGGGATCTTGGTTCAGCGTCAAGGCATTCCGGGAAGTTCCTGCCACGCTACGTCAGGGGCCGTGGCGATACTTCTTCGTCGCGCTAGCCGTGTCCTACGCCCTCGTGGCTGTAGGCGGCTTTGCGCCCGAGCTTTTTCGTGGGCCCGACCTCGCCCATCCCTTGATTGCATACATGCATGGCACTTTAATGTCGGCTTGGCTGCTGCTGCTAATCGTGCAGACCAGCTTAGCCGCGTCAGGCGTCTTGAAGTGGCACCGCACGCTTGGCCTGGCCTCGATCGGCCTTGCGACGTTGATCTGGGTCTCCATGGGCGTCGCATCGGTGGCCCAGCTCAGCAAATTCCCATTCTATGACACTCTCCTGACGCAGCTGTATGTGATGGTACTGTTCGCACTGTTCTTCGTGTGGGGAGTCTTGGCGCGGCGAGACGCAAGCTCGCACAAGCGTCTTCTTATGTTGGCGACGCTCGTACTGCTGCAGGCGGCCGTCGATCGCATGGACTGGTTGCCGGGCTTCGGCTCACCCGAATTCTGGCCTTATGCCATGCAGCTCGATGTGCTGATCGTTCCCCTGTTCGTATTCGACTTCGTCTCGATCAAACGCATACACCCCATAACACTGATCGGCACAGGCGCGATACTCGCTGGGCAAGCGGCGATAAGCCTGATTATGGCGATGCCGACCTGGCACAACTTCGCGCACCCTGTGACAAACCCTGTTCGCTGACCAATCGTGGTGGTCGCGCAAGGCCGCGGAGCATAACAATTCATCTCTCCGAAACTTGGGTGACACTCGGTGCTTGAGGGGTTCGCAGACCGACACAACCTTCGCCTCGAGCGCTACTACCACCAAAATCCCACGTGGGACTTCCTGTTCCGACATCCCGCAGGCGGGGTCGGCAAGATCGAGGTCTGGAAACAAGGCGGCGTTCTCGAAGTGCGGTGGTATTGGTGGATCGACACCTACGACGAGCTCAAGCGCCAATCGAAGAAAGCCGGGCCGGTGGTTATCGATGCCGACGAGGAGCGACTCGGCGAGGTGCTCGCTGGGACGCTGCATGAGGTACTTTCGTGGCGACCCGGCGCCCTGGACGAGGTATCGCACCAGCCGTGGTGGGCCTCGACGCCACGCGACGTTGTCGAGTTGGCGCCCTGCAGATATCCTCTGCCGCGACTCTGATGGTGCCTGGCAGAGACAGATGGGCGCCGGTAATATACCTGCGCCGCGGCCGAACTAGCGGTTGCACCGGACGCGGCGCAACAGATGTTCATCGGTCATCCAGTGTGGTTGCGCCGCGCCGGTGAACCTGGGCGTTAGACGCCTTAGCGATGGGTGCTCCATGTCCGACGCCTGGGACTTCTATTTCGCCAACTTGAACGACGTCATCGCGTCGCTGTTCGTCGATCTCGGCATCCGTGATTCCGTGCCAGATACCGACCGGCCATGGCTGCTGTGGACGTGGGTATATCTCCGGGACCCCCGAGACGACGGACTGTCGAGTTCCGAAGAAGCACCCATCTTGAACGCGATTGAGGACGCGTTGACGAAGCAAGTGAAGGTCACAGTACCTGAACGTCCTCTATCCATCGCTGGAGGAACATCAGCGGATCAAGAACCTGCACGTCATCGAAGCCCTTGAGAAGCATGGCGACTCATTGAAAAAAGCTCGCTTAGTAAGTCACTGGGCCTATTTCAAGTCGCGGCAAGACTGCAACAAGTTCATAATGAAGGCGGTCAGCGCTGGTTTCAAAGTCACCGACCAATCCGAAGTGACAATGCTGAAGCAGAAAATCCTTTTTGCGTGACGCTGGAGCGAGTCGATCACGTGGATTGGGATTCCATCAACAATGCGACGCTGGAGCTGTTCCGGTTGGCACAAGAGGTCGACGGTGATTACGATGGTTGGGAGACATCCGTCGAGAAAGACGGCTAACTCGGGCGTGCAGCGGAGCGCGCGGGGCGGTGTTCGCCATGATCCGAGTGCAACGTCGCGCGCCCGCCGACGCCTGACGTTCGGTTGCTTGGTGAAATCATGGGA
>CAZOOE010000338.1:0-7466 GCA_964581275.1 uncultured Clostridia bacterium
CGTGCACAGGCCACACAACGTCTTTCGCCTTGCCTCTCGAACGTTGCCTGTGGCAGACATCCGTGTACGCCGGCGTGCACCCCACGTCGCGTACCGCAAACCGCGGCGGACGAGATAGCGGACGAGCCGACCGGAAGCTTCAACATACCGGTCCCCGCAACCGACGACACCCGCACCACTAGGCCCAAGGTCAGCAACGAGCGGCCGGTTCGCGACAGCAACACGTAGCTTGAACCCGATCCTTTTTCCGGTTGAGCAATCAGCGATACTGGCCTGCCATCAAGCCGAGCTTGTCGAACCATCAACCCCGCCGGTATTGCCACACGGACCCAGCCGTCCTTGATCACATCAATCGTGAGTCGCGCTTCCCCGACCGCGATCTCGCCGTCGACCTTCAAATCGTAGTCGACGCGAGTGAGGGTTGCTTCGACCGGAGTTGGTTCGGGCTGACGTTCGGCTGGGAATGCGGCAAGCCGCAACGCTCGGTAGTCGTCGACCGGCAGCACGACCCAACCCTCTGAGTTCGGCTGGACCTGGCCGGCGCAGAAAACCGTTTGGATAAACACAAGCGCTGTTGCCCAAACCCATGCCTTCGGACGTGACAACAGTGAGCTCAATACTACAAATCGTTTCATGATGCTTCCTTTCCTCATGCGTGATTTCCTCCGGGCGGAATCAGGTTGTTCAATCCTGATGTCCGACAGACTTCGGTTTGTTGTTTGCCTGGCTGATGCAATGCAATCCACGACAAGCGGAAGTGTGTCGGACAATCCGTACTGTGTGGGGGACACCGTCGAGGGCACGTTCAACGGTCAAGCCTCAATCGCGCTTTGTCCTTGATTGAACAACCGACCGCTGCCGGGTAGCGGTCTACAAAGAGAACGGCCGCGGTAATGGCGCTTGCGACGCATTGCTTACTTAGCCGATAAGTGGCGCAATGCGTTGAACCGTGGAATCATAAGGCCCATGTCTCTTGGGGATACTTCTGTCCTGAATGGGGAATCAAACGACAAACGCTCGCGGTCTTCCTTCTCTGCACTGCGGCACCGCGATTTTCGGTTGCTATGGATAGGCCAGCTCATTTCGGTCACCGGATCGCAGATGCAGATTGTCGCGATCAACTGGCACGTTTACTTGCTGACAAAGTCTCCGCTGGCGTTAGGCGGCGTCGGCCTCGTGCGTGTGCTGCCCATTATCTTTTGCTCGCTTGCCGGTGGAGTAGTCGCCGATGCAGTCGACCGAAAACGCTTGATGTTGATCTCACAGAGCCTGATGTTGACAAGTGCGGCAGTACTCGCAGTGATGACCGCTTCAGGCCTGACCAGCGTCTGGCCTATTTATTTGCTCACTGCCATTGCCTCAGCCGCGGTGGCGTTCGACAATCCGGCGCGTCAGGCGCTGCTTCCGACGCTCGTAACCTCGGAGGATTTTCCAAACGCAGTGAGCCTTGGAATCGTGGTCTTCAACTCGGCGATGATCGTCGGTCCGGCAATCGCCGGGCAGCTCCTGAGGTTTAGAGGGCCGGCGCTGATCTATGCTCTCAATGCGGCATCATTCATTGCAGTCATCATCGCTTTGCTGCTTATGAGGGCGAGAGCTCGTGCCGCGGCTGAAGCCCCGCTTGCTCAGGTAAATTTCGGGGCTTTGCGTGAAGGGCTCCGGTTCGTATGGCGCACTCCAATCATCGTGCAAACGATGACCCTGGATTTCATTGCGACTTTCTTCGCATCGGCGACCGCGTTGCTGCCCATCTTCGCCGCGGAGATTTTGAACGTCGGAGCGCAAGGCCTTGGGTTGCTCATGGCGGCGCCAGGAGTCGGATCTATTGTAAGCGGACTCGCAATGGCTCGGCTTGGAGTAATGCGCAAGCAGGGCAGGGCGGTTCTGGTTTCGGTTGCGGTGTACGGAGCGGCGACGGTTGCATTCGGTCTGTCCCGATGGTTTTGGCTTTCACTTCTGATGCTGGGGATCACCGGCGCGGCTGACACTGTGAGTACGGTGCTGCGACAAACGATCCGGCAATTAGTCACGCCCAATTACCTGCGTGGACGAATGACCTCGGTAAACATGATCTTTTTCATGGGTGGGCCGCAGCTCGGGGAGTTCGAGGCCGGCGCAGTTGCCGCGCTGATTGGGGCGACGCTTTCAGTTTTGACAGGCGGCTTCGGGTGTCTGATCGCGGTTGCGGCGGCGGGGCTATTGGCGAAGAGTCTTGTCAACTACGACAGTGAGGCATCTGGTTCAATAGGAAGATGAACGAGCGCTCAGTGCTCTATGTCTGCGCATCAGAAACGCCGCCATCTGCGTCAAGCGTGAACGTGAGTGTCACCATGTCGGCCCCTCGCCGATCGGCTTGGCGATTTAGTAGCTATGCCTGGCGCGTTCCGTTCTCGCCAAGACGCCAAGACGCGAAGACCGCAGAAAAGGTTACACTCTCAACCAGCGCCGATGGTCACGCCGCCGTCGATCACGATCACCTGGCCAGTCGTCCACGCGCCCGCGCGCGATGCAAGAAAAACCGCGGCCCCGGCTATGTCGTCAGGCTCACCGATACGGCGTAGCGGAGTGGCCGCTTGTGCGCTGGCAAGGATCTCCGGGTTTTCCCATAAAGCGCGAGCGAAATCGGTCCGCACAAGACCGGGCGCGATGCAGTTGACACGGATGTTCGCCGGCCCCCACTCGACAGCCAGATTCCGAGCCAACTGAAAGTCAGCAGCCTTGGAGATTGCGTAGATACCAAGGTTGAGCGAGCCTCGGAGTCCACCGATGCTCGAAACAATGATTACACTCCCGTCCTTCCTCTCGACCATGTTGGGAATCGCAAGGTTGCAGAGCCAGAGGTTGCTGCGGACGTTTGAGTCGATGACCTTGGTGAACGCTTCGTCTGATAGCCCGGACAGCGGTCCGTAGTACGGATTCACTGCTGCATTGCACACCAGAACGTCAATCTTGCCGTATAGCTTTTTGGTCTCGGAGACAAGGTGCTCGACATCTTCTCGCTTGCCGATGTGGCATGGGATTGCTGCTGCCTCGAGTCCCTCCCTTGCGATGGCGCCTGCCACCGCTTCGCACTTTTCGGCCTTCCGGCTCGAGATGACTACCTTAGCGCCCTCACGCGCCAGCGCTTCGGCAATCGCGCGGCCGATGCCCTTCGTCGAACCGGTAACAATTGCCACTTTGTTGCTGAGATCAAATAATGAGTTCGGCATTTCTCTTCCTCTAACCTCCGCGGGTTCATGCCGCTGTAAACGACCGCACCTCGTGTCAGCGGATTGCAATCGTCATGCCTCGTCGAGGAATTTCATTGTCTCTTTTAGAAAGACCTCCAGTTGATCGTGGTGAACCCAGTGGCCTGCGTTCGCCACTTTGATCAGCCGGTGATTCTTGATGACCTGCGCGCGGCCGTCTGATTCGGGATCGATTGCCCAGCTCTCCATTCCCCAGAACAACAACACCGGACAGGTGATCTGACCCATTATCTCGACGAAGTCCTCGCGGTTGTGACCGTAGGGTGCGAAAGGCCTCGCATAGTTGTCGAACTTCCACACCAGCGAGCCGTCCGCGTTCCAGTTTGTGCCGTGCAGAGTAAGATGACGAGCTACATCGTCTGATAGATGCGGGTTCGCTTCCTTCATTCTGGCTACCGCCGAATCGAGACTCTTATAGCTGTGAGGGTCGCGCCGTTCGAACTGTCGAATCGCTTCGATCCAGGTTCGAATCCGCTCGGAGGCCGGCCGAAATATCCGATGGGTGGGTGGTGGACCCAACCCTTCGACTGACACTGCCTTCTTTACTCGATCGGGATACACCCCGGAATAGAACAGCGTAACGATCCCGCCCAGCGAGTGGCCTATAAGATGTATGGGAGAAGCATTGATGATGTCGGCGAGCGCCGAAAGGTCGAGCACGTGCTCGGCGATGCTATATAGCGCGCCAGGCGCCCACTGGCTGTTGCCGTGGCCCCGCAGGTCGATCGCGTAGACGTGAAAACGTTCACGCAACGCACGCGCCACCCAATCCCAATTGCGAGCGTGATCCAACCCACCGTGAACGAGGATGAGCGCAGGGTTGCCTTCATTGCCCCAATCCCAGAAGTGTAGCTTCAAACGATGAGAGTAGTAGTAGTGAGAGATCGGTTCCAACGTTCGTCCCCCGAGGTGAAAGAGTTTGTGATTGATCTCAAAGGACTCTTACTGCATGCGGTTGCCGCAGTCAACAGGAGTTCGCCGGTCGGAGCTCGCTGACGGTGGCCTCTTCTTGTTAGCCGAAACTCGGTTCACTAAGCAGTCGTCGATAATCCTCTGCGCGAGCGGCCGCCGAGAATCGCGATTCGAGCGCCGCGCGGCCCCCGGCTACGATCCGATTCAACAGACCGGCCTCGCCTTTCGACAAATCTACGAGCTTTGCGGCGAGCGAGTCAGCCCTGTTCGCTTCGAAGTGAAAACCGGAGACTTCATTCTCAACGACCAAACCTGCCCCGCCGGTGTTTGGCACGAGTGCTGGGACACCCGCGGCCATCGCTTCAACCGCCGACAAACCGAAACCCTCAGATAGGCCTCATTTTGAATCACATCCGCTTAAAACAGCGCACGATATCCCTGCTTGACATCCATTTATCGACTGATATAAAAACCGACCGGCTGGATGGTCGCAGATTTCACTCACTCACCGAAGAGCTCCTGATCGAAGGCCACCAAGATCGGCGCTGCTCCAGTCTCGGTCCCGCTCAGTGGAAAGCGCATCGGTAGAAATCGAGGTGATGACATATGGAAGGAACAAATCATCACGGGAGAACTACTATATGAAAAGGCGCCTGATCAGAGCTATTGCCATTGATATCGTGACATTCGCCCTCGCTCTCGGCTTCGTGGAGGGTGACTTTGGAAAGCCTGCGCCTCAGCCTGGCCAGCAACCGGCGGCGGCCTTCAAAGCTCCGGACACGATTGATTTCCGTAATGCCAACATCATGAGTGAAGGGGTTCGCATGCATGCGGAGTTGTTCTCGCTCAAGACGCTAGCCGGCAAGCAGCTACCCACGGTCATCATGGCTCACGGCTGGGGCGGCACCGCTGCCGCGTTTCGGCGCGACGCAATCGATCTCGCGGGTGCCGGCTATCTGGTGATCACTTTCGACTATCGGGGTTGGGGCGAAAGCGATTCGCGCGTGATCCTTACTAGTCCTGCCCCGGCAAAGAAGGACGGTTTGAAGTTCACCGCCGAAGTCCTGGAGGTCCGCGAGGTCGTCGATCCGTTGGATATGGTGACCGATTGGTTTAACGCCATCCATTGGGCGATGGGCGAGCCGATGGTCGACAAGAATCGAATCGGCTTGAGAGGATCCAGCTACTCGGGAGGGCACGTGGTATACGTTGCCGCGCGCGACCCGCGAGTAAAAGCGATTGTCAGCCAAGTGGGCTCGCTCGATTCGCGACCCAAAGCGGTAGCGATCGCGGGCGGTGAATCAGACCAGGTCAAGATGGCCTATGATGAAGCGACCAAGCGCGCGCGCGGTGAAATCGGCTATCCAGCACCACGCGCGCGAGTGATCGGCAACCTGCAGGGTGCGCCAATCCGCGACCATCTGTTGCTTTACGCGCCGGTCGAAGATGCTGCGAAGCTCAAGACTTGCGCTGCGCTGTTTATCGTTGCCGAGAAGGAAGAGCTGTTCGATAACAACGACCATGCGAAAGCGGGCTATGACCGGATGACTGGAGCAAAGAAATATGTGGTCGTGCCGGGCATTACCCATTACGGAATTTACACTACAGAGCGGGATCGCGCGATCAAGCTCTCGATCGAATGGTTCGATCAGTATCTTAAGAAATAGCGTGAGTAGTTGTTCGTAGAACGGCCTTCAGGGGAAGCTTGTAGCTCTTCTTTGCCTGAGTGCATCGGACTTGCGCCTTCAGGCTTTACTACGAACACGCTCAGAGGAGAAACATATGAGAATAATCACTCGTGTGATGTCGTTGTTTTTGGTTCTCGTGCTCGCCGGTGGCGCAGCGGGGCAGGGAATTCGCTCGGTAGCGCCCAACGGCACCGGGCTCTCCAGCGAACGCCTTGACCGCATCGGGGCAGTGATGAACGAACACGTAACAAAGGGCCACATAGCGGGCGCGATCGGCTTGATTGCCCGGCGAGGCAAGGTTGGCTACTTCGAAACGTATGGATTTCAGGACAAGGAAGCCGGTGTGGCAATGCGGAAGGACACCATTTTCCGCATGTATTCAATGACCAAACCCATTACCGGCGTAGCAGTGATGATCCTGTACGAGGAAGGGAAGTTCTCTCTCTCCGATCCGGCCTCCAAGTATCTTCCCGAGTTGGGCAACATGAAGGTCGCGGTCGTTGAGACGGATCCTCGAACCGGCAAGAAAACACGGTATTCGGTGCCGGCCCAGCGCGAGATCACGATCCTGGATCTGCTGCGTCATACATCGGGCATCGACTACGCTGGACCGGAGGACGCGGACGGCAAGCGATTATACGAGAAGCTCGGAACTAACGCTCTAGACCAGACTATCGGCGAAATGGTCAAGAAGATCGGGCAGGCGCCGCTGGTTCATCAGCCGGGAACGATGTGGGAATACGGGCTATCGATGGACGTGCTTGCCCGATTGGTTGAGGTAGTCTCGGGCCAATCTTACGACAAGTTTCTCGAACAGCGAATATTCAAGCCGCTGGGGATGAATGATACGGGGTATACGGTTCCACCCGAAAAGGCCAACCGTTTTGCGAAGTTGTACGCACCAGGCGATGGTTGGACGATCAAGCCGAACACGACTCCTGCTCAGGATTCCTACCCCAAGCCGGCGGTTAATTTCGGGGGCGGCTCACGGTCAGTGTCCCCGGCTGGGGACTATCTACGGTTCTGCCAGATGTTGCTTAACGGAGGCGAGCTTGATGGTGTTCGAGTCCTGAGCCGCAAGACCGTCGAGCTGATGACATCGGATCACCTCGGCGATATGCCCCGCGGCGCGCTGCTTTCGGCGGGATATGGGTTTGGGTTCACGATGGCTGTCAGTCACGGGGCAGGAAAGACTGGTGTGAGCGGCTCAGAAGGCGAATACTTTTGGGGTGGTGCCGCTGGAACACGCTTCTGGATCGATCCAAAGGAACAAATGATCGGGATCTTCATGATTCAAATTCTGCCCCACACGAATTTGACCTACGGCACTCAGTTCAGGCAACTGGCTTACCAGGCAATCTCGGACTAGTCATCCCGTTTGTCGAGCTGCAGGCGTGCACATTCTTCGACGTGAAGACGATACTCAGTTGAGACGATACTCAATTGACAACTGCCCAGCTTGAGGCTAAAGTTAGCAAACAGTTAGATCCGCCGACCTACCGGGCGGTCGGGGATCGAGTTTGAGCCCTCGCACACTGCGGCGAAGCACAGCGATTGATGATTCACCGGCAAAGTTTCAACAACCGGTGACCGGCTTGGTTTTGTTGAAGAGAACGGC
>CAZOOE010000339.1:0-7442 GCA_964581275.1 uncultured Clostridia bacterium
TAGGCACGCCGGACAGGTTATTAGGCCTATTTGGTTTTGGAAATATGAATGTAGTTCTCGATAAGCTAGCGAAGCGGCGCAACACGTTATTGCCCGGCACCACCAGCTTTGCTGTCGACGATTATCACGCGCCTGACCAGCCATTGCTCGAGGAAATGACCGAAGCATCGCTGCGGGTGCTGAATCAGAACCGTCGTGGTTTTGTGTTAATGGTTGAAGGAGCTCACATCGATAAGCAGTCGCACCTGATGGACGCCGATCGCGTGATCGATGAGACTATCGAGTTTGACAATGCCGTAGCAGCGGCGCGTCGGTTTGCTGATCGAGTCGGTGATACGCTGGTTATTGTATTGGCCGACCATGAGTGCTCAGGCTTCAGCTTAATTGGAGCCTTGACCGGAGGAATTGACCATCTGAAGAATCTTGTGTCCGACAACGCCGTGCTTGATCCCAATGTCCAACCGGAACGGCAGAAGGTCGTCGGCGTCTATGATGCGGCCGGTTTTCCAAGGTATGCACTTGCGCCTGATGGGTATCCCCAGACATTCGATATCGACGGAAAGGTTCTCATCGGCTATGGGGCTAACGCCGATCGATACGAGGGATGGCTTACAAAACCGCTTCCAGTCCGCGACAGTTTGTTGCCGAACGACATCAAGAGCGAGCTAACAGCAAAGGGCTATCCAGGTCTGCCGATCGAGAGAGGCGAGAGTCAATTCGGCTTTTACCTTCGCGGTCAAGCTGCAGGCAGAGATCAAGCCGTGCACACTGCAAGCGACATCCCCATCTCCGCCTATAGCTCTGGCAGCCGAGCCTTTGAATTGTTCTTTGGCGTTCAGCAGAACACCGATGTGTTTTTCAAATTGCTGAAGGCGGCATTGCGAGAAAGAGACTGAGCGCGGCTGGCAAGTGCTTCCGCGAGTACGCTCAGAAGGCGGCGGAGCGATGTCATCGCTTCGTCGTCTTTGATCACTCGCCCATCTGATAGGCAAGTCGTCAGACTATCACGGAGAGATTCCCCCGAACGAACGAGGTCACGGGCAGCAGGGTACAACATTGGATGAATGAAAATGAAGCCCTGAAGGTTAGGATCAACTCCAATCGAAAGGGGTCCTATGGCATCATACATGTCTTGAAGCGCAACATACGCCTCCGGCTCGTGAACATAGTCGCTGTGGGCGAGCAGGAACGCGTCGATGAGCGTGCTCTTCCCACAGCAATGCGTACCGGAGATCGCGACTCTCATTGAAAGAACCCGGTGTCGGGAACTCGGTCATCTCAAAGGCATCAGCGTGACAAGTGTTCTTGCGTCCCAACCTTATACGCTTCTCGCACCCAACTCTTGACTTCTTCATCCAATTCGGACAACGACTCGATAATGAAATGATGGACGTAACATTTAGGTGTCATCGTATCAATTCGTCTAAAGCGAGGGCTTTCCAAACGTCGCGTCAGGACGAGGTGAGCTTCTAGTCCACGGTCGCTTAGTTTGTTGACAGCGGCAAAAATCATTCTAACTTGAAACCCGATTCTCGTCTTAGCGGGCGCAATTTGCAGCGGACCGCAGTCGCGGACGATGGCCGCGAAATGTTCGTAGAGCGAGATGGCATGTCGGCTCTTGCCGCTGAGAAACTTCTTGACCGAATAGTGCCCACAGGAGTGTGGCATATTCGCGTTAATAAACTGCCGACCGCACTTGGGACAAGTCCAGAGCGGGCGTGACGTTGTGTAGGATGGGCGGGTCATTCTTCCTTCGTTCACGACTGGTTATCGAGGATGTTGAGGATGAGCATCATTCATTTGCGTCGGGCGATGGGACGCTAGACTCGTGCGATAGGTTGATGGCGCACGGAGACGGGCGGTCTCTATCGGGACGAGATCCTCAACGGGACGCCCCTCTTGCTTCGCTCAGCCGTGAACCCAGGCTACCAATGGTTGACCAGCGCGTACTCGGCGAATAGCGCGGGCAACGCCGTCCGTGACAGCAGCTGGACGCCCGGCACCAGCTCGCTGCGCTCGATCCCACGGTCGGACAGGTCCTCGGCGACCACGTACACGGGGATCTTCCGCTTCTCGATGAGGTCCAGGACATCGCGATCGACCTTCGGAGCCTGGGTCTGCTTCCACTCGCCGACCCTGAGGCCCGGGACGCCTTGGCCGGCGACCGCGTAGTTCACTGCGTTGCCGCGCAGCACCACTGTGTGCTCGGCGCCCGCACCCTGCATCGCAGCGAGCAGCCAGAGGATGGTGTCGTCCTGCTCTTCCATCACGGCCCGATAAGCCGACTCCACGATGTTTAGCGTCTTCTTAGCCACGACTTCACCTCACTTGGTCGGGATGACCAGGACGTTGTCCGATGCCTCGGCGAAGGCATGGAAATCGGCCGGCGAACCACGTCGTGTGCCCGGCACAAACTCGTTGACGCCTCGTTCGTCGACGCACATGCCACAGTTGACCCAGTCCACCTTGCCGCCGTTCTGCTCGGCCGCGGCGAGAAGAGCAGCGACCTGGTCCTTCGTGGTGGGGTGGTTCTCTTGGGCCAAGTCCTTACCGTGGATCGGGTTCGGGTGCGGCGCTTGGCGCACGAACGCCAGGCCCGACGCCCCCTCGTAGGCAAAGACGTTGATGTCGTACCCGCGCCGGACGGCGACGTCGAGAATGCGAAACGCTGTAGTCAGGTTCTCCGACTCGTAGGGAGCATCCATGAGCGCTATGGTCAATACCTTCTTGGACATTGCTTAGTCTCCTAGTGCCAGAGGGTCTTGTGGCCGGCGGCGAGATGGTCCACGACCACGTCGATCGGGGCCGCGGCGACGCCCTCGGCCAGCTTGGCAACGCCGCGCTCCTGCAATGAAAAGTCATCGGCGAGCACCGTCACCCCGCTCTGCGCCAGCGCGCTGAGCGCCGCCGAGTGCACCGAAGGGCGCGCCGACAGCACCCCGTTCTGCGCGAGGAACAGCGTCACCTGGTTGCCGCCCTCGACCAGCCCCTTGGCCAGGTCGTAGAAGTAGCCGACCTCGTTGGATTCAAACGGATCACGCGACTCGATGAGCATGTACTGAGCCATCTCTGCTTCCTCCTCCGCTGCGAAAGCGTAACACTAGCACGGGCCGGGCCGGTAATCAAAATTATCCACGTGCGAAGCGCCGAACACATTACCGGGAACTCGAGCCGTATTCAAGTGAGGGTTCGGAAATTATTCGCGCGCTCCGGTCGATCCCGTTGTTGTTAGACAGCCGTTAGTGGAGGACAACCTCGATTCGCTTAGATGAGAGAGCCGCGTCCAATTCAGGCAATGTGAACTCTATTTTGTTGTCCCCAATCTCCAGCTGTGGATCCTGCTTGTCCCACTTCGCACTCGTAAAGCAGCTTTAGAGTAAGCGGGTGCTCATTGTAGAGATAGACGCAAACCGCGAACGCCACGAACGGAACGCTTGCTGCGATGATGATTCGTTTTTTCTTCATTTGAGACCACCTGCGACTGAGGCTGTCTAACGCTAGGGATGCCCGGGCGCGCGTGGGGCACTCAAAGAATGTTAAGAAACTCGCTTCGCGCGATCCGGTCGATCCCGTTGTTAGCTGGACGCCACACATCATTCGACCGTGAAGTAGTCGGAATCCAACTTCTTGATCGCGAGCGTGTTTTCCGTGACAACACCGACGTTATGCTCGATCATCAGTTCGGCCAGTTGAGCGCCGTCGATCAATACGATCGTTGTCTGAATCGAAGCGGGAAAAGCGCGAGCCTCAGCGCTGAATGACGACGAGGTAATGAATACGCCTTTCCGTGCTCGCTGCCCCTGAAGCGCGCCCGCAAAGCGCTGAACATCTGGACGGCCGACGGTACTCTGCCAGCGCTTTGCTTGGATATAGATGGTTTCCAGGCCCAGGCGGTCCTCCTTTATAATCCCGTCAATGCCTTCGTCGCCTCCCCGTCCGACGACGATGCCGGCATCAAGCTGCGGTCCGCCGTAGTCCATCGCCTTCAACAAATCCACGACCAACTGCTCGAATGCTGCTGGCGGCATTGCAGCGATGCGTTCGCGCAGCTCTGTAATCAAGGCACGTCGGAGCAGGTCGTAGCCCTCGTCGATGAGATCATTCGGCGTGCGTGCATCGGTGCCACGGGGTTCTATCGCCGGACCGCCACCAGTCACTGTTTCAGGCGGAACAGGCTCGCGCTCCCCAGTTCGAAAGGCGACGTACTCCGGAAATTGGTTCAGGACAGCGAGGTTGATTCGTTCGGGATTCGCCTCGAGCAACTGCCTTCCGCGCGCTGTGAGGCGATAGACACCGCGACGCGGTGACTCGATGACGCCTGCCATCTTGAGATGCGATTTGGCCCACCCGATTCGGTTTGCGAACTTCGGCGCGCGACCACTCGGAATGCGAAGCGCGATCTCCTCGGGAGTGACGCCGAAATGAGACGCGAGGGCATCTAGCGACTCCTGGCCACTCCGCTCACCGCCCGCGAGATCGCGCATGAGTGGCAGCATGATCGTTTGGAAATCTGGGATTGGCATGGCTCAAACTGTCACGACACCTGACCTCGTGTCCAGCTAACGTCAGCGTCACCGGGCCGCGCGTTGATACGGATTAATCCGAGCGTCAGGGCCGATTGATAAGACACGAACTCGCGCGTCTCCGGTGCACGCAAAGTTATGACGCGGGATTCACTTTGGGCTTCAGCGTGCTTATCATTTGATTCACGTCGTCAATTTCGAGCGTCCGATTCCTTGCGTTCGAGTTGTAGGTAATGTAGAGAAGCAAAGGTCCGCTACATAACCAGCGCTTCAGCCAAAAGTCGCCATGAGCCACATATTCAGTGCCTGATCCCGTGAATTCGCCGTATCTCACGTTTTGAAGAGTCGATTCGTCGAAAACCTCCTCCCTTATGAAGTCGCGAAGATCGTCCGCTGGTACCAAGCCGCTATCGTGTTTGTACGCGCTGATCTGAAGTCCAACGCCGTCTGCGCGACAGAAAGTTACGCATTCAGGGTCTTCGTTTGCTAGCCAGCCGTGCGCGACTTCCATTGACCACCAGGTCGATTGGTATGAATGCATTTCCCTCGGTGGCGACATAACGCGGCGCTTCAGCCGCGGCGCGTCACAGATCTTGACGCCCGCGCAGTCGGGTGCAAGCGCTCGGCGTCACCCCTCGCTCTCTGAAGTAGGCGTGGGTCATGCAGGCCCGGAACCAAAGGGCGAGAGCCTCCTCTGTAGCAACCGTCAATCACGTCCTCGATCTTGGCCCGCTCATCAGGTGCTGCATCGTTTGATAGGGCTAGACCACAGCTCATCTCCGGTAACCCAATCTGGTACCCAGCTGGAAATAGGCCTTCGAGCTCCCGATTGAGCAACAGCCTCGATGGTCCGAAGCCATCGGAATGCATGAACACCAATGCATAGTACGGCGCGTCCTTATCGTCCCCTCTGCGGAACACACCGCTGCAGATACCGGCCTTTGATCGCAATCGGAGATTACCCTCTGCGTCTGCCCTCCAGCCCCTGTGCTGCGCATTCAAATGACTTGCAACCTTGTTGGACAGGTAAAGCATTGTCTGGGCCGGCTGCTCAAACGCCCACGTCAACCCGAGCCCTGGAATCTGCATACTCTCGTACGGCCCCGGCCAATTGCCGCGCTGAAAGAATGACGCAGGCACGAATATCGGCATCAGCGCCGATACTGGCAGAGCGTCCGGACTCAACGATAGGGACGCTGACATCGCCTCAATTTGCTCAGATTCGGAGAAATGATCATTCATAGTGAACCGACTTCTCAGTGACGCCGAACGCCAGGCGTCAGCGGGCGCGCGACATAGCTTTCGGACTATGGCGAACACCGGCTCGCGCGCTGCACACCGGAGTTCGACTGGCGGGAGGGCAGCAGAAGGATTTGGGCATTTGTCACGCGTACATTAATCGGCCTTTTGGCTCCGGTATTGGACGACCCAATTCTCGCGTTGTTTCAATCCACTCCTGAATGATCACATCAACTCTTGCGAGAGCCTCTGCGTAAGTCGATCCATCTGAAGCGCAGCTGGGCAATTCAGGTACTTCGGCGATGAACGCTTCGTCCTGGTCGCTCCAATAAATGACGATTTCGTACTTGTAGTTATTGTTCATCAATCTCACCTGCCATTTTATAACGAACAATGACCTCGCGGACTTGCTTCACTAGATATGGTTTGGCTTTCGCGCCCTTTGGCTGAAGGTTGAGAATCTCCAGGGTACCTTCTTTCGCGAAGATGTGATGACTGCCTCGAATTCGTTCATCAAAACCGAGTTGTCGGAGCAGGGCGCACAAACCTGCGAAGGAGACATTCGCATCAGACGTACCTCGTGAAACTGGAACAGAATCCTCTCATGCCTGGCCACGCCGCAACCTTATCACATCGATGGGCGAGTGCTCCACGACAGTCGAACGTTACGATCAGCGGGCGCGCGCACTCAAGACCGATTCATTTGAAGGCCATTGCGCGCGCTCCGCTGCATCGAGAGTTCGGCGCCCGACTCGCCAACGATCAACTCCGTTTCCTTCTGCTCGTAGGACATTGGATGTCCACGGCTCGTCCCTGAGCAAAAACAACCACATGCTTCTCATCGTCGGCCATGAGCCTCTGTTGCGCTCTCTCACTCATGCGTTTGAGATCGCGAATTGTCCTTTCGCAGAAGTCCAATTGGTACCCGCAGGCACACTCGTACGAGGACGGATAGATCTCCTTTACCATACCTCACTCCAAGTCCGGGAGTTCATCCCGCGTCAACAGGAGCCGAATCGAGCGGGCTTTTCCCGGCTCCCGCTCGATCAACCCTTGATCGTCAAGTTTGACAAGCATTTGGTGAACGGTAGGGGGCGAGACCCTGAAGTACCGCTGCATGTCACCTTCGGCCGGTGGCTGTCTATGAATCTTCGAATAGTAGTAGATGAAGGCCAAGTATTGCCCCTGGCGCGCTGTGTATCGCTCTGTCATTCGGATCTTACCACTGAGACGCGGCTACTGGGAACCGAACGTCACCGTTCACCGGCGCGGCGCGACAACCATAGGATACCGATAAACCTCTATTCGCCGCGTCCGGTGCAACCGCGAGTTCGGCAGCGACGCTATTGTGCGTTCTCAAACGCGAGAATGCGCTCTCGCATCTTGTCTGTTAGAGATCGGCGATGATAGCTGAGCTCGTCCAGGAGCGTTGCGGATGCGACGCAATTAACATGGAACTGCATCCTGTAACCGCCGTCGTGTCCGAGGCAGCGATGGTGGTCTGACCGGTCACGGATGCGCGCGCTCTGCTGAGATCGTAGGACGCATCGTTCTTCGCGGCCACCCCTTGCATGCCGCGAACGCTTGCGTTAAGCTACTGAACCATATGGTTCAGTATATGACCGCCCGACTTGATACTTCGTTCGCCGCGCTCTCGGACGCCACGCGGCGTGGCGTTCT
>CAZOOE010000340.1:0-1747 GCA_964581275.1 uncultured Clostridia bacterium
AGCAGCAGGGCAAGTCGAACAAAAAGGCGGTAAAACGCGCAAAGGCGGGGGGACTGAGTATGAATGTCTTCACGTCGCGGGTGCACAACCGGTGCAGACGCTGCGGGCGCGGCCGAGCCTATCTGCGCAAGTTCGCTCTTTGCCGCATATGCTTCCGAGAACTGGCGCTTGAGGGACACATCCCCGGCGTCACGAAATCGAGCTGGTGATATTTAGGGCAAAGCGATGAGGACTGAGGACTGAGTGGGAGCGGTTCTCACTCAGCCCTCAGTACTGTTCAGGAGAAGTGATGACAGATCCGATAGCTGATATGTTGACGCGGGTGCGAAACGCATATGCTGCCAAACATCAAAAGGTGGACGTGCCGGTTTCGAAACTCAAAGTAGAGATCGCTCGAATACTGAAAGACGAGGGATTCATAAACAACTATAAGATAATCGGCGAGGGAGCTCGCCGGAACATGCGCATCTACCTGAGGTATGGCCCAAAAGGCGAGCAGGTGATGTCGAAGATCGAGCGTGTTTCGAGACCTGGATGCCGGGTCTATGTGAACAGCACGTCTGTACCCAAAGTGCTTGGTGGCATGGGTATCAACATCCTGTCGACCTCTCGAGGTCTGATGACTGATCGGCGCGCTCGCCGCGAGAAGGTTGGAGGAGAATTACTCTGCCGAGTCTATTAGTATAGATCGTTGGGGTTTAGATATGTCTAGAATAGGTAGAAAGCCGATCGCAATACCGAAGGGCGTGAAGGTCAAAATCGAGAACGGGACAGTTGAGGTCACGGGACCCAAGGGCACTCTCGCGGTGCCCCTTCCTGAGGGCATCAAGTGTCGCATCGATGGCGAGCAATTGATCGCCGAGCGCGAGGCGGACGACCGGGCGGCGGTGCACGGACTGGCGCGCGCGCTGGTCCAAAATGCAGTGACCGGCGTAACCGATGGGTTCACCCGCCAGCTTGATATTGTCGGGGTGGGCTACAAGGCCGAGCGTCAGAAGGATCGAGTGGTTTTCAACCTCGGCTACTCGCACCAGATCGAGTTCCCGCTGCCCAGAGGGATCGACGTCAAAGTCGAGCGGGTGAACAAGCCGATTCAACAGTACCAGACCACGCTGACAATAACCGGAACGGATCGGCAACAGGTCGGCCAGGTCGCCGCCGATATGAGAAGTCTTCGCCGCCCGGATCCTTACAAGGGAAAAGGTGTGCGCTACGCGAATGAGACCCTTAAGCTCAAGCCCGGTAAGACCGGCAAATAGTACGGCGCTAGACCGGCCGGTAAATGTCGCTGAAGTTACAGCCATTTTCGGGGCCGCAATCAGTGATTGAGGTGAATTCAAAATGGGAAGAAAGACAGGCCAGGAAATACGGGAGGCGGTGCACAAGAGGATTCGAAATAAGATTTCGGGTTCGACTGAACGGCCGCGGCTCGCGGTTTATCGAAGCGTGAACCATATCTATGCTCAGATCATTGACGACGGAGAGCGTGCAACTCTCGTGGCTGCCTCGACGACCGAGCCGGCATGGAAAGGGCGAACGGGCGGGAACATAGCAGCGGCGAAAGAGATCGGCAAGACTATCGCGGACCGCGCACAAGAGAAGGGAATCAAGCAAGTCGTGTTCGATCGAGGCGGGTACATTTATCAAGGCCGCGTTCGTAGCCTCGCCGAAGCTGCTCGAGAAGCGGGGCTGGAAATCTGAAATGGGGGGGAGCAGAGAAGCTAGTCTGTGGTCAGCGGCTACTGCG
>CAZOOE010000340.1:1757-7438 GCA_964581275.1 uncultured Clostridia bacterium
GGCGCGTGCGCCATCCAGCGTGAACAGCGGATCGGTTCAATCGAGCCGGGTAAATATATCACGGCCTCGTTCGTAGCATCGGCGAAGCCACTCGAAAAGCCGGACTGGAATTCTGAATTGCCAGGTAGCATAGACGCTAGTCTGTGTGCAGCTGCTACAGCGCCTCCACTGACACAACGTAAAGTCTATGCTACTTCGAACGGGGAGATATGGAAAGAATAGAAGCATCGGGTCTTGATCTTAAGGATCAAGTCATCTCAATCAATCGCGTGACCAAAGTGGTGAAGGGCGGCAAGAACTTGTCTTTCGCCGCACTCGTCGTGGTCGGCAATGAGAACGGCATCGTTGGATTTGGTTCCGGGAAAGCGCGTGAGGTCCCGCTTGCAATAAAGAAGGGCATCGAGGCGGCAAAAAAGAATCTGGTGCGAGTGCCGCTTGCGGGTTCGACGATACCACACCAGACGCTTGGCGTTTTCGGCGCGGGACGCGTGCTTCTGAAGCCCGCGCCCGAGGGCAAAGGAGTGATCGCAGGCGGACCGGTCCGCGCAGTCATGCAACTGGTCGGCGTTCGCGATGTGGTTACCAAGTCTATAGGTTCCTCTAATCCGCACAATGTCGTGCGCGCGACGTTTGAGGGACTGCGGAGCCTGAAGGATCCGGCGGCTGTTACGCGCCTCAGGAGACAGATGGGAGAAGAGGCGCAGATCGCATAGCGTTTAATGCGAGCGCATGGGTGAGGAGTTAAAGATGGCGAAGGCAAGAGCAAAAACTGGTGCCGCCAGGGCGAAAATAAAGATTCAATGGTATCGATCGACGATTGCAACACCAAAGGCTCACAAGGAACTCGTGCGCAGCCTCGGGCTGACAAAGCTCAATCAGATTGTTGAGCGGCCCGACTCCGCGTCGACGCGGGGAATGGTAAAGAAGGTCCCGCACCTCCTGCGGATAGTCGACTAGAAATACAGTGTTCTTCGGAATATTAATTCCGATCAGGCAGGTGTAAACCGGAGATCGCAAGCCGGGGATAAGTACGGCACTAGGAATACACAACTCCGGCGCGCCGGAAGGCGCAAACAGAAACAAGAGGCGAGTGGGACGCGGGCCCGGCTCCGGACACGGAAAGACTTCTACGCGAGGTCACAAGGGCCAGAAGTCACGCTCGGGTTACTCTGGACGCCCAGGGTTTGAAGGCGGCCAGATGCCTCTTCAACGAAGACTGCCAAAGCGCGGCTTCACCAACATCTTCAAGAAGGAATGGATCGAAGTGAATCTACCGGAGCTGGAACGTCGCTTCGAGTCATCCGATATCGTAACCCCGGAGCTTATGGTCGAGCGTGGTATCGTCAAAAAGGGGAAACTCGCGCGATACAAAGGGGTAGCGGTGCTGGGCAAGGGCACGCTGACGAAGGCGCTCAATATCACGGCTCATCGCTTCAGCGAGGCGGCTCGCGGGAAGATCGAGGCGGCCGGCGGAGTGGCGACGATTGTCGCTGGGCCGCAAGCCAAGCCCGAATGAGGTCTTGGAATTAAAAATTAAAAAGTGAAAATTGCAAATTTCAAATTGAACTGAGAGCCCCTGGTTGTGGCAAATTCTCAAATTTCATTTTCATTTCTCAATTTTCAATTCCGGTGACGCTGAGGGAAGGTAAGCATCATGATCGAAAACTTCATCAATAGCGTGCGCAACATCTTCGCTGTGCCTGACCTGCGCAAACGTGTTTTCTTCACGCTTGCGATGCTGGCGATATACCGGATCGGTTCGCACGTGCGGACGCCGGGGATTGATCCGGACGCGCTGGCGGCACTCTGGAACACCGGCGACTTGCAGCGCAGTCTTGCGGGGGTGATGGATCTTTTTTCCGGTGGGAACTTTAAGGTCGTTTCGATCTTTGCGCTGGGAATCACTCCTTACATAACCGCATCGATCATACTCCAGTTGATGACGGTGGTGAGCGCCCGTCTTAAAGCGCTCCAGGAGGAGGGCGATCTCGGACGAAGAAAAATCACTCAATATACTCGTTATCTCACGGTTGTGCTTTGTTCGGTCCAGTCGTTCGGAATAGCGTACTGGCTGCAGAACCAGGTGACTGGCAGCGGATCGCTGGTGCGTTCACCGGGGGTCGGGTTTATTGCTATGACGATGCTGACGCTTGCGACCGGCACCACGTTTATTATGTGGCTCGGCGAGCAAATAACCGAACGCGGGGTTGGTAATGGGATAAGCTTGATTATCTTCGCCGGTATCGTGCTGAGGCTGCCTTCCGCCACACAGACGATTTATGAAAAACTGACAAGCGGTGGAACTGGCACTGCGTTGGGCGTGATCGCATTGTTGGTGGCGATGGTATTTGTGATCGCGGGCATAGTCTTTGTTGAGCGAGGCTTTCGCAAGGTGCCAATCAATCATGCGCGGCGAATGGTCGGACGCCAGTCTATCCCGCAACAACAAACCCATATGCCGTTGAAGGTCAACATGGGCGGTGTCATCCCGGTGATCTTTGCGTCGTCAATCCTTGCCTTCCCGCAGACGATTCTCGGCTTTGTCGGGACCGACCCATCGCAGACCAGCGGGTGGCGGGCGTGGCTTTCAAGGGTTGCGGTTCAGATTGGCGGGCAGGGACACCCGCTGCACTATCTCATTTACTCCGCGGCGATAATATTCTTCACATTTTTCTACGTGTCGATTATCTTCAACACCGATGAGGTTGCAAACAATCTTCGAAAGAACGGAGCTTTCATACCGGGCATCCGCCCCGGCAAGCGAACAGCGGATCACCTGAATGAGATACTGACGCGCCTGACGACGGTTGGCGCAACATACTTAGCGCTGGTTGCGCTGCTGCCGCAGTTCCTGCTTCAGGGGTTTCAGTTTCAATACATTCCGTTGATCGGACCGTCTATCGACAATCTGCTACGCTCCAATCCGTTGACTTCGTGGTTGACGACCGGAATCGGAGTGAATTTCTTTTTCGGAGGAACAAGCTTGCTGATCGTAATAGGCGTAGCGATGGATACAATGAATCAGATCGAGTCTCAACTGATCATGCGCCACTACGATGGATTCCTGGGTCCGCGGGGCCGACGGCTGCGCGGACGCCGCAGCTACTAAGACTGATATGCCTGACATCACCGTCTTGATGGGACCGCAGGGCGCGGGTAAGGGCACTCAGGCGCATCTGTTGGCAGACAGACTAAAGCTCCCTTTGGTTGCCACCGGAGACATTCTTCGCGAGATGGCTCTTAGCGATGAGCCGCTCGGCTTGCAAGTACGGAAGGTGCAGGCGGCGGGCCAGCTGGTCTCGGACGACATACTTGCGGAAGTTGTGAAGACTCGTTTGAGCCGTCCCGATTGCCGGAGTGGGTGCGTGCTCGACGGCTTGCCCAGAACGATGCCGCAAGTGCGGCTGCTTGAAGATATTGCACAGGACCTTGGCCATCGCATCACCGTCATAAGCATCGAGGTGCCGCGCGAGTTGCTGTTCAAGAGGTTGGCGGGCCGTCGCACCTGCAGCGCATGCGGCGCAATTTACAGCATCTACTTCATGCCGAGTAAGACCGAAGGTGTTTGCGATCTGGATGGTCAGCCGTTGTTCACCAGATCAGATGACAACGAAGAGGCGATAGCTCAGCGCCTGGCGCTTTATGATGAGAAGACTCGGCCGTTGCTTGATTACTACGCCGAATCCGGCCGCTTGTATAAGGTTGATGGAACGGGGACACCCGAAGAGGTGTTCGGACGGATCGTGAGCATTTTGGGAAGGCAAGCGGCTTTTGATGCAAACTGAATCGGTTCCCGGTTCACGGTTAGCTCTTATGATCATTCGAAAATGCAAAGCCGAGAACCCGAGCAAGCGAGCTTCACGGCTTATTGTCGCGCAGGTCTTGGAGCGGTTGTCGGAGATGGTCCTTCCCGGCGTAACCACTCGCGATCTTGATTACGAAGCCGAACGGATGATTGTGGGCGCCGGCGCCTACCCGACGTTCAAAGGATACCACGGGTATCCCAGCTCGATTTGCGCTTCGATAAATGACGAAGTCGTCCACGGAATTCCGAGCAAGCGCAAGCTGAGACAGGGGGACATTGTCGGCATCGATTGCGGCGCGACTTACATGGGTTATGTGGGTGATGCGGCGGTTACGGTTCCAGTTGGGGACGTCAGTGATGCGGTGAAAAGGCTGCTCGACGCTACCAGGCGATCGCTATATCAGGCTATCGAGAAATGCCGGGTGGGGAACAGACTGGGGGATGTATGCAACGCCGTACAGTCGTATGTCGAGCCGCTCGGATATTCAGTCGTCAAGAATTACTGCGGTCATGGCGTGGGGCGCGCGATGCACGAAGAGCCGCAAGTGCCGAACTACGGCAAGCCTGGGACCGGTCCGGTCCTCCGCGAAGGATTGGTAATAGCTATTGAACCGATGATCAATCTGGGGCACGAAGATGTGAAGGTGCTTTCCGATGGCTGGACGGTGATAACGCTCGATGGACAGCCTTCTGCGCATTTCGAGCACACGGTGGCGATTACTCAGGATGGCCCGCAGATATTGACCCTGCTGGACGACGCGGCGACGGCCGTGGAGGTAGCCTAGACCGTGATAACCGCGGATCAAGAACACATAACCAAACTACGCGTCGCGCGCGGGTTGCCGCGTGCGGCTACATAGTGCTAAAATCACAGTTTGCGTTCATGACATTTTCCCGGCAGAGGAGCCGCGTCAGGTCTAAGGAAGAGCCAGAATGAAAGTCAGGGCATCGGTCAAAAAAATGTGCGACAACTGCAAGATCATTCATCGCCGTGGGGTGGTGAGGGTGATTTGCACCAACCCGAAGCACAAACGGCGGACAGGCTAGGCTGGACGAGCGAGTCTCGAAGTCGATGCAGCGGGGAAGCGGACCGGGCCCGCGGGGATCGAGGCGGCCCTGTTCGGGCATCCCGGGGTCTCGGAGGCGGCGGCGATCGGGGTGCCGGACGCGATCAAGGGGGAGGTCGTCGCCTGCTTCGTCGTCCCGCACCCGGGCGCGCCGGCCACGTCCGACGTCGCGGCCGAGATCGCGGAAGCCGTCGTGCGGGCGCTCGGGAAGACGCTGCGCCCCGAGCGGATCCACTTCGTGGCCGCGCTGCCCAAGACCCGCTCCGCCAAGATCGTGCGCGGCGCCATCAAGCGTCGCTACCTCGGGCTGGCGCAGGTCGACGTGTCGTCGGTCGAGAACCCCGAAGCGCTCGACGCGATCCCGCTCCGCGACTGAGGCGCGGCCCGGTACTTACTGGCAACCGTGACGCCGTGGCGGCAGCAACCGACGCGCGCGGCGCTGGATCGAGTCGACGGCACCGTAGAAGGCGGGGCGGACGGGTACCTCGCCCGGCGGGTTTCTTGTATCATTCCGCTTTTCGAACTGGAACAACCGAAGGAGCACTCCCATGACGAGCCGTACGAAACTCATCCTCACCCTGGCGCTGGCCCCAGCGCTCTACGGGGCGGACAAGGACTTCTGGGATCAGAAGCCGTACACCGAGTGGAACGAGAGGGAAGTCGAGAAGATGACCAAGAGCTCGCCTTGGGCCAAGACCGTGACCCTCGGCTCGGCGATGGGGCGCGGCGACATGGGCGGCATGGACCGCGATGGGGGATTCAACGGCGCCGCGATCCCCGGAGGCGGCTCGGAGCGCGGCAGCGGCGGG
>CAZOOE010000341.1:0-7433 GCA_964581275.1 uncultured Clostridia bacterium
TTCCGGCTTTCTGTTTCTTACCTATGTTTCAGGGTCTGATGCGTTGGCTGGACCGCCTTTCTTGTGGGCGGCGTGTACGACGTTGGTCTCGTCGACGTAGAACGAGCGCTTGCCGCTTATGCCAAACTTCTCAGGAACAGCCGTGACCTGGAACCCTCCAGGCTTGACTTGAATGTCAAATCGGTAGCCGGTCAGCTTTCCGCTCGACGGATCGTTAACGTAGCGTTTCTGAATCAGTTGATCGAGAGTTCCATATTCGCCACCAGATTCAACTTGATAGCGGGATTCGGCCGCAGCGATTGCACGAAGCCTGGCCATTGCGGCGGTTTCGTTCGCGGCGGTTACCATCACCGATTGTTCCGGCCGTTGTTGTTCACTGTCGTTGCAAGCCACCATCACTAACGCAACCAACACGAGAAAAACGAATCTTCCCAGAAGGGATTTCATCAAAACGTTCTCCTTGAAAAGCTCTTAGTGCCCACCTGAGGTGGCAGTTCACAGCTGTATTATCCCGAGCTCAATTGGCCACTTCGGCCGCAGGTCCGTGCTACGACCTTGCCTATGTTATTTTCAATGCGATTCGCGGGCAATAGTAATTCCGACTCAGTTCATTTTGGAGGGCGACTGAAGTCTGGATCCAGCTGGACTCCAGAGCCTGGATAGGTAGGTTACCAGCCCCGGCATCTCAGGTATCGGCAACAACAGCAAAGTTTTCAATCTAGTAGGGCCTTTTCTCCAGGTCGTTTGCTTCGTGTTTTCAATGGCGACGATCATGGCTACTGCACTGCCTTGCTACCCGCTACGAACCTTTACCTTCTAAGTTGGTCCTCGAGTTCATCAAGATCGCGCAACAGGATCCAGTTGGCGCGGTTTATCAGTTCTCTGTGCCTCGCCGCCTCGGCGCCACCAATCCATACGCGTGTCGAGATTGGAATGAGTCGGGAGATCGCAGCGAGTTCCTCGTCAATCCGCTGGTTCCAGGTCGCGAGGCTTAGCGCAAGAACTCGCGCGTTGGTCGATCTAACTGCAAAAGCGATCTCGGCCGCTGGCACATCGGCGCCCAGGTTTACCACGCGCCAGCCAAGCGACGCCGAAAGCAACCCCGCGAACAAAACTCCGAACTCGTGCCGCTCGCCGGACGGCGTTGCCAGAACCATCGTCCCCGCGCTATCCACCGGTGCGCAAAGCCTAGAGAGCGACCCCAAGATGCTTCGCACAAGGCCCGAAGCCAACCGCTCATGCGCGATACCGAATTCCTTGTGAGCCCAGCGCTCGCCCACTTCATCCAGGATCGGCGCGACGACCTTCTTTACTAACTCGCGAGTCGGGAAGAGCGTTGCAGCGCGCGCGAGCTCCTGGTCCGCCTGGACAACATCCATCGTTAGGATGGCCTCGATGAATCGCTCGCGCACGGCGCGGTATGGATCTGCCGCCTCGAGAGATGGGTGCGCCTCGGCGATCAGCTCGTCCAGCTCGCTCTCAGAAAGCATTGCGGCCTGGCTGATGCTATTGCCCGCATCGACTGCTTGCCGCAGCCTCCTGAGCCGCAGGATATCCGCGTCCGAATAAAGTCGCGTGCCGCCACTGCTCCGCTGCGGACGTACTGCACCATAGCGGCGTTCCCAGACGCGGACCACATCTACCGAGAGACCCGTGAGCTTGGTGACCCTGCCGATCAGATATTTCGGCGTGACAGACACTCCGTCGTCGCTTACCATTTCGCGTCATTCTGACCACGTGTCGTGATTGTGTCAAGATATTCGGTGACAGGCGATCGTCGTATTGGGGAAAGTCTGGGCACTATCTTGACAGGACGTGTTGCACTGCCTAAGCTTCCGAACACTGACACCGCTCCAAACACGGAGGCCACGGGAGGCAATAGAATGAAGATATTAATAACTGGAGCGACCGGTTTGATCGGCCGGAGTCTTTCCCGGTCACTAACCGAGGCCGGCCACACAGTCGTTGCGATGTCGCGTTCTGCCATCAGACCACCCGGCCTGGCGGTCGCCGAGGTTCATCAGTGGGATCCCCAGGCTGGCCCGCTTTCTCCGGCTGCGCTGTATGGAGTTGATGCCGTGGTCAATCTCGCTGGTGAATCTCTGGACGCGCGGCGGTGGAGCGAGCAACAGAAGAGATTGATAAGAGACTCGCGAGTTGTAACAACTCGGCATCTTGTTGAGGGACTGTGTTCAGTTGATTCCAAGCCTGCGGTGCTGGTCAGCGGTTCTGCGGTCGGGTTTTATGGTGATCGCGGAGCCGAGCAGCTCGAAGAGACTTCACCCGCCGGTCGCGGATTCATGAGCGAGATCTGCGTGGAATGGGAGCGAGAAGCAGCCCGCGCCGCGGAAGCCGGCATTCGAGTTGTTCAAGTGCGCACCGGCGTTGTGCTGAGCTCGCGAGGCGGCGCACTTCAAAAGATGCTTGCACCATTCAAGCTCGGATTAGGCGGTCCGCTTGGTAGCGGCAAGCAATGGTTCCCGTGGATTCACGAAACGGACATCGTAGGTATCTTTCGCCATGGGTTAGACACTTCAGGTTTGTCGGGTCCGGTCAACGGCGTCGCCCCCCAGCCGATCACAAACGGGGAATTCACTCGCGAGCTTGCGCGGGCTCTGCGTCGCCCGGCTTTCTTGCCGGTCCCCGAGATGGCATTGAAAGTATTGATAGGTGAAATGTCCGAAGTGCTCTTCGGGAGCCAACGTGTCTTACCTACAGTCGCGCTGGAATCGGGGTACGTGTTTCAGTATTCACTGCTTGCATCCGCGCTTGCGAATCTAGTGGACGGCTCAAAGAGTGCATAGGACGACCTTGTGCGCAACTATGTTCCCTTGGTCTCTAACTCACGTCTTCGTTCCAGATACTTAGGATAGTCTTTGACGCTGCGCATGACACTTACCCATTCACTTCCGGCTAAGTCTTTAAATATTGCGGCAATCTCCCGATCTGAACGAACTGAACATTCCATCTCTTTTCGGCGGGCCCGTCTGACAGCCCGAACTTGAGTGAGGGCACGCCAGAAAGACCGCCAATATACTAGGTCTAAGCTTAACGTTGCTCCTAAGAGCTTGAGCATCAGCTGAGAAAAGTGAGCAGTTAGCCAAATGCGGTCATGGAGATTTATCCACGTCATCAACAGTCGGTTGCGCTCGGTTATCATTCTTATCTTCTGCTCGCGGTCAGTGCCTAAGGTCGCGCTACTTAGATGATGCACTACGCTATTAGGCTCATACTCAACAGTCCAGCCGCGCTTCCATGCGCGATAACATATTTCAACATCCTCCCAATAGAATGGGGCAAGCAATTCACAAAATCCCCCGAGAGCCGAGAGCTTAGAAGCATCATAGGCTGTGTATGCTCCGCTGCCAAAAAAGGAATACAAGGGTTGGGTTTCCGGAAGACGTGTTGGCAGGATGTCATAATTCAGGAATACCCGCCAAAAGCCTCTTTTGAATAGGCCGAGTTTGCCTGCGCCGTCCAGGAAATCTGTTCCTAGACGATATGCCTTACTGGAAACAGCAAATAGCTGATCGTCGTCAAAATGGCTTACAAGGGGAGACAATGCGTTGGGCTCAACTAGCACGTCATTGTTCAACAAGAAGACTATGGGGTAGCGAGCTTCGTTAAAACCCCTGTTGACCGCGCAAACGAAGCCCACGTTTTTCTCCAACTCGATTGTTCGAACAAAAGGGTGGCGGTCATAGTTAGACGCCAACCAAACCTGACTGCCATCTGTGCTTGCATCATCAACGATGAGCAACTCTATTTCCGCGCCAGACTGATCACGATAGTTGCTTACGGCAGCAATGACAGAGGGTAGGAATTCAGGGAGAAGCTTGAGTCCATTCCAATTAGGCATAACTACGCTGACATTTTGCATGCTGGTTCCTTGTCATCCCAAATCTTCATGGTTAAATCTTACTGTTAGCGGTGATCAACTTCCTTTTATCGTCGATTGCCGCCAGCGCGGCGGTCAGCGGACAACCGCCCGCCGGATTGGGTCGACGAAGGCGCGTATGGTTACCCACAGGTGCCTTCTTGATCGAGTTCATAGCTGAGATTATATTCCTTCTCGACGAGGTTACAGATCAGAATACTGCATAGCGTCTGAGGAGGGCCAACCGTGATAGTGGAAGTTCGAAGTTATCGAATCAAGCCAGGCCGCCGCGACGAGTTCATCCAGTTCTTCGAAACGCGGGCCATCCCCGCACTACGCTCGCACGGAATGAAAATACTCGGCCCTTTGCTTGATCTTGAGAATCCCAACAAATTCGTTTGGCTGCGCAGCTTTCCTTCACTCACCGAACGAGAGCGAATGAAGAACGCATTTTACGAAGGCGAGTTGTGGAAGAACGAACTTGAGTCAATCGCAATGCCGATGCTCGACAGTTATGATGTCATACTCTGCGAGACAGCGCTCGGTTATGTGTGTGATGGACCTCAAGCAGAGTTCGAATGATTTCGTCCACATTTGACCCCGAAAGATGAGCACTGTATCAAGCATCATCCTTCGCTCCCGTCACCATGCTCTGGGACGTCATTCAGGAGCAAAGGCCAAGGAGTCGCACGGTGCCAGGAAAGGCCCGCGGAATACGTGCTCATTGTTAGTTCAGCCGTACCCCCGCTGGTCGCGCCGTCTATCAGCGACTTCCCTCGATAGTCGGGCGAGGGTCGAGATACGCTCAGGTGCAGCGACAAAATGTTGCTACTTGTAGACCGGCCAGATTGTAAAATCCCGTATGGCCGTCCGCACAATCTTCCCATGCATCTTCTGAAGCGCGTCGTAAAGTTCAAGCAATTGGGCACGACCCAACTCTAATGCGTGCTCGTCCGGCTGATAAGTGGTTCGTATTGGATAATCCAAATAGGGGGTGCGGGTGTTTTCGATGTGATTGCCGAGAATATGCGTCACGAGTTTTTCTTGCGTGAAATGCACCAATCGCTCGATACTGCGGATGTATTCCATAGGGTCCTCTACATAAAGCCTTCCGGGATATAAGGTATCACCTGTGAATAATATGCCGGTTTGCCGGTCATAGAGCGCAATGCTTGTTACCTCATGGCCTGGAATTGGAATGACATCAATGATCCGATCACCCAGAGCATACTGCGTAATCTCTTCGGGCCAGTTCTTGATGCCGAAGAACGATTGAACCGCCTTCAAGTTAGGCGGAATCAATACAACCTGAGGTACGGTCTTAAACTGATCGTCACCGCTAATATGATCGCCGTGAGCGTGAGTGTGGGCCACTATTAGCTGGATACTCTCACGCTTATTTCGGGCCAGCCATTTGTCGATTATGTTTCTTACTACTCGTGCGACCTCTGTTTTGCCTGCGCCGGTATCAAGTAATAGTGCTTTGTCTCCGCCAAAGAGGAGATAAAGGAAAGGCTTCTCGTAGTGAGAACACCCGGACTGGCGAAGGATGTACAGGTCCTCATTGTATTCATGGACTTGAAACTCTGAAATCTCTACGCACTTTGGCCCGCCAGTCGCCCAGCTTCTTGGCAGCACCCCAGTCCTCAATCCAGCACCACCGGCACCAAGCGATGGCGGCGCTTGTGACCTGGTCACTCCAGGCAATAGAACCAGCGAGCTTATTGCGATCAGAAGGCTACTGACTATGTATCTAAAAGCGGTGAGTATTTTCGCGGCTCCGCGCGAGAGCATTTCATCCGCAAGCTGCTCTCCAATCAGTTCCGGGTCCAACGATGGACCACTTCGTTCGTCGCGCATCGCCTCCGAACCATCTGGGCTCGCGACCAGGCCGGTCAAAGTCATCACATCTGAGTCGATCCGAGCGTAGGCCGCGATCGGAACCAGGCAACCCCCTCCGAGTCTCTTCAGGAAAGCCCGCTCTGCCTGGCAAGCGAGACGCGTAGCTTGGTGATTGAGCCCTTGAATGATCGCCGCGGTCGCAGCATCGTCCTCGCGAGTCTCGATCGCCAACGCGCCCTGCCCGACAGCCGGGAGCATCAGAACTTCGCTGAGATGTTCGGTTATTCGGTTGCCGTGCCCGAGCCTATGAAGCCCGGCCGCCGCCAGCACGACCGCATCGTACTGTCCTTCGTCGAGTTTGCGAAGCCGCGTGTCAACGTTCCCGCGGACCGGCTCAATCATCAGGTCTGGACGCACCGCGCGAAGCTGTGCCTGACGCCGAAGACTGCTCGTTCCAATGCGGGCGCCCTCCGGAAGCTTGCTGAAAGACTTGATATCGGCCCGAGCGACAAGCGCGTCGCGGACGTCTTCGCGCTCGCATATCGCGCCTATGTGCAAGCCAGCAGGTAGTTCGGTCGGCAGATCTTTGAGACTGTGAACCGCGAGGTCCACGCGGTGTTCGAAGATCGCGTCTTCCAGTTCTTTGGTGAACAGTCCCTTGCCTTGCTCTCCCAGCTTTGGAAGTGAGATGTCGAGCACCCGATCGCCCTTGGTTGAAATAACCTGGACTTCAATTGTGATGCCGGGGCGACGCTTCTCCAGCTCGGCCTTTACCCAATTGGTTTGCCACAGCGCAAGCTGGCTTCCGCGGGTTCCGATTGTGAGCTTCTGAGTCAATGGCCACACTTCCAGTTAATCGATGCGAATCATCTTTCGCAGTTCGTCCATCATCTGAGATGGCTTTTGATCGCGTGCCGCGTTGCGTATGTGGACGATCATTGGATGCGAGAGCTTATTCACCAGCGCAGGAATCAAGATTTCCTCGATAGCTGTTTCCTGCTCCTGGCTCAGTTCGCCAAGCCGCTTTCGATTTCGTTTGAACTCACTCAGAACTATCTGAGCCAGCAGTTCCTTGACTTCAACGACCGCCGGCCCGATATCGAGTGAGCGCAGTTGCTCAACGAAGTGCTCGACTTCCACGTCGATTATCGATTCGGCCTGTCGGGCCTCCCGTTCGCGTTCTTGAATGTTCGTCCTGACGATCGAATCCAGATCGTCGACGTCGAATAGAAAGGCGTTTTCAAGGACCGCCAGACCTGGATCGATGTTTCGCGGGACCGAGATGTCGACGAACAGCACCGGACCTTTCTTACGAGACTTGAGCGCACGCTTTGTCTCTGACGGGCGAATGACATAGTCGGGCGCCCCGGTTGAGCAGATAACGATATCGGCCGACGGCAGCACGTCATAGAGGGCATCTAAGTTTATTGCTCCCCCCGAGTACTTGCTGGCGATCTCTTCGGCTCGTTCGGCGGTGCGATTTGTGACGATCAGCTTTGTGGTGCCGGCATCGATCAGGCTGCGCGCCGCAAGCTCGCCAATTTCGCCCGCGCCCACCAGCAGTACTGTCTTATCCGAGAGGTCCTCGAATATCTTTCGCGCCAGCCCGACCGCGACCGAGCTTACCGACACGGGATTCTGCGCCACTCCGGTCGCGGTTCGAATGCGGTTGGCGAAGGAAAGCGCCCGGTGCAAAAAATGGCTGGGCCCTCCG
>CAZOOE010000342.1:0-6917 GCA_964581275.1 uncultured Clostridia bacterium
AGCACCAATAGTAGCGATGGCGTCATGACTCCCGCGAAAGTCAAAGCTCCCATCACAGCAGCCGCAACTAACATCCAAATCTGGGTAACGAGCAAAAGCTTGCGGCGGTCAATCAGATCAGCGAAAGCGCCGGCGGGCAAAGCGAGGAGCACTACTGGCAGGCTGCCGGCAGTCTCGACTAGAGCGACAAGGATCGGCGACTTCGTAAGCGAGACCATCAGCCACGACTCCCCTACGTCCTGCATCCAGGTTCCAACATTCGAAGCGATCGTAGCGATCCAAAGCGCGCGGAACACTGGTGCGCGCAGTGGCGCGAGCGAGGGAAACGCTGACGTGCCTCGGGCTGTATGAGCGAGATCTTTTACCATCTACGAATATTCATGTCCTCTGGCTATCCTCGCATTGCCGGAAAACGAACTGGGTCAGGAAACGCGGCGCAGTTTTCTTTTGAGCCTTCGATTAAAACTTATCCGCCGGCAGCGGCCGACCGCTCCTTCGTCGCCTCCACCAAAGGCACGTCCACCAGATGTTCGCTCAAGAACCAGACCTGCAGTTCATTGGTGCGGAGCACATCGCTCACCACGACATCGTTTGTGCCGTCATCACCAAGTTCAGCAGCACGGCGTGCCAATGGCCGCGCCTGACTAATGATGATTTGATGAGCGTCGATCAACCGTGATAGTTGAACCGGGACTTCTTCACGACCACGAGGAGGTCGCTCTATCTGCGTGGTCTCAGCTACATCTGCGGCCATCGCCAGGCTGACGCCGCCAAGCAATTGAATCCGCTCGGCGATTGAATCAACCAGTTCGTTTTGCTCACCGTAATGCTTGTCGTAGAGCAGGTGCAGTTGATAGAACGTTGGCCCAGCAACCTGCCAATGACACTTCTTATATAGATCGCGAAGCGTCATCGTGTCCGCGAGTAGCTGGTTCAATTGGTTCGTTATCTGCACGCGCACCGGCTCTTCCAAGTCCAGTGGCAGCGCGTGGTTAACTGTGCCGTAGGATTGGATTTCGCGAGCGCGCTGGTGGAGGCGCGGTTGTGCGCTCACTCTCTGGTTGGTTTTCGAATCAATTTGTTTCTTTGCCATGATTTTTCTCCTTTATTGATGTTCCTCTACTGAGCACCTTGCCACGAGATGCCCCTGTAAGGATTGCCGTCTTTGCCTCGTCCCTCACCTTGCTCTACGTAGTTTGAGACGCAGCGGCGAACGGCTTACGGCATTCGCAATGATTATGGACTATTGCTGCCAGCCGCCGCCCAGCGACTTATACAGCAGAACCAGGGCCAACAGCTCGTCCCGTCTGGTTTGAGCTAAGCTCAGCTCGGCACTGAACAGATCGCGGTCAGCGTCGAGGGCATTGAGCAATGTATCCACTCCTCCTTGATAACGCATGTAGGCCAACCGCCGCCGATCTTGCAACGTGGTCACCAGTAGTTCCTGTTGCACCCGAATTTCTCCGACTTTGCGATAATCCACGAGCGCATTAGAAACATCACTGAAGGCGGTCTGGATCGACCTTTCATATTGGATTAGCGCAATTTGTTGTTGTGCCCTGGCCAATCTGACTTTCGACTTGAGTGCGCCGGCGGTAAAGATCGGCTGGGTTACCTGAGGTACAAACTGCCACACTTGTGTCGGGCCGTGGAACAGGCTGGATAGTTGGGTGCTCTCAGACCCCAGTAACCCTGTCAGGCTGAGTTGTGGGAAGTAGGCCGCCTTAGCAACCCCGATGTTGGCGTTTGATGCTATCAGATTCTGTTCTGCGGCCCTGATGTCCGCGCGCCGTTCAAGCAGCGAAGAGGGCAACCCCGCGGGCACTGAAGCCGGTTGTTCCTGCTCAATCAATGCGCGGCCACGCGTCACGGGGCCGGGGTACTTACCTAGTAGCAAGCTGATCTGGTTCTCGGTCTGCTCGATCAGGCGCTCTATGTTGGGGATGGTCGCGGCGGCAGTGTAGACCAGTTGCTCGCCTTGGCGCACCTCCAACAGTGTCGCCACGCCCCCCTGCTGTCGCACCTTGATCAGACGCAATGACTCTTCCCGAGTTGCCAGCGTGCGCTTAGAAATGGCAAGCTCAGCGTCCAGTTCCAGCAAGCCGAAGTAGCTAGAAGCCACATCACCCACGAGTATTGTCATCACCGCTTTGCGGTCTTCCTCAGAAGCCCGAAACTGGGCGCGCGCCGCTTCGGTCTGGCGGCGCAGCCGTCCCCAGATATCCACTTCGTAGGAGAGTAGATTGAGTAGGACGCTGCCAAATGTTCGTTTCAGCCCGACTCCCGGGGGAACGGGAAACGCGCCGCTCGCCGAGTTGCGTAGCGTTGTGACGTCCGCGCCGGCCGCGATGTTCGGGAACTGCTCGGACCGTATGATCCCAAGATTCGCGTGGGCAGCGCTGACGCGAGCGATGACATCGCGGATGTCATAGTTTTCGACGAGCGCCGTGCGGATCAACTCCTGGAGTTGCGAGTCCTTGAACAGCTCAAACCATTTCAGATCACCAAGCGAATTCGGGTCTGGCGCCGCAGTTGGATCCGCGTTTCCGCGGAATACGTCAGGTGACTTGACTGTGGGCCGGCGGTATTTTGGACCGACAGTGCAGCCCGTCAGCAGGCTGACGATTACACCGACAATCAGCACGCTTTTCTTGCCGATGTATTCGCGATCTCGGACTGACTGCTTTTTCACCTCAGTCTCCTGTCGCCGGGGATGGTTCTATCGGCGCGGTCCCTGTCTCGCGCTTCCTCTCCGCGCCCGAAAGCTTCTCAACGACATAGAAGCTCACCGGGATGATAAAGATTGCGATCAGCGTCGCAGCCAGCATCCCGACAATCACCACGGTTCCGAGTATCCGTCTGCCCGCCGCACCTGAACCCGACGCGATCCACAACGGCACGCAGCCCCCAATGAACGCGAATGAAGTCATCAGAATTGGGCGCAATCGGACACGCGCTCCCTCGAGCGCTGCGTCTAACAGGCTGCGTCCCTTCTCAAACTCGATCTTGGCGAACTCGACGATCAGAATCGCGTTCTTCGCCGCAAGGCCAATCAGGACGATCAGACCGATCTGGGCGTACACGTTCAGGTCGTAGCCGCGCAGCAACAGGCCGGCGAAGGCCCCGAAGATAGCAATCGGCACCGTCAACAGCACCGAGAACGGTAGCGACCAGCTTTCATAAAGCGCCGCCAGGATCAGGAAAACGAAGCCAAGCGACAGGGCGAAAGACGTCGCCGCGGCCCCCGAAGCCTGTCTCTCCTGGTAAGAAAGATCTGCCCAGTCGTAGCCCATCTCGGACGGCAGAATTTGCTTCGCTACATCTTCCAGCGCGGCCATAGCCTGCCCGGAACTGTAACCCGGCGCCGCGCCGCCAATAATCTGGGCGGCGCGAAAGAGATTGAACCGGTTGGTGTATTCCGGGCCGCTAATGTTCCGCGTGGTGACCAACGCAGAAAGCGGAACCATGTTTGCGTCATTGTTCCGCACAAAGTAATTTCGGATGTCTTGTTCGCTCCGTCGCTCTTCCCCTTCCGCCTGCAGAAAAACGCGCCACTGTCGGCCGAAGCGGTTGAATTGGTTCAGAAAGAGCCCGCCTAGATAGGCCTGCAGCGTTTGGTATACGTCGGCTACCGCAACCCCCTGCTTCAAAACTTTGTCGCGATCCACATCGGCGTAGATTTGCGGGACGTCGGCTGAGAACTGTGAAGCGACTCCCGCCAGCTCCGGACGCTGGCGACATGCAGTGAGGAACTTCTGCAGGTTCTGGTTGAGAAAATCGACCGAACCTCCGCTTCGATCCTGGAGCCAGAATGAAAAACCGCCCGCATGTCCAGGGCCCGGAATCGAAGGCGGCATGAAAGCGAATGCAATGGCCTCCGGCACCTGGGCCGTCAGAGCCCGGTTCAGGTGATCAACAATTGCTCTTGCACCAACCTGCTCCTCGGTGCGCTCGTCCCACGGCTTGAACGAAACAAAAAAGAAGCCCTGGTAGGTGGCCGAAGTGCGTGTCAGCAGACTGAAGCCGCCAATCGTGTTGTAAGACTGCACCCCATCGGTTTTGCCGAGAATTCCCTCGATCTTCTTTAACACTTCATCCGTCCTCGACAGTGATGCGGCCGCTGGAAGCTGGACGTTCAGGAATGCGTAGCCATAGTCTTCTTCAGGTAAAAAACCCGTCGGAAGCTGTCTGCCGATGAGACCATCCGCGGCAGCGAAGCCGGCGAGAATCAACATTGCAATGGCAGCCTTGCGGACCAGGGCGTTGCTCCAGTTGATGTAACCGTGGGTCGCTTTTGTAAACGCCCGGTTAAACCCGTCGTAGAAGCGATGGAGAATGCCTCGCGATTCCTTCCGCTGCCGGAGGAGCAGCGCTGCGAGAGCCGGCGAGAGGGTCAATGCGTTGAAAGCAGAGATGAGCACAGAGATCGCAATCGTCACCGCAAACTGATTGTTCAGCCGTCCCTGGATCCCGCCCATAAACGCCACCGGCAGGAATACCGCAGCGAGGATCAGCGCAATACCGATCACCGGCCCAGAGACATCCTTCATCGCCTGGAACGTGGCTTCGCGCGGCGACTCTCCCTCCTCGATGTGATGTTCGACCGCTTCCACAACCACAATCGCGTCGTCAACGACCAGGCCGATAGCAAGCACAAGACCGAAGAGCGATAGCGTGTTGATCGAGAAACCCAACAAGGGAAAGACCGCAAAGGTGCCGATGAGCGACACCGGTACGGCGATCGCCGGGATCAGCGTGGCCCGCCAGTTCTGCAGGAAAAGGAAGACGACGAGGATAACAAGGATCATGGCCTCGATCAGCGTTTGGACTATCTCGCGGATCCCCTCGGTCACCGGCAGCGTGGTGTCGAGTGAGACCACGTAATCGAGATCCGCTGGAAACCGCTCCTTCAGTTGTGCGATCGTCTTTTTGACCCCGTCGGCAACCTCAAGCGCATTCGAGCCTGGCACCTGAAAGACGGCGATGATCGCTCCGGGCTGGCCGTTAATGCGCGACGACTGCTGATAGTTGAGGGCGCCAAGTTCGATCCTGGCTACATCCTTCAACCGCACTACTGAGCCGTCGGGGTTGGACCGGACGACGATCTGACCAAACTCGTCCGGGGTCTGGAGCCGCCCCTGCGCGCGAACCGTGTACGTTTTCTCCATTCTCTCCGGCACAGGCTCTGCGCCGAGCCGGCCAGATGGGTTGACGGTGCTCTGCTGCTGAACCGCTCTCGCGAGGTCGGGGACCGCGAGACCTAGTTTGGATAGCAGATCCGGCTTGACCCATATCCGCATCGCGTAATCCGTAGCGCCAAAAAGCAGCACCTGTCCGACACCAGGGACCCTGTAGAGCGCGTCGTTGATGTTGATGTTTGCGTAGTTGGCCAGGAACAGCGAGTCGTAAGTCTTTCCTGGTGAAAAGATCGAAATCACAAGCATCGGAAGTCCAGTAGACTTGCGCAGGTTAATCCCGAACTGGTTAACATCGGTGGGAAGGTTCGGTTGCGCTTGCGCGATGCGGTTCTGGACGTTCACCTGATCCGTGTTGACGTCGGTCTCAATGGGGAACGTAACAGTCAACTGCATCGTGCCGTCGTTGCCGTTGGTCGACTGCATATAGAGCATATTGTCCACGCCGTTCATCTGCTGTTCGATCGGGGTGGCAACCGATTGCTCGATGGTTACCGCGTCGGCTCCGGTATAGGTCGTGGAAGCGATGATCTGCGGAGGCACGATGTCGGGGAACTGGGCCAATGGCAGACGCCGTATCGCTATCAAACCCACGACGACGGTTAAGATGGCGATCACCATTGCCACGATCGGGCGCCGGATGAAAAAGTTGGAAATCATTCCTGAATTCCTCTCTATCGCGCTTGAGTGGGTGAAGGCTCGACAAACGGCTGCGGGTTTACGACCGCATTCGGTCTGACTTTTTGTGTTCCTTCGGCAACGATTCGTTCGCCCGAAACCAGCCCTTCGTCAATGATCCACATTGAGCCGACGCGATTGCCGACCTTGACGGGTCGAAAACTCACCTTGTTATCATCGCCCACAACGGCTACCTGGTAGCTGCCCTGTAACTCGCTGACGGCCCGCTGTGGCACGATCAGCGCATCTCTTCTCACGCTCATCACCGCGCGGACTCTGCCGTACTGGCCGGGGCGAAGAAGGTCACTCGGGTTCGGGAAGACTCCGGCAACCCTGATCGCTCCGGTCTTCTGATCCACCTGCCGGTCCCGGACGTAGAACCGCCCTTTCTGGGGATAAACTGTGCCATCAACCAGGACCAGCTCCAGTTCGAGCCTGCTGCGTGCCGCTTCTAATTCGCTTTGAGTCGGGTTAGCTCTATTAAAGTTGAGATACTCCTGTTCGGAAGGAGTGAAATAGACCTTGATCGGATCCACGGTCGAAATAGTGGTGAGAGCTTCACTGGTCGGGCTGACCAGATTGCCCACCTGCGCTTGAGCAATGCCAGCGATGCCATCAATTGGAGAAGTGATTCTGGTGAAGCCGAGATTGAGACTAGCAGTCTGCAACGCGGCTTTGGCCGCCGCCACCGCAGCTTTGGCGGCAATGATAGCGGCTTTCGCCGTCTCGACCCCTGCGACTGCCGCTTTGACTTGAGCCTTGGCGGCGAGATTGGCCTGGACGGCATTGTCAAGCTCCTGGTCGGTGATTGCCTTCGCCTTCGCCAACGGCGTGTAGCGATCCACATCAAGCTGAGTCCTGCCTTGATCGGCCTGACGTTGGGCCAGCTGCGCCTGTGACTGTAAGAGTTGCCCTTCAGTTTGTGTCACTTGCCCTTCAGCCCTGGCGAGTTCCGCTTTAGCCTGATCAAGAGCCGCCTTAAAGGGCCTCGCATCGATCTCAAACAGCAACTGCCCCTTCCTGACCAAAGAACCTTCTGTGTAA
>CAZOOE010000342.1:6927-7420 GCA_964581275.1 uncultured Clostridia bacterium
CAGGTAGCCAGATACCTGCGCTCGGATTTCGGCGTTGACCATGCCATCGAGCGTGCCGATCCATTCCTGATAGATGGGGACATCCTTTTGCTCGACCTTAACTACCTCAACATCGAGCGGAGCCGCTCGCGGCGTCTCTTTAGCTTTCGACCGGCCGAAGGAAAGAAATAGAACGACAATCACCAAACTCCCGACGATCACGCCAATGAGTAGCTTGTGCTTCTTCAAGTAAGCTTTCATTCAAACCTCCGATCGGTCGATTTCCGGAGCGGTCCACGACGATCCTTGCCCCGAAATCAGCAGTTTGCGGTGTACTGGTCCACCGGCAAACTGGTGAACGACATCAACTGTGGTTGGCGCGCTCATAGGTCCCCTCTCGATCACTGTCCAGCACGCGCCGCAGACTTCGGTCATAGGACGCGGCTGACCCGGTTCACCGCTTTCCGTACTCCGTAAAAGCGTAATCTCTCGCCTTCGCTCTCGTGTGGCACGC
>CAZOOE010000343.1:0-7417 GCA_964581275.1 uncultured Clostridia bacterium
CCGCGCGAGATGATCGAATCCCGCGAATACGTAAATCCGACGTTCAACTATCGCGCTCGTCTTAACAAGCCACCTCTCAGTTACTGGATAGTCGCTCCGTTTTACAAGACGCTCGGAGTATCTGAAGCGAGCGAGCGGCTACCCATCGTGCTGGGCGCGATGATGATGATTGCCACCGCTTATGCCCTGGGTCGCATTTTGTTTTCGGTGGATGCGGGACTGCTGGCGGCAATTGGGCTGGCGACTGCCCCGCGCTTTCTGATGTTTTCGCGGCGCATAATGATCGATGTTTACCTGGCTATGTTCATGGCGTTGGCGCTGCTGGCGTTCGTCCTTGCGGAGAGAAGGCCCGAACGGAGGCGAGTTTATCTGATCCTGATGTACGTTGCGATTGGTCTCGGCGTCGTCACAAAAGGGCCGGTGGCTGCCGCATTGCCTGCGCTCGCGCTCGTGATCTACCTTGGGCTCTATCGGCGGCTAAAGACGCTTCGCGAGCTGATGCTGCCGACTGGATTCGTTATCGTGGCGGCGATTGTGCTGCCGTGGTACGCCGCGATCTACTTCCAGCACGGCTGGACACACATCGAAACTTTTATTCTCCAGGATAATCTTTCGCGATACGCGCACTCCGTTTGGGGTCCGCGGCGGGGTTTCTTTTTTTACATCCCCGCTTTCGTCGGCGACTTCTTTCCCTGGTCGCTATTCCTGATTCCGCTTGTGTGGTTCGGAGCGCAAAGCCTCCGGGACATCAAACACAACAAGCGGAAGTGGTCCTCCGACACTAGCGGCCCAGTTTTGCTCGCAATCTGGATTATCGTAATTGTAGGGTTCTTCTCCCTCTCCAGGAGCAAGGAGGACCTGTACATTTTGCCGATCTATCCCGCAACCGCCGCGCTGGTCGGGGGTCTGCTCGGACGCTTCATCGGCGGCGAGGGCTTCGGTCGGAAAGGCTTGATGCGGTCGACTGTGGTGCTGGTGGCGGTATCGATAGCCGGAGCGGGCTCGGTTATTTTCTACCTTTTTGGCAGCGGGTCCCAACTTTACCAGATCGCCGGCGCGAACCTGATCCGCTATGCCTCGATTGTTGGGGGCATCACCGCTGTAGCGGCGATGCTTATCAAGAAATCGCGCGCGGCTCTGCTTGCGACCGCGCTGAGCGTGGCAGCATGCAACTGGGTTTTCGTATTGTGGGCGCTTCCGGACTTTGAGCGTTTCAAGCCGGTTCGCGCGCTATGCCAAGTAATAACTGCCGAGGCAGGCCCTGATTCTGTGGTTGGCTATTACAGGACAGCCTATCCAAGCATGGCCTTCTATCTCCGCAGGCCAATCTTTGAATGTTACCAGCAACAGGAGATCGAGGCTGTTTTCGCTTCACACAAAGACGTATTTTGCCTGATGACCGTTGCCGATTATGAGGCGCTCAAAACAAGAGTGCTCTCCGAGACACGAGTGCTTGCCAGTCAGCCGATTTTTCAAGTAAAGTTGAAGGGTATTCTTGATAGTGTTGAGCTCCCCCGCGTGGTGCTAATATCCAACAAAGGCGGAACAAACGTCATACAATGAAGAAGAGTGGCCTGCTACTTCTGAAAGTCGTCTTTAGCGTCGGAATTCTGGTCTATATCTTCACCAGGGTTGTTAGAATCGGCGATCTTTGGGCGAACTTGAGAGAGGCCAACATCGCATACCTGGTCGCGGCGGTAGCCGTCTTTTTCGTGGTTCAGACGCTCAGCGCCTATCGATGGTACCTGCTACTCAAGCCTCTGGACATTGATATCGGTTTCCCGAAGATCCTTTCCCTGTACTACCTGGGAATGTACTTCAACTTCTTTCTGCCCTCAGCGATTGGCGGAGACGTGTTCAAAGTCTATTATCTGCACAAGGAAACAGGCCGGCTGAGCGCCTCAACGGCTTCGGTGTTCCTGGATCGCGACATCGGTATGGGAGGGCTTTTGGTAGCGGCAACGGTCGTGGCAGCTTACGGCGGAACTCGCATTCCTCCTGAAAACGGCATTCTCCTGGCGCCGCTGTTTGGCTTGGTCGGTATCGCATTCATCGCAGCAAACCTGGCGCTGTTCTATCGCCGGTCTTATAGCCTCCTTCATCGTCTGCTTAGTCTGTTCAAGATGAAGAAGGCCGACGAGAAGGTTGAACGTCTATTCGACTCAGTCAACTCCTACAGGGGTGAATGGGGCTTGGGCGTAACTACATTGATCATATCCCTGGGCGTGCAAATTGGCTGCGCAGTTGTCAACATCCTTGCCGCCAACTCTATTGGGCTACGAACCCTGCACGGTTGGATAGACTACATGGTTTTTATACCGGCGATAGGACTAATTGGAATGATCCCATTGTCGGTAAACGGAGCCGGCTGGCGGGAGGCGTCCTACATACTATTGTTTCAGTCTGTGGGTGCCGAACCACACCAGGCGGCCACTCTCTCGCTTCTGTGGCTGGGGATTATGGTTGTAACAAGCTTGCCTGGTGGGATCATCTACCTTGCGCGAGGCGGCCGCGCCAGCGAGACCGCGAGCGCTGCGGTCGCCGCGGAAACGCTAAACATCAACGCTCCGATCACGCCTCCCCGAGAGGAAGAACCCATCTCGACGATATGAATGAACCAAGATGCGCCCTGGGCGCGTTTGCGAAGAGGATTCGAGGAAAAGAACGGATGCAAATGAAAGTGATGGCCAAGAGGGTCGCAGGTGGATTGCTGACGCTGCTCATTGCTGCTGCGGTGGTCGCTCAAGAGAAACCGCAGAAACCGAAGCAGCCGCAGAGACCGGTCGAGCTGAACGCAGATAGCCTGCGAAAGCCGCCGTCCGGTCCCAGCTTCTTCATCGGTCCAGTTGAAGGGTCGAGCGGAATGTTTAGTGTCTTGCTGGCTGACGGAGGGCCCAAGACCGTTGCGGGCACTTTCACTCTCCAGCAGATCGAGGTCTTTCAGGCGGTTTTGGAAGCCGCAAAAGCATTCGCGCTAACGGATGAAAAGGTCGGGGCAGCCACGCCGATTACGACCCGGCTTATGGATCAGCATGAGTGGTCGTTGTTCGTCGACGTGTCCAAGGTCGGCAACCAGAGTCGCTTTTATATTACTCTCAGTACACTGCAAGGAAAACTGACCGCGGAGGCCGGTGAACTCACCCGCGGCAGCAAGAAGGAACCTTCAGCGCTGCTTCTTAGTATTCTGTCACAGGTGCAAGCGGCAAAAGCTCGCGCAAAACCTGCGCAGTGATCCTTCACCTTCCCTTCGCGTCCGGCGGGAGTTCGTCTTCCAATCAGCTTCCAACGAGCTTCTGTCGTGCAAAGATCAAACTCTTAACCGTCTCCACGAAGGACTCGAAGTCGAAGGGCTTCGCCGTAGCCGCATCCGCTCCTGCCTCAATCGCTTCCCGCGCTGCTTCGCGTCCGAACGCAGTCACTACGAAAACCGCAGTCCTGGCGAGCGGACTCTGGCGTCTAACCTTCTTCAACAAAGCTATCCCGTCCATTCGCGGCATGTTGATGTCGGTGATGATAAGATCCGGGATCTGCTTGAGCGCCGCGTTATATCCGCTCTCTCCATCGCACGCGGATACGACCTCGTAGCCGCTCATCCCTAGCAACTTGGCGAGAAGGTCACGCGAATCTGCATTGTCCTCGACCACCAGGATCCTACCCGGTCTGGAGGTGTTGGCTGCTCGCTGCATCGTGCCATCCCCTTTCTCTCTATCGAGCTGCTAGTCGCTTAACCAGCCGCATTCTGCACAGTCTACCTGACGGCGAGCGGGCCGCTCCGCAGCACTCACGTCAATGCAATCGGTTCGCTAAGGTAGAGCCGAAGCAGATCGACCGGGTGCCTCTTGGATGACCGGCAGAATCCAAATGAAAAAGAGGGAGTTCAAGACTCCCTCTTTCCCAGAACAACCGCCTCTAGCTGCCACGCGTCTTTGTAAAATTATTCAATAAGCGAGCGTGCGAGCTGTGGACGCTTGTGAGTGTTCGAGATTTAATATCCGAACTCGCTTCCAGTAACTACAACCCTCGTGCCAGACCCGCGCGCAAAACGCCCCGCCAATGCGAAGTAAGGTCGGTTTCGAGGATATTTCTAAAGAAACAGACACTAACTAATGCCTAGAGAGCAACATGCTCAACCTTCTCCTCGCACTTCGGAGCGCTTACAATCAACATTCATATCACAGCGATGAGACAGGAATGACCTGCGGGCGCTCAGAACTGTCCAGTAGACGGTCGATGTTCGGAGTCCAAAAATCGTACACGCGCTCTCCGTGTTTGCCCTCGATACGACGGAGTCCAATGCCTGGTAACGCTCCCAGGTCGTGACCGAGATAAGTGAAGTGCGGAAGGTCGTTCGGCACCGTCCGGTACCAGCCGTATCGAGCGAGTACCCGGTCAACCTCGCAATCCAGGTATTCAGCAACGTCAAACGCCAGCATCGACAGATGCTGGGATGCTCCAGGAGCTGCGACAGAATATAGAATAGACCTATCAAAGAACGTCCCGAAGAAGAGCTGCTCTTTCTCTTCCACCTCGAGAATGGGGGCTATCTGCTCGACGGCGACCAACTCGCGAATCGATTGGGCCCGTTCCGGCGTGATTTGGTCCAGACTCTCCCAATGCTCAAGTCCGCGAGTAACGTTTCGTGTCCACAACCTCACAGTGTCGGTGTAAGTGCGGCCTCCAGCGTCCGCCGCTCTCGCTGTTAGGCTGCCGCCTCGATCGGCGATCTCAGATGCGGCGGCCGACAAAGCTCTCAGGGCGACAGCTTGAAGCTGTATCTCGTGATCGCCGAACACCGCCCGGCCTAAAGAAAGAGAAGACTGGAATTCTTCCACCTGGTCGGCGCTGTCAAAAATAATCGCCGGCGGGGCCGCTGCGGTCGTTGCAAACACAGCCCCGTACTCGGCGAATAGCCGCGCCTCGACGGGAGAGTTTATCGAGGCTGCGATGGCTAACAACGAGCTGTTCATCAGTGTGTTGGGGTTCGTCATAGGACCATTAGTTGCAAGAGTACCCAATTTAAACGAAAACTACGATTCCGTTACTTTCTAAAACAAATTGGTACAAATTTGTTAAACAATAAGGACATCACTACCGACAGTTCGATTTGCGGAAAACAGGATGGGATTCATCCACCTAAGCGGCAAAAACTATTGACACTCCTCAGTGCCCACCTTACCATCGACACAACTTGACGACACCCCCCAGTCTATTGAGGTTGCCCCTGTTGTGTACTCGATTGGCTTTGCCCCTTTGGTCCTAATCTGAGGAACGCGCAACAAGGGCTCGCACATTCGGACAAGGGATATTGTCGTCAGTTCTTCCTCACCGTTCATAGCCAAGACTCCGAATCGGGACCGGACCCAGCGCAACTTGGAGCACGCGAACAATGGCTCGAAATCTCTATCGTTTAGCTGCTATTGCACTCTTCGCCTTTGGATTGATGTTCGCTGGCAAGTTCGGCGCCTACTCAGATTCATCCGCGCCGCAGCACAATCGGACCACCTTCGATGCTTCGTATCGCAGTCGCTCATTCACCCACAAAGTAATCGTCCAAGCCAACGAGCAGGTGTTTCGCGACTCGATCCTCGCCGATGGCGGTTCGATCATTGAAGACTACGGCGCCTTCGTACTGATGAGCGCGCCTCGCGCGGTGGGCGATTCCGTAAGCACGCGGTCCGCCTCAGGCTCGGGTGTCCGCGACGACCTCAACGTACTGTTGCTCCGCGCGGGAGCCTTCGACACCACCGAAGGCGAAAGCGTCTCGGCGAGCGCGCTCGGCGAGGCGGACCCGGGCGACGAGCAACTATACCTAGTGCAGTTTGTCGGACCCATCAAGAAGCAATGGGTCGGTGAGTTAAGAGCTTGCTCTGAAATAGTATCTTACATTCCGAACAACGCGTACCTGGTTCGCGCAGGCGCCGCCGGCTTGTCGCGCATCAACAGCCTCAAGTCTGAGGGCGGTCACGTTCAATGGAGCGGGGCCTTCAAGCCTGCTTACAAGATCGCGCCGGAGATCTCGATTGACTCTGAGGAAGAAGTCACGTCGACGATACAACTCGTGTCCACCAGCAACACGGCTAGAGAGGTCCAGAATTTGGTCTCTCGATCATCGGCGTCAGTCGTCGGTCAGCCGTCACGCGTTCTGAACTACGTCAACATCCGCGTAAGAGTTCAGGCTCGACGCCTGGCAGAAATCGCGCGGATGAGGAATGTAGTCTGGATCGAGCCCTGGAGCGAGCCCGTGCTGCACGACGAAAAACAAGGACTTATACTTGCCGGAAAGCTCACGGGTGGCGAGACCTCTGCGTCGAGTTATCTTGCCTGGCTTCAGTCCAAGGGAATCACCTCGACGCCCGACTTCATAGTCGACGTAGCCGACACAGGGATCGATCAGGGATCCCTCGATCCTCAAGTGCTGCACAAGGACTTCTTGAATTCTTCGGGTCTGGCGCGCGTCGCCTACGCTCGTTTCGTGGGAGCTATAGATCAAGACAACCCGCCGCAGGACTTTCCCGGACACGGCACCATCAATGCCTCAATAGTCGGTGGCTACAACGTCGACTCGACTTTTCCATTTGTTGACCCGGACGGCTACAGATTCGGGCTCGGCGTTCATCCATACGCGCGGCTTGGAGTGACCCAGATATTCGCGCCGGATTATACCAATCCCTCTTTCCCGGATATGTTGGACCGAATGTATAGTGACGGCGCGCGCATCTCGACGAATAGTTGGGGAACATACAACAATGCATACACCATTGAATGCCAAACATACGATTCACTTGTGAGGGATGCTCAGTCGACGGTCCCCGGGAATCAAGAGATGACAGTCGTCTTCTCATCCGGCAACAAGGGGCCGGCCGGCCACCTGACCTCACCCGGCTCCGCAAAGAACACGATTCTGGTAGGGGCCAGCGAAAGCCTAAGAGCCGGCTTAGATGGGTGCGGGATTGACTCCACTGGCGCAGACGATATCAACGAGTTGATATCGTTTTCCTCCGGTGGACCGACCGCCGACGGACGGACCAGACCGGACATCTGTGCGCCTGGCACTCACATACAAGGCGCGAGGTCACAAGCCCGATTTTTCAACGCCAGCGGCGTGTGCGGCCCTGGAAATTATCCGGCCGGTCAGTTTCTCTATACATGGTCGTCGGGAACCAGCCACGCCGCTCCGGCAGTGGCCGGCGGCGCCGCGATCGTCCGCCAGCAATTCCAACAGTATGTAGGACACGCGCCGAGCCCGGCCTTGCTCAAGGCTTATTTGAGCAACTCCGCATCGTATATGACTGGGGTCGGGGCGGGCGACACACTACCCGGCAGCCGTCAAGGATGGGGACTAATGAGTTTAGGCACCGCCCTCGACTGTGTAACCAGGCTTCGAAATGACCAATACCCAATACTCTCAAACACATGA
>CAZOOE010000344.1:0-7405 GCA_964581275.1 uncultured Clostridia bacterium
CGCTCAAGCGGGACTTGCTGCGACTGGCCTGGCAAGTGTTTTAGTTCGTAGTCCGGCCTTTAGTTAGGCGGAAGTTTGTAACGGCCGATGACAGTTGAGAGTTGAGCGGTCGTCCGTCGCCCATCATTTGTTCCTTACAAGCTTCCGCCTGAAGAAGGCCGAACTACCAACGGGGCAACTATGAAAACCTATCGCCCTCATCCCGACATCTTTCAGCAAGCTCAATTCTGATCTAGTATTTACACTGGACTGCGTTCAGGACGATGAATGAGGTCAAGCGATGCATCGACTAGCCATCGGTCTCTTTGTCGTTTCTCTCCTCGCAACTAGTTCAACGGCGCTCAACATATTCCCCGGCGGGCAAGGTCAACCCGCCGCTGCGGGCACAGCCCAGGAAAGAAAACCGGCAAAGGGTTCGGATCCCGGGAAGCCGGACACCGGAAGTCAGGAAGGAAAGGACAACATTCAACTCCAGGCCCGGTTGGTCAGCTTAACGGTCACGGTTTCAGATCCGCTCGGACGGTTCGTGACCGGACTTCAACAGAGGAACTTCCAGGTTTTCGACGACGGCGTACGGCAAGAGATAGCGCACTTCAGCGATGAGGACGCGCCGCTGACGCTTGGAATAATCTACGATGTGTCCGGCTCGATGAACGACCTGACCTCGCGTTCGTTCCAGGCGCTGCGCAAGTTTTTTGATACGTCTCACGAAGACGACGAGTACTTTATCGTTGCGTTTAACGATCGGGCGAAGCTCGTTCAGGACTTCACCAGCTCACCAAGCGAAATCATGAGCCGCGTGATATTCGTGAAGGCGAAAGGCAGCACTGCGCTATATGATGGAGTGTACCTTGGAATCGAGAAGGCCAAGCAGGGGCGGCATCGTAAAAAGGCGCTGCTGATCATCTCGGACGGGGAGGAGAACAGCAGCCGATACAGCGGGCGCGAGCTACGCGAGATGCTCAAGGAGTCGGATGTTCCAGTGTACGGAATCGGTATAAGCCAGTTGTATCAGGGCATGGGCACGCTACAGAGCCTCTCCGGTTGGAGCGGGGGCATGACCTTCGCTCCTGAGGACGAGCCCCAGACCCGCGACATCTACACGAGGATCGCGCTGATGCTGCGCCATCAATGCGCGATCGGGTTCTACCCTACCGACGCATCGAGTCCCGTCGACTGGCACAAGGTGCGGATCAACATCACTGCGCCAAGAGGCCTCGGTCGGCTGTCGGTGAGCTACAAGAAGGGATACAGATCGTTTGGTAGGTAAGAGGGAATTGAAAATTCAAAAATCAAGAATCGAAGATTGAAAATTGAAGATACTCGGGCGGCTGAGCGACCAGAAGTCGCAGTTTTCAATTTGCAATTTCCAATTTTCAATGGCTCAATTTCAGAAGTCCAAACTGGCGAAATGTCTAAGAGCCGATCACCTCTAGTCATCATTTTCATCACCATCTTCATCGACCTTGTCGGGTTTGGAATCGTAATACCGGTCTTGCCACTTTACGCGGAACGCTACGGCGCCTCCGAAGCGACTGTTGGGATCCTGCTTGCGATTTACTCGGGGATGCAGGTCGTTTTTGCGCCGATCCTGGGCAAGCTGTCGGATCGAATCGGACGCAGGCCGGTCTTGCTGGTGAGTCTGTTGGGAACTTCGGCAGGCTTCCTGATTATGGGCTTCGCGCCGAAGATGCCTTTTGGATTCGCGGTGCTGGGCATGGCGCCCACGCTGGTATGGTTGTTTGTTGCTCGAATCATCGACGGCATCAGCGGCGGAAATATCTCGACCGCCCAGGCCTACATCGCGGACGTTACTTCTCCCGAAGAACGATCGAAGGGCATGGGATTGATAGGCGCGGCGTTTGGGCTAGGTTTCATTTTTGGGCCGGCGATCGGTGGCTTGATGAGCCACGTGTCGGCCGAGGCCCCTTTCTTCTTTGCGTCTGGCATGGCCGCTGCGAACGCGACGGCATTGTACTTCTTGCTGCCTGAGAGTCTGTCAGTCGAACATCGCAATCAGGCCCGCCGCCGAGCCAGTGTCACCGAGGTCCTTGAGCAGGGCGGCGGCTCGCATCTGAAGGCCATAATGGCAACCTATTTTTTCGCGACGATCGCGTTTGCCATGCTAACGGCTACCTACGCGTTGTTCGCGAATCATCGGTTCAACTTCGACGCGATACACACTGGATACATGTTCACCTATGTGGGCGTTCTGGGGGCAGTCATTCAAGGGGGGCTGATCGGCCGGCTGGTGAGATTATTCGGCGAGAAGGCTTTGGCGGTCTCGGGCACTGCGATTTTTGCGGCGAGCATGTTCGCCTTGCCTTCGAGCGCCACACTGACGACACTCATTGTTGCGAGCACGGGAATCGCGGTTGGCAACAGCTTGATGACGCCGTCACTGAACGGGCTCGCGTCGAAGAGCGTGAGCGCGGCCTGGCAAGGACGAATGCTCGGTGTGATGGCTTCGGTCGCCAGCCTTGCTCGAATCATCGGACCGGTGCTTGGAGGATGGCTCCTCAGCCGCGACCCAAACGCGAGCACACAGTACGGGAAGAGTCCTTACTGGACAAGCGGCGCGATCATGTTAGTGGCGCTTGGCGTGGCGATGACGATTCATTCGAAAGCAGCGGCGGTCAACGGTGAGGCTCTTCCCGCTGAGGCCGAGCGAGAGCAAGCTTGAGGCGGCAGTGAGCAAGCGTGATCCTGAACGAGAAACGTGACTTCACCGTCACGGAGGGAATCGATGTACTTTCTGAATGTCTGGATCCACATTCTCGCGGCTGCGGTCTGGACGGGCGGGCTCATCTACACCGCGGCGGTGGCCGTTCCCTTCGCCCTCTCGCATCCAGTCGAGGAACGCCAACGAATTCTGCGAGGATTGGCCCGGCGTTTTAGATGGATCGGCTGGGGCTCGATTGCAGTGCTGTTCATTACCGGGTTTGGAAACCTCACTTTGCGATTGTCGCCGATCAGGCTCGAACAGATCTTTAACGGCGACGTTTTCGATCCAGAGAAGGTGGAGCGGCTTATTGCGATCTGGCTCCCCTGGAAGCTGATGCTTGTGATAGTGATGATCGGTCTGTTGGGCTTTCACGACATCACAAGCTCTCGAGCTGCAAAGGTCTACGAAGGCTCCTCCGACGGCGCACCGGGAAATCGCATGGGATCGCGAGCCGCGGCGCTGGCGACGCTGGTAGCGATCCTTGTCTTGTACGTGTCGGTGCGCCTGGTCCGAGGCTGACACAACGGCGCACCCCCAACGACAAGGAACAACCCAAATTGCGCGAAACACCCGCTGTGCTGTTTGATCAAACACAAACTAGCAAACCATTCATCTCAGTTGGACTTCGCGCGTTGTCTAAGCGCTTCGAACAAAACGACGCCAACCGCCACGGACACATTCAGCGAGGTTACCTTCCCGCGCATCGGGACGGACACCACAGCGTCGCAGCGCTCGCGCACCAGGCGATGAAGGCCGCCCCCTTCGCCGCCAAAGACTAGCGCAATCGCGCCCGCATAGTTGAATTCGGTGTATGCCATCTGACCGGAGCTTTCGACGCCGACGACCCAGACCTCCTTCTTTTTCAGCGCGTCGATGAACGAAGCCAGATTGGTCACCCGCGCGACGGGCAAGTGCTCAACAGCACCCGCCGAAGTCTTCGCAACCGCGCCCGTTAGGTGAGCTGCTCTGCGTTCCGGCACGATGACCGCGCTCGCCCCGGCGCACTCAGCAGTTCGGATAATGGCGCCAAGGTTGTGAGGGTCCTCAACACCATCGAGCAAAATGAGCATCGTATCAGGAGAGATACTGATAAGGAGGTCGTCGGGCTCTGAATAGTTCGCCGCGGAGGTAATCGCCAGAACGCCCTGATGATTGGCGTTGTGAGTCAGCCGGTCAAGCGCAATGCGGGGCTCGCGTCGAACCGGCACTCGAGCTTGCCGCGCCGCTTCGAGCACTTCGCGCAATCTTGCGTCTCTCACGCCTTCCGCGATCACGATGCGATCGATGCGCCGCGCGCCGGCTCGCAAGGCTTCGAGTACCGGCAGCACTCCGTAGATGTTCGGCATACGCTCAGGTTTTAACCCATCACTTGCTCAAACTCAATCGGTCTAGCGAGCAAACGAAGAGGTGCAGCATCTATTAGCCAGGTGGCGCACAAAGAGTGACGCAGCTCCGCAGAAGGGTCACAATCCCCGTGGCCAACACTCTGAGAAACAGCCTTCAGTTTGGCCGGCTCGAAACGTAAAGATGCGGGATTGGTTGTGATCGAGGTCGTGGCACGCCGCTCGCTCCGTCATCGATCGATTTGAGCTAACTAACGGTGGTCGGATCTCATTGTCAACGGACGTTCTTCTCAAGCATCGGATTCAGTTGTGGCAACTGGCTGTCTGCTCTTTCGTTTTCGCGTATCTCGCCCTTGGCTTGGCGACTGGTAGCCTTCGAAGTTACCACTGGTTGATGCTGTTGGCGGTCCCGGGGACGTTGCTGTCAGGCGAGCGCGGGCGAGCATTCTTTCTTGACTGGGCACCGCTGTTCGGCTTTTGGCTTGTGTACGACCGCCTTCGTTTGGTTCAGCCGTTGCTGTATTCTCGCGTCGCGGTTGAACATCCATTCTTGATCGAGCGGGCGGCTTTTGGCTGGCTGGCAAACGGAACAGTCCCCGCTCACGCGGCCCATTCGTGGTTGGCTTTGCACCGCGGGACTCTGGCGACGACCATAGAGTGCGCGGCGCAGATCGTATACTTTTCCCACTTGTTTGTAGTGCCGCTGGCTATCGCGGTGATGTGGATGTTGGGCTCTTCGAGAGAGCGATACCGGATGGCATTTGTGCGACACATCCGGGCACTCACGGTCTTGAACTTCAGCGCGATAGCTTTCTACGTGCTGATGCCGGTTGCTCCACCGTGGTGGGTGACCATGAATGGGATGGCGGCGCCGACAGCCGACCTGGTCGCTCACGCGGACATGGCGGCGGCGATCCACGGGAGGCTGATACAGGGAATGATCCGGAACGCCTCGCAGTGGTTCGCTGCTGTTCCGTCGTTGCACGGCGCCTACCCGGTGTTGTTGTTGTTGTTACTTCGTCATCGCCTTAAGAATCGGCGCGCTCTCACCGGTGTCGCTATTTACGCATGCATGATGTGGGCGGCGACAGTTGTCTTGAACCAACATTATGTGATTGACCTTGTAGCCGGCGCATTCCTCGCGATTGTCGCGTGGAGAACAGCGATTCTCTTTAGCAAACCGCGAGATTAGCTGCCTGTATCACCGAGGCAAAGTGAAACGTGTTATCCGCGCGAATCTGCCGAATTGGTGTCATCCGTGGCCTAGGCGCCACTAGCCAGGGGTTCTTCAAAGATCACGGATGACACTGGTTCAGCGGAATTCACACGGGGTTCTTGCCACTCGCATTTTGGATCTCTTTCAAACTACGGTAGCCTCGCATTCGCTCGGACCTCGCAAGAATCGATCGACAGAAAAAGGCGTCATATCGAAGTCACCAGCCTGCCCGCTAGCGATCATTTCTGCGAGAAGCCGCCCAGCGGCCGGTGAATGTTGAAAGCCATGTCCGCTGAAGCCGGCGATGATGAAGAGGCCTTCGACCTGGGGCGCCGGCCCGATGATTGGCATTGCGTCTGGCGTCATCTCGTAAAGCCCCGCCCAGGCGTGCGCGATTCCGGCGTCGGCGAGCGCGGGCAGACGTTTCATCGCTGTCCGCGAGATCCGTTCTAGGAGCTCCCAGTTCACACTCGTGTTGAAGCTCGAGGCCTCATCCGGATCCGACATCCCGAAAAGGATCCCTGCTCCTTCGCGGTGAAAGTAGAACGTCGTCTCGAAGTCTATGACCATGATTCGGGATGCTGGAACCTGAGAGTCTGCTGCAGTAGGCTCAGTGATGAATATATGGCGACGATAAGGAAATACAGGCAGGTCGAGCTCAGCCATCTTCCCGATGCCGCGAGCAAAAGGCCCCGCCGCATTGACCACTGTGCGAGTTGAGATCGTGCCCCGAGTCGTTTCGACCGCAGTCACCCGACCGCCTTCGGTTCTGATCCCGACCACTTCGGTTTCGCGACAGATCTCGGCTCCTGCGGCTTTAGCGGCTTTAGCGAAGCCTAATGTTACGCCGTTCGGATCGGCTATTCCGTCGCGGTCACAGAAGGTCGCTCCGGTTACCCCGTCGACCTCAAGCCCGGGAGCCAGCCGCCGAGTATCATCCGGTGTTAGCACCTCGACGTAAACCCCGAGGCGCCGCTGCATCTCGACGTTGCGACGAAATTCGTTCAGGTGTTTCTCGTTTGAGAGAAGGAATAGATATCCGTCCTGATGAAAGTCAATTTCGTACCCGACCTCGTGCTCGAAGCGCTCAAACAAGCGGATCGATTCGATTGACAGCTTTACGTTTGCTTCGCTGGAGAACTGATGCCGGACGCCGCCTGCGTTGCGCCCAGTCGAGCCCATTCCGAGCATCGGCTCACGCTCCAGCAGTACGACATCGCGGACGCCATTGCGCGTGAGGTAATAAGCGGTGCTTGCGCCCATGCACCCGCCGCCGACGATCACTACTTCTGCGGTGGTCTTCACGTGGCGACAGCTTACACGAGATTCGCGTGGTCACGAAGCAAGTTCCTGGCAGGTGTTCAGAGTAAGCCATAAAGCAGAATACAGAGTTCAGAGTACCGCCTTTCGTCGGCTCCGTTGCTCTGCCGACTAAAGTCGGTACTCTGAACTCCTGCCATAAATTCTAGACTCGAAGAAACAGCTACTTTCCACGCACGATGATCTTGCCGGCCATATCCTTGCCACCTTTTTCACCGTGAAACTCACAGTAATAAGCGTAAGTGCCCGGCTTATCAAACTTGTGCTCGAACTTGTCTCCCTGTTTGAGCGTGTCGGATTTGAACGAACCATCGTCAGCTACGACCGAGTGACGCCCACCTTCATTGACCCACTCCACCGTGGTGCCCGGCGCAACGGTTAGCACCTTAGGCTCGAATTTGAAGCTGGTGACCTTGACCGTGGCCTTCGGCTCGACCGACGGGTTGGCGATTACGGTACGGCTTCGAATCGTTTTCACTGACGCGGCGCCGGCAGCAGCAAGCCCGAGCGCCATGATCAGGATCATCATCGTTTTCTTTTGCATAATATCTCCTATGGGATTTCGTAGTCCGGACTTCAGTGGGAGGTTCGTATCATTGCAGTGAGGCTATCGAGCTAGGATACAAACTTCCGCCTGATGAAGGCCGGACTACGAACGCTTCGGTGCTTCAAGAAGTCGTCGCTACGACGTGACGGGTCCTTAGGGTTAGAGTCGCCTTCATTGGCCCCTTGGCGTTACGGTTAACTTCCCGGCCATGTCTACGCCTGTTTTTTCCCCGTTAAATTGGCATGAGGACGCCG
>CAZOOE010000345.1:0-3071 GCA_964581275.1 uncultured Clostridia bacterium
GTTGTGATAGCATCGCCGCAAGCTCGAAGTTCTTCCGTCGCAAAGCCCCTCCTGAAACTCGATAGGTTCGTCCCACAAGGAGCCTGCGAGTGAAGACAGCCGCAGCACAGAAGACATCTTCCAGCAGGAGACGTACGAAGCAAAACGCGCCCACCGTCGCCGTTTGCTCGCTGTTTCTATTTGCAAGTCTCCTGTGCGGTTCCGGTCCAACCGCGGGTTCGCGCAAGATCCGGCCCAAAGGGTTCGATAGTCCCGCTGAGGCCCGCGAGTTCTACCGCTTGAAACGAGCGCCTCTCAAAAAAGGACCGATCCCGGTCGAGCGATACCTCAACGCCATTGAACACGTGAAGCAGATGCCGGCGTACTCAACTCGACTGAATCGGTTTCTGGGAGCGCGCGACCAAACCAGCGGACCAGTGCTCGGCCAATGGACATACCTGGGGCCCGGCAACGTCGGCGGACGAACGAGGGCCTTGCTCGTGAAGCCCTCAAATCCCAACGTCATGTTTGCCGCGGGCGTTGCCGGGGGCATTTGGAAGACAACCAATGCCGGGACGTCGTGGACAGCAATCGCCGACTTGCTGCCTAACATCGCCGTCAACTCGCTGGCAATGGATCCTTCGAACTCTAACGTTGTCTATGCCGGCACTGGCGAAGGATATTTCAACGATGACTCAGTGAGAGGCGCGGGAATATTCAAGTCAACCGACGAAGGCGCAAGCTGGAGTTACCTTACAAGCACAAACACTTCTGACTTTTACTACGTGAACGACATCGTCGTCAGCCCAAACAACAATCAGCGGGTCTATGCGGGGACAGGAACCGGGGTGTGGCGAAGCTTAAATGGCGGTACAAGCTGGACGCGGGTTCTAAACCCTAATGTGACTGGCGGCTGCCTTGATCTGGTAATTCGGACGGATCAGCCGACCGATTACCTGCTGGCGTCGTGCGGCACGTTTGATTTTGCGACCGCGGTCTACCGCAAAACGAATGCGGAGAGTACCGGGGCCTGGACGCAAGTGCTGGCCGAACTTGGCATGGCCCGCACGTCGCTAGCGATTGCTCCTTCAAACCAGGCTGTCGTCTACGCCCTTGCCTCGAGCCTTGAAGGCGGCCCTTTCGATAACGGCCTATATGCAGTATTCAGATCGACAGACGGCGGTGCGAACTGGGTCGCACAAGTGCGAAACACCGACCCGGTTAAGCTAAACACCGTTCTGCTCTCCAATCCGATCATTGCTTTCTTTACGGAGTGCACCGGTGAGATTGAGGCGCTGGTGAACCAGGGTTGGTACGACAACGTCATCGCGGTTGACCCGCTGGACTCAAATCGAGTGTGGGCCGGCGGCATCGATCTGTTTAGGTCTGATGATGGCGGCGCAAACTGGGGTATCGCCTCGCACTGGTGGGCCGACCCGTCTGCAAGCGTCTATTGCCACGCCGATCAGCACGCGATCGTGTTCCATCCCGCTTACAACGGCACAACCAATAAAACTATGTTTGTTGGGAATGACGGCGGCTTGTTCGTCACCACCGACGCGCGCGCAGCAACTGGGACAGGTGAGATCGCGGTCTGCAACCAGATCAGCGGCGTGCCGTGGAACAATCTTAACAACGGCTACGGCGTAACGCAGTTCTATCACGGGGCGTCGTATCCGAACGGCGCGACCTATTTTGGGGGCGCGCAGGACAACGGCGTCACCAGGGGGTCGGACGGAGCACCGAACGCATGGAGTACGCTGCTAGGCGGTGATGGCGGATACGTCGCAATCGACCCAACCAACACCAACGTGCTTTATGCTGAGAACATTCTCCTCTCGATACAGAAGTCCACGGACGGCGGCGCGACTTTCGTTGATGCGGTCACCGGTATCGCTGAAAGCTTCCTGGATTTTTCGTTCATCGCGCCCTTCGTAATGGATTCAAGCAACCCGCAGCGGCTTTGGACCGGTGGCCTCTACATGTGGCGAACCAGCGACGGCGCGGCGAACTGGAGTCAAGCCAGCGACATTGTGGCCGGTTTTGGAACCGTCACCGCGATTGGGGTTGCACCGACAAATCCGAACAACGTACTTGCCGGGACCATGGATGGGTTTATTCATCGAACCAACATCGGTCTGACCTCGGATGAAAACACCGCCTGGCCGTTTGCTCAACCGAGAGACGGTTTTGTTTCGTCGGCTACGTTTGATCCGGCCAACGCGAACATTGCATACGCGACGTATTCGACGTTCAACACGATCCCGGCGGATCGACACGTCTACAAAAGCACCGACGCTGGTGCTACCTGGGTTGGAATCGACGGGACAGGCGTGACCGGCCTTCCAGATATCCCGGTTCATTCGCTGGTTGTCGATCCGGGCAATTCATCCAGGCTCTATATTGGAACCGATCTTGGGGTGTTTGTGACTCTCGACGGAGGAGCAAACTGGGCGCACGAGAGTACCGGCTTTGCAAACGTCGCGACGGAAGCGCTGGCGGTAAATGGCTCACCAGGGGCCAGGAGCGTCTTTGCATTCACTCACGGCCGTGGAGCGTGGCGTGTGCCACTTTGCGCCTTACTCCTTTCGCCGGTTGAGATATTCGTTCCGATGAGCGGTGGCTCTGCACGAGTCAACATAGGTGCTCAGACCGGATGCAGCTGGGCCGCTAACACGGCAGATACCTGGATCACCATCGTGTCTGCCGAAAGCGGCAACGGTAACGGCAGCATCGATCTTGAGATACGAGAAAACTTCACCGGATCCTCCCGCCTTGGAACGATCAGTGTCGCCGGGCTCATCGTAACCGTAGTGCAAGACGCCGGTTTGGGAGATGCCTGCAGCTACGCGATAAGCCCGACGTTTCAATCTTTCTCGGCGGGAGGTGGCGCCGGCAGCCTGAACGTTTTTGGCGATGAGCGCTGCGCGTGGCAAGCAGTGAGCAAGGCAAGCTGGATATCGATTACTTCTGCATCGGTCGGTATTGGAAATGGTGTCGTGACCTATTCGGTGTCACCCAACCCAGGTACGTCCGGGCGCAAAGGCACGATCACGATCAAGACATAGACACTTCCAAAAAGCAGCGTGAGA
>CAZOOE010000345.1:3081-7403 GCA_964581275.1 uncultured Clostridia bacterium
AATTCTCGATAAAACAAAAAAGAGCCTGATTACTGCTTCCGGGCCTGGGCCAGCCGCTTCAACTCACTGTGGATCTCGACGACGCGTTTGCGAGTCTGATCGTAGCCACCTGAGGTGTCTATCTCGTAATCGGCATAGCGCAGCTTTTCATCCGACGACATTTGCGCCGCGACTCTGCGCTCGGCGTCTTCGCGGGTGATCTGCTTGCGTCGCACCAAACGTTCGATCTGAGTTTCGCGATCGCAGTGGACTACGATCAGCTTGTCAAAGCGTTTGTAGCCGCCGGATTCGATCATCAACGCCGCGTCGATTATTGCAATGCCGTCTGGATCCCGAGCCTCGGCTTCGGCGAGCAGGAGGTTTTGTTGTTCGATAACACGGGGGTGAACGATCTCGTTCAGACGAATACGGCGCGTTTCATCTGCGAACACTATTTCGCCCAGCTTCTGCCGATCAATCGAGCCGTCTGCACCAAGAACTCCCTGGCCGAACTCGCGAACGACGTCCTTGTAAGCCGGGCGGTCCGGCTCCATAACTGAGTGGGCAATTTTGTCGGCGTCAAAAGTCACGCAGCCAAGCTCGGCGAGCACGGAAACGACGTAGCTCTTTCCAACCGCGATGCTTCCTGTAAGGCCAACCTTTAGCATAAACAGACTCCGAACTCCCCACTCTTCTCATTCCCAATACTCAACGGGCTCTTTCTTCCCTGACATCAACTTGTCGAGCGCGGTCCGTCCGCCGAAGGCGGTGACGATCTGGTCGTCCAGATCATCGGCAACTCTCGCGATTGCCGAAACGCTACCGTAGAGCTCCTCGCGCGCCATTGAATCGCCGAGTATCGTGTGCGTTAGAAGCACCGTGCCCTTGTCCCCTTCGCCGCGGGCGAGTCCGAACGCACCGAGTATCAGACTCAGGTTGTAGGTGAGCAGGTATCTCATCAACTGCTCGGTTACTTCTATGTCGACCACGACGTACGCGAAGATCTCCACGGCCGATTTCTTCTCTCCAATCGGGAAGGTGCGAACGTAGACGAAGGTCGAGCCTTCCTGGAGGACGAACGTGTCGTCCATTACCTTGACGTTCACCTCGCCAAACAGCGTATGCAGATAGGCGCGAGTTTTCTCGTAAACCTTTTGGTGAGCTTCGGTCTTGAAATCCATTTCGTGGCTCAACGGAAGTTCTGAGTTCAGCCTTCCGGTCGTTGGAGTGAAAATCAAGCAAGCTGACGCTTGAACTCAAAACGTTGAGCTTTAGTCCGCGTGTTCGAAATCGGAAAAGCTAAAGCTCGAACTCAGAACATTGAACTCAGAACGTTGAACTCAGAACGTCAACCTTTACGGCTTTTTCCTCGATTCTGACCGATACCTCGGGCCTCGGGCCCACAACGTGCCGGTCAAGGTGGAGGTGCGTGAACGGGATGATGATCGTCTCCTGAAGCAACCGTTCGAGTTGCCCCAGGCTTTTTCGTTCGCTCGTCAGTCGTTCAGCAAAGAAGCTTGCGAGCTGTGGGTCCATGCTGATGACCACCGGCTGCGAAGCGGTCAGCCTAGCGCTGAGCGCATCGAGCTGCTCGGCGATTATCCGTTCGATTGCCTCGCGATCGAGCATCTGAAACTCAATTACTTCGTCTATCGTCGTGGCGAGCGATTCATTGACACCAAATCCCGCCCCGCGCTCCTTCAGGAGAAGGCTGCCGGTCCTTCGCAGATCTCCCGTCAGTCGTCTGTCTTCGTTCTCTCCGTTTGGTACAAAACCCATGTGCGAGTGCTTCGCAGTCTTGCTGATCTGAGACAGCGACATGACCACCGTCGTGTTCGAAAGGGAAATCCTTGTGCCAGTCGCGTCGGTGAACCTCCCTCGATCGAACGCTTCCCCGAGGAACTGCTGAACGATTGCGTGAGCTAGATCGATGTTTCGGAAGTACAGCACTGAGTGGGGATTATCCTCGGCCGCTTTCGAAAGGAGGCCGCTGCGGTCGCCGTAGCCCACGTAGCCCGGTTCTGCGCCGATAAGCCGCGAAATCGACCAAGCTTCGGTGAATTGACTCATATCGAACTCGATCATTTTTTGCGAAGAACCATACAAGAACTTCGCGAGGGCCATGGCCATCTCGTGCTTGCCCACGCCCTCCGGACCCACAAACAAGAAGACACCATCGGGTTGTTCCGGCCTGATCTCGAGTCCGAGCTTTGCGATGCGCACTACGCGCGAGACATCGCGAGCGGCCCGTTGCTGGCCGGGCACTGCCGCGTTCAAAACCTCTTCCAGTCGTTCGAGCCGCTGTCCCTGGTCTTCATCCATCATCTCGAGAGGCAGCCCGGTAGTCTCAGACAGGGTCTCTGTGACACATTCGCGCGTGAGGTGATCGTGTCCCGCAAGCGTCGCCTTCGCAGCCGCTTTATCAAGCAGATCAAACGCCTTGTCGGGAAAGCTGCGCGATTGCAGATAACGCTCGGCCAGTTCGACTATCAAAGCTATGATTTCGTCGTCGATTTGAACGCCGTGATAAGACTCGAACGTGCTGCGGGTCTCGAGCAGAATCCGGCGAGTTTCGTCGGGCGAGGGCTCTTCGATGGTGATCGTGCTAAAGCGCCGCGCGAGCGCTTCATCACGCGCGACGTACTTGTAGTACTCGGCAAGCGTGGTCGCGCCTATGCAGGTAGCGTCGCCTTTCGATAGCGACGATTTTATCAGGTTGGCGACATCGCCGGTCCCTCCCGCTCCTCCTGCGCTCAACAGGGTGTGGATCTCGTCGAAAAACAGAATTACATCGCCGGCGCGACGAGCGTCCTCGATGAGCTTCTTCAGCCGCTCCTCTGTTTCTCCAGCGAACTTGGCATCGGCCAGCAATCGCAGACGCGAGACTTCGAGGATACGCTTACCGCGCAGGCGGCGTGGCGCATCGTGCCCGCTCAGACGCGAAGCTACTGCGATGACTAACGCCGTCTTGCCAACGCCCGGCTTGCCTATGAGTAAAGGATTGCTTTTGAGCTTGCGACACAGCGTTTCGAGCACCGCGGTTATCTCCCGCTCCCGCCCAACGAACGGATGTGAAGAAGAGTCGCCTGACTCTTCCGCAACGTCCGTACAATAGTCGTGCAAGGCACCGGTGAGCGGGCGGATCGGATGCACTGATGCGTCAACCGATTCCGTTGTCGAAGCCGCACGGCCGTCAGTCTCCGGCCTTGAGCTTGACACTTTGTCCGGCTGCCGGGTTGTTTTGGCGGCCACTTCTGTGGCGAAAAACTCGTGCCGTGCCAGGTCGCCTAAGGCGTTCTTAACAGTCTGGCTGTTCAGCGCTGCGCGCAGCAGATGGGTAGGTGTGGCGCGAGCACAGCCATCGCGTTGGGCGAGGCGACCAGCGTCAACTATAGTTGTCTGAGTTTCCTTCGAAACTGTGATTGATTCTGAAGCGCCTGAATAACGACTGGCGAGTGCATCGCATGCTGCCTGGAGCAAAGACGATCTCTCGTTATCGATCGAGTCCGGGCGGTGTAATGCTTCTATCACCGCTACGACGACGTGAAGCGGTGACAAGACCCCGCCGCTCCCGAGGGCGAGTCGCTTTGCGTGTTCGAACGCATCAAGCGCTTGCTGATCCAATAAGTTGAGGAGTTGTTCTCTTTGCATGGAGCCGCGCCGAGCTTGGCAACTTGGGAGCGCAGGCATCCCTGCCTGCCTCGTCTAACGCAATGCCAATGCAAGCAGGCAGAGATGCCTGCGCTCCCAGCGGAAAGCCTATATCGCGGCTCGTTGGAGGGTCAATGCCGATTGCCGCTATTGGATCGTTTCGCTACTCTCCATCGCCTGTTGTTGGTTGGCATCGGTGACGTGTAGCGCCTGTTCGGAGAACACGTTTGAGTTGATGAGAGATTGAACGACATAACTTCCCGAGGTCGGGAAGGTAACGTTGGCGAAAATAGTCACATTGTCGGCATATCCGTCCGGCGGAACCTGAAACGGGGATGGCGCGGACACCGCCACCGGTTGCACGCGATCGGGAGTCAGAATTCGGACCTCAGAAAGGTACTGCCCCTCGCCGGACCAGTGATTGAGGATCACCAGCTTCAGCAACGTGACCGGCAGTTGCGGCACCTGCATCGCGTAGAAGATACCCATCAGGCTGAGCTTGTGGTTGATCTCGACTCGCACGTCCTCACACATAATAGTGTAATGCAGTCGAAGGTTAGCAGGGGCTTCTTGGTTCGTCATCCGTCCTCGCTTTCGAGCGTTCAGCTTAGCATCTAGCCCCGCCAAACGCCATTTGCCGCATTGACTCACGAAAAATCTTGATGAAACCGATTCGTTGCCTCACGAAAGAA
>CAZOOE010000346.1:0-7361 GCA_964581275.1 uncultured Clostridia bacterium
TGAAGTGGGAGAATCGATCCCTCCGTACTTTTACACAAGCTGCTTGACGGCACCCGCAACGCAGTTTCGTTGAGGCGGCTCGGAATCTGGGATATAGTGTCGCGCGTTGTTCGCGGATGATTGAGTGCGGCGGAAGAACCCAGGGATCTATGGCCGAAGAAAAGGACCAGCAAGAACCATACCCACCGACAGGTTATGCGTGGTACGTGGTCGGAGTGCTAACGCTCGTGTACATCTTCTCTTTCATCGACCGGCAGATTCTGAATCTGCTGGTCCGGCCGATTCGCCGCGATCTCGGTATAACCGACTTCCAGATGAGCCTGCTGATGGGATTCACCTTCGCGCTCTTCTACACGTTCTTTGGTATTCCGCTGGGCAGGCTCGCAGACTCGCGGAGACGCCGAACGATCATCGCCGTAGGTTTCACCGTCTGGAGCATGCTGACAGCAGGCTGCGGGTTAGCCAGAAACTTCCTGCACCTGCTGTTGCTGCGCATGGGCGTGGGAATCGGCGAAGCGTCCCTGTCGCCGTCGGCCTTCTCGATGATCAGCGACTACTTTCCGCCCAAACGCCGCGCTACGGCCATCAGCGTCTACTCGATGGGAATCTACATCGGCTCAGGTCTCGCGTTCATAGTAGGCGGCCTAGTCGCGGGCCTCGCATCAGCTCAGGAGACGTGGCAGCTACCACTGGTCGGGGCGACACGACCCTGGCAAGTAGTGTTCTTCATCGTCGGCCTACCTGGCGTGCTGCTAGCCTCGCTCATGTTTACGGTGCGCGAGCCTATCAGACGGGGCATCCGAATGATCAAGTCGGCAGACGGCAAGACCAGGGTTGCGCAGGCACCACTCATTGAGGTGATCGGGTATATCAAACAGAATTGGCGGACCTTCTTTTGTCACAACGTTGGCTTTGCGCTGTTGTCATTTTCCTCTTACGGTAGCGTTGCGTGGATTCCAACTTTCTTCGTCCGCAATCATGGTTGGAGCGAAGCGAAGGCCGGGCAGGTTCTCGGCTGGATCATCGCGATAGCCGGCACGCTCGGAATAGTCGCTGGAGGTCAGCTCGCCGACTGGATGTCGGAACGCGGGCGACGCGATGCAACGATGCGTGTTGGGTTGATCGCAGCGATCGCGTGGCTCCCAAGCGGTGTGCTCTATCCATTAGTGTCGAATTCAACCTGGGCCGCGGCGCTGCTGATTCCCACAGCCTTCCTGGCGAGCGCGCCGTTTGGTGTTTCCGCGGCTGCGATTCAACAGATGATGCCCAATGCGATGCGGGGACAGGCTTCAGCGATCTACTTATTCGCCGTCAATCTTATTGGTCTTGGCCTGGGCCCTTCGGCAGTGGCTGCTGTAACTGATTTTGTTTTTCAAAACGATAAGTCAGTGCGGTACTCGTTGCTATGCGTCGAGGTCTTCGGGCATCTCGGATCGGCGGTCTTGCTCTTTGCCGGGATCAAGCCATTTCTGGCCAGCCTGGAGCGGCTGGAAAGCTGGAATGCAGCCAATGCGTGATAACGTTTGCCTTCCGGCATGTTTGTTGGAACGAGTCCCAGGTTCGTAGTCCGGCCTTCAGTCAGGCGGAAGTTCGTACCGTCCCACAGACGCCGGATGAGTACGAGCCTCCGCCTGAAGGAAGGCCGTACTACCATCACCTCCAGCCAAATGTCATTGGATCCGCCGTTTTCTGCTCAGGCGGTTCGTTCCTTGGTGATTGTCATCGTCTCCGGATTCCAACCGTAAGCTTGATTGTCAAAATAACTTCGATTCGTCAGCAAAGCCGGTCCGGCGGCGCGGAAGCCAAACACGGCGTCCTCGACAACCAACTTACGAGATCGCATGCCTTCAAAGAAAGAGTTGAAGTGATCAACCGAATCGCTGTAACCATTCGGCGGCGCGTAGGTGTCCTGGGTTGAGGCGGCGATCTCCTGCTTGTTCTCCGGATATCTCGCTCGGTAGTCCTTCAAAAACGCCTCCTGCGTTGTCTTCGGGAAGGTGTCGATCGTACAGCCCGGCTCCTTAGCGCGTTGTTTTTTATTTACGGTGACCACGCCCGAAAGCGTCATCACGCCCTCGCTTCCGATAAACCGAAAGCCGGAGCTCTCGTTCGCGCCAGCTGCGAAATTGACTCTCAGAGCCAGATTGAAGGCAGGGCAGCTCCCAGTCTTTGGATAGTCGCATAGCGCAAGCATCACGTCGGGCACGTCGCGCCCGTCATTCCAATAGCGAGTTCCGCCGGTCGCGAACACTCGCGTCGGGCCAGTTGTTCCTACCACGAAATGCAACCCTGAAAAGAGGTGAACGAACAGATCACCGGCGACCCCGGTGCCGTAGTCGCGATAGTTCCGCCATCGGAAGAACCGGGTGGCGTCGAATCCGCGTTTCGGCGCTTCGCCGAGAAACCGGTCCCAATCAACAGTCGTAGGCGAGGCGTCCGGCGGTATCGAATACTGCCAGGCGCCGATCGCGCTGCTGCGATCCCACCACGCTTCGACCATGTTCAGTTCACCGATCGCTCCCGAAGCGAGCAAATCCTTGGCTTTCTTGTAGACCACCGAACTCACCCGCTGGCTGCCCACCTGAAAGATGCGATTCGTCTTTTGCGCGGTCTCAATAACCTGCTTGCCTTGCTCGAGTTGTTGGACCATCGGTTTCTCGCAATAGACGTCTTTGCCGGCCTTCATCGCGTCATTCGAGATGTGCATGTGCCAGTGATCGGGAGTCGCAATGACGACCGCGTCTATATCTGAGCGCGCCAGCACCTCGCGATAGTCACGCGTTGTAAAGAGCTGATTTCCCCAAATCTCTTTGGCGCGACTCAAACGCCCATCGTAGAGATCGGCGACCGCTATCAGCTCGACTCCTGGGATCTTCAACGCTTCGCGGGTATCGCCCATGCCCTGGCCGCCGGCCCCGACTAGTCCTAACCTGATCTTGTCGCTTGGTGCTACTCGTTCGGGTCGCCCTGCCTCTTCCGCGCCAAGGATCGTTCTTGAGGTAGCGGCCGCGATCGTCGTAGCAGTTGACAGCTTGATGAAGTTCCGTCGAGAGGTCTTGGTGTGCTGGTCCATGGTCTCCTCCATTGGCGCGCAGACGATCAATAACGCCGCGGCCCTCGCGCCTATCCTGAATTGCGTCAATCAATGTTAGAGCGGTTGCCCGCTGATGGAAAGCCTACTATTATCCTCCTGCTCGTTGCTTTGCAACCGGAAAAACAGGCTGTGATTCATTTAGCCAGTGATTCAGTGATTCAGTGATTCATTGCCCGAAGCGAAAATGAAACAATGAATCAAATGATCAATGAATCAATCCCCAAAGAGGAGCCATCAAATGTATAAGAAGGGCCTTCTTGCTATCGTGTTCCTGGCCGTACTCGAGGCACTGCTTACCGGCGCGTCGGTTTCCCCTCGCAGTGTTTCATTGTTTCATTTTCGCTTCGGCAATGAATCAATGGCTCAATGGCTCAGTGAATCAATGCCCTCAATCAGCCCTGCTGATGAAAAGATCCTCGGAAGGTGGGACATGACGATCAACGATAGCAACGGCGGCCAATATCCATCGTGGTTCGAGGCGAGCCGCGAGGGCGGAAAACTTGTTGGCCGATTCGTTGGGCGTGTCGGGAGCGTGCGGCCCATCAAGACAATTGAATACCGCGACGGCCATTTGAAGTTCAGTCTTCCAATCCAATACGAGTCGCACAAGTCCGATCTTCAATTCGACGCCGGACTCATTAGCGACCGCCTCGAAGGGACAACGTTTGACCCGGCAGGAAAAACCTTGACGTGGAGCGCCGCGAGAGCTCCCAGGCTGGAACGCAAGACCGCGCGATGGAGCAATCCGGTCACACTTTTCAACGGTCACGATCTTAAAGGATGGCGCATACGAAACGCGAAGGCCGTCGATGCATGGCAAGTGACCGACGGTATGATGGGCAACAAGTCTCACAGCACCGATATCGTCACCGAGCAGAAGTTCACCGACTTCAAACTGCACGCCGAATTCAACTATGTCGAGAAAGGCAACAGCGGCGTCTATCTGCGCGGCCGATACGAGGTCCAGATCGAGGACAACTTCGGCCAGGAGCCGGAGAGCCATCGAATCGGCGGCGTTTACGGATTCATCACTCCATCCAGCAATCCGGCCAAAAAGGCGGGGGAGTGGCAGAGTTTCGATATTACGTTGATCGGGCGCAGGGTCACTGTTGTGTTTAATGATAAGACGATCATCGACAACGCCGAGATTCCGGGCATCACCGGAGGCGCGCTCGACAGCAACGAAGGCGAGCCTGGACCGATAATGTTGCAGGGGGATCCCGAAAAGATCCTTTATCGCAACATCGTCATTACGCCGGCGAAGTGAGGTCCCGGTAGCTGATCGCTCGCTCATATCGGTCGTTCCACTTTTCTTTGTAGCCCTCGGTACCCTTCTTCGGGTCTACCTTCCTCGATGGGCGGGTCTCAAGCTGCGCCGAACCGGCTGTTCTACGATTCCCAGGATCAACTCCAGCAGGCGCGCTCGGCACGCCGAACAACTGAATTGAAACCAAAACAGCTCCCCTAACGTCTAAGATTTTGGAGACTCGTAGAGTGGATTTGCTGTTGCCCAAGCAAATTCTTGTTGGCGGAGAGAGCAGGACATCGCAAATGACTCCCGCCGGTCCATACAGGGTGGCTGCGCCACCCTCGTACTGATCCGAATAAGTTTCTCTATAATTCTCTCTAAAATCAGGAAATAGATGATGATCATCGATTCTGCTCACATCTTTGAATCCGATCTTGTTCGAACAAAATGCCAACCACGGAATCCGCAAGGCTCCCGTCGATGGCTTCAGGCGCTCGTCCTTTTGCTCGTGTGGACACTTGCGCCTGCTTGGGCGGCACCCGCTCAGGAGTTAACCAACGACACCTTACGTCTGGGGTTGAACGTCCCGCCTGAAGGCATTCCGGTTATCGAAGAGGCCGTGTGGCAGACGACCGGCCAAACGGTTTTTCGTGACCTCGGAACACCTGATGGTCTCAGCGCATGGGTTCCAGCATCGTTGATTCCAGCAGGCACAACCCAAGCGCCAACGTGGAGCGTTACTGAAGGCGACGGCTTATTTACTGCCGAAGCATCGTGCCAGCTCGCCAACAAGATGCTTATTACCTGGATTGTCGAGCTGCCAAAACAAGGGCAGCTATTTCGACTGCGTATTCGGCTGTCGAATTTAGGTAAGTTGGCTCGGACAGTGGACTCGTTTCCGGCCTGGTTGGCGAATTGGGATGTTGCCGGGCAATCACAATGGGCACGCTGGTGGCAGGCTATCGAGTACACCCGCACTGAGCAAGCCTTGAGCGGGACGAACCGCGTTCGCCTTGGCAGCCAGGTGTCCAGCTCGGATGACGCCGACGGCGGCGTCTGTCCGTACTGGGTCGTCGGCGGCTCAGATAGTCGGATTTATTTCGGTTTGCAGTGGTCCGGCGGGTGGAACGCGAAACTCCAGGGGCTCGACAATGGGTTCAAGTTTTCGGTTAATCTGCCGCCTGAAGAGACGCAGCTTGTGCTCTACAGGGGTGAGAGCATTGAAGGCCCGGCACTGTTCGTAACGCCGATGCAAGGATCGGATGATATCAACAACCGATCACTGTGGATGAAACTGCGATGCTCGTTTGGGAAAATGCTGTACTCCACACCTCCCCTGCGATTCCCGCTGACTTACAATCACTGGTATGCGGTACGCCAGCAGGTGGACGGCGACTTCCTGAATCGGCAGATCGCTGCGATGTCGCCTTACTCATTTGAGGCGTTTATCATTGATGCTGGATGGTTTGCCGAGGGACGTTGGAAGCCTGACCCCGCGAAGTTCCAGCAAGATCAGTTTGTACAGATGCTCGCTTCACTCAAAGCAAACGGCATCAAACCCGGTCTGTGGTCGACTCCACAATATGTGAACACAAACAACGATACCGTGGCTTTGTCCTTCGAAGACCCGCCAGTTCATTCCAAGTTCCTCGACGGATACCTTGTTGATTTATCTCAACCCAACTTCCCTGATTATTTGGAGGCGCACGTCCAAAGGCTGCGAACCAAGTACTCCATGGACTATTGGAAATACGATCAACCGTTCTTCACCGATCAGTCGCTCGTCGGGAAAATGAAGGACGTCATCGGCTTTCAGAATGGTATGCAAATAGTACGTAACGCCAACCCCGACCTGACAATCGAGAATTGCCAGAATGGCGGGCGAATGATCAATGAGTTCACTTTGCTGGCAACGCAGACAAGCTGGCTCAGCGATCTCGGTCACAGCGGAATTCCGGACCCGCGAGGAAACATCAGTGTCGCGCTAAATGCGCTGGACTTTATTTTCCCATGGTCGGCACTTCGGTTCACCATCAATCTGGATCAGCTAGATCAAACCGATGACGAGGCGCTGCGGCTTTTCTGCCGGAGCGCGATGGCTGGAGTATGGGGTATCTCTTCAGACCTGTCGCAGATCAGCGAGCGCCAGCAGAGCATCATACTGAAAGAGATTACAAATTATCGGAGGTTGAATCGCCTGAAGTATTCCTGCGTCTATGATCTGCAGCTACCGGTTGATACCGCCGACACTGCGGGCGTAACCTTCTACAACAGGAGACGGTTTAATGCCGGGATCTTGCTCTATCGGTGGAACCGCAACGGCTCGTTCGATCAGCGCGTCCTGCTGACGAAATTGAAGCCCTGGGTGACCTACCACGTCGTGGATCTAGATACGGGCGAGGAAATCACCGCAAGCGGCAGAGATCTGATCAGCGACGGGGTTACCATCCGATTCGGCAAGGAACGGCTGTCGGCGCTCTTATTCGTGGAAGCGCTTCACGAATCGCCGGGCCCGTCGGAGCCTTGAATAAGACTGGGCCTATTAACCGCAGGTGTCATCGTTCGGGCGATGACCCGCAGGGACATTCGAATCTCGAGGGGTAAATAGTCGTGCTATACACTATTCAAATGCTTCCGACTTTTCTCCTTATGGCGATTCTCGCGGTTCCGCCTTACCTCTGCCCCGGTCTGGCGGCGGTTTCGAAAGCCGTCCAATCGCAAACGCAAGCCGACCCGCAACGCATCAAGCGGCCCACCAGCAAGCCCTACACAGGCGACCTGTCGATCTTTGAGGACCCAAACCGCGACCAGAACCTTCAGATCAACCGCGTGATGGACCTGTTGAAAATCAAAGAAGGCTCCAGCGTCGCTGATATCGGTGCCGGTTCGGGCTGGTTCACCGTCAGAGCAGCCCGGCGCGTCGGGGCAAAAGGCAAAGTGTACGCGGTTGAAATCAACGCCGAACACCTGCATCACACCGAAGATCCCGCGGTGACCGGAAAACATCCCCACATTCCA
>CAZOOE010000347.1:0-7325 GCA_964581275.1 uncultured Clostridia bacterium
AACGCCATCGACATTCGGGTATTGATCCCGATTGAACAGCGTATACTCAGCGATCGTGGAAATCTGCTGCGACTCGGTGCTTGCGCACATGCTTGTGGGTACTATCAGAATGTAGTTGCGGGTGCCGACGCGGCCATCTGCACGGCGAAATCCTCGAAAGGTCGCGCGCTCCTGGTCGGGTATATATGCAGGCGGCGGCGTGTGTAGGTCCTCCGGCAAGTCACGCACAACAGGAACCGTATCCGACATGTTTGAGTGCGAGATTGGATCACCTTGGCTGATCCCAAGTGAGGTGCCAATAGGCTGACCGTACTGCAACACGAACTCGCCCGAAGGGATTGCCCGGGTCGCGAAACGATGGCCGGGCTCGATGCTCTCAGCTATGGAGATCTGGCGGCCTTCCGCCATCTCCAATCTTGTGTCAGGCGGAATCGCGTTCTTAACGACCGCCAGATTGTCCTTCGGGCTTACGATGACGGCGTATTCGCTTATGCTCGCTATTGTGCCTTGCATTTCCTTTGACATTGAATCATCGCTTTCTTACTGGTTTCCCAATAGCCCCGCGGATGACGATTTGTCGCCACATAAGATAACACGTTGGGCATAGTCGGCGCTCTCAAATGAAGATTGGGACCCACAGGATAAGCCCTGACGTGGGTTCCAGATTGGTCCGTCGCGTTCGTAGTCCGGCCTTCTTCAGGCGGAAGTTTGTAACTTGGGGAAACGGCCAAGACTACACAACTTCCGCCTGACTGAAGGCCGAACACGAACAACTGCCAACAGCTCAGAGAACAGATTGCGAGTGGGCTATGTGCCGCCCGCCCCCTCTCCGCCACCCAAAAAGGCTTTTCTGTCCGGATCGGAAGAAGATTCCGAGATGATACTTGATTCTGTTACCGATAACAAGTACTATTTTACCGGTAACATCCTTCGCGGGGCGCGGCACTGACTCCGGCCGGCTTCAGTTCTTTGCCGTGCGTCCGATGCCGGGACACATTCTATCGGTATAACGTCTGGACTGATCGATCTGACTGTTGCAAAAATGATAGACCCCCTGATTGGTTAGAATGAGCGACGCGCTGGCGGAGATCCAAATGAGTTGCTTGCGGTACGCTGATAAGGTGGTGATAGTCACCGGTGGCAGCAGCGGTATTGGCAAGGGCTGCGCTCAAGAGTTTGTTAAGGAAGGGGCAAGGGTGGTCGTGTGCTGCAACGAAGAGGAACAGGGCGCAGCCGTTGTCAACGCTTTGCGAACGATAGCTCAACCCCCGGGTGACGCGTCCTTTATCTACTGCGATGTCAGAGAGAGCGAAGACATCCAGAATCTGATCGAAGCCACCGTCTCCAGCTACGGACGAATTGATTGCCTGATCAACAACGCCGGTTGGCATCCACCGCACAAACCGATTGACGAATTCTCGGTCGATGAGTTTCGCGAACTGATCAACCTCAACCTGGTCAGCGTCTTCACTGCCTGCAAACTCGCGCTCCCGCACCTTAGACAGACCAAAGGCAACATTATTAATATGGCGAGCCTGGTAGGCGCGATCGGGCAACGCCACGCGGCTACCTATGTAGCCACCAAGGGCGCGATCACTGCGCTCACAAAGGCGCTGGCGATCGACGAAGCGCCTCGCGGGGTGCGCGTCAATTCAATTTCCCCGGGAAACATCTACACGCCGCTTTGGCAGGAAGCGATCGACGCCGCTGCTGACCCACAGCAGTACCGTGCCGATGGCGAAGCTGCTCAGTTGATGGATCGAATGGGAACAATAGAAGAGGTCGGCCGCTTATGTCTTTTTATTGCGGCGGAGGCGAGCTTCACCACCGGGGTTGATCACGTCATCTCGGGTGGGGCGGAATTGGGTTACGGCCGCAAGAACAGGTGGTGACGCTGCGGGTCGGACTAAGCGAAGCAACGCTGCTAGGCACGTCTGACGAATCGGGCCGCCGTCCCAGCGCGTGTCCTCGAAAGCGGTTTTGCGCCACAGGAGTTTCGAACGACTAGTTCTGGTGGAAGGCTCACATTTCGCGCTTTCGACGATAGCGACTCGCCGGCCATAGCGCGAAGCAAGAGTCGCGCTGCCTCCTGGCCCATCTCGGTCCTCGACCACGAAACGGTGGTCAACGGCACTCGAAGCATGTCACCGTAATGGATATTCCCCGCACCCACGATCGCAACATCTTTTCCGATCTCAATCCCGGCTTCTTCGAGCGCCTTCATTCCACCGATGGCCGCGGGATCGTTTACGGCGAAGATGGCCCCTGGGATGTTTCCCGTCGCCAGCCACTTGCGCATCGCCAAATAACCCTCGGATTCGAGAAGACCGCAAGACCTGACCAGCGATTTGTCGAAACGGAGCCCGCGATCCACTAACCCTCGCTTGTAACCCTCGAGCCGGTCGGTGCTGACTGAAGAGGCATCTCCGCTCAGGTGACCGATTCGACGGTGGCCCAGATCGATAAGGTGCTTTGTAGCGATCCTCCCAACCTGCACGTTATCGGTCGCCACCACCGGACAATTCAAATTACGCATCGTGCGATCCACCAATACAATCTTTGCGCCATCCTTCATCATCTTGCGGTAGGCGCCGGTGTCGGTCGGCGCGAGCACCGAGCTTATGATCAAGCCGTCAGTCCGCTGCAACAAGACCGCAACCTCGCCAATCTCCCTGGTGTCATCCTCATCAGTACTGCAAATCAAGAGCTGAAACCCGGCGGGTCGCGCGATCGACTCGATTGCCCGCGCAACTTCGGCGAAGTACAAGTTCATCAGATCGGGGACGACCACCCCTATCAGGTAAGAGCGGTTTGTCGCCAGCGCGCGAGCATGCTGGTTCGGCTGATAGTTCATCCGGCGGGCTACTTCAAGCACGCGCCGGCGCGTTTCGGGGCTGATCAACGCGTTGTTGTTGATGGCGCGGGAGACGGTCATCTTTGAGACGCCCAACTCGCGCGCAATGTCAGACAGCGTTACAGGCATATCGTGATCCGAGCGATATTGTAACTGTTATCGGTAACGGCTCCAAGATAACAGTGTCGGATATGTGTATTTCGGATGCGAAAGGTCGCACTCGCAGATTCTAAGCGGTAAGCCTGTGTGCGCGCACCGCATATAACCTTGTTCGACCCTCGCTAGGTTCAAAGCGAGTATCACTATTGTATTCTGACAGCGAGGCCACCATCAGTTGTTGCGCATTTACTACTCGACTCGACGCGAGCACGTAGCTCCGCCCGCCGCATTGGGCGCAATTACCACACCGGTCGACATAAGTTTTAATGGGTATCTGAGCGTCGCCGCAGCAATCGCCGCAAATTATCTGGACGCCTATACTCAGCAGCTCAACGCGCGGTTCGATCAACTTGGATTGTTCGGCCGACAGGAATTTCGAGAAGGTGTAAGCGATGGGGACTGCAAGAATTGCCGCCACGATGGTTATGAGTAGCATGTGCGGTACTCCTATATCCTGGAGAAATACCTAATATGTTACGAATTCCGGCGAATTGCGTAACTCCTGTAAAACGTGACTTATGAGAGTCGTCGACCGCGCAGCAATTGAGCATCACCAGAGCGAAAGCGGGTCTGCTGAACTTTGGACTAAGGGATGACTGACAAGTGGGGGGCACCTCTTCGTGATGGAGATATAAGTCATCATGGAGCTTACTGTGGCGCTGCAAGCCACCCCTTACTCTGCGGGCAATCGAGTCGCTTCATGCGATTGGTAATCAGGAACTCTTTCGGCGTGTGACTCCCGTCAACTTGCGGATGAGATCGACCTCTTCGGTCCGATAAGGCGTGCCGTCAGACCTGAATATTTCATGAAACCAAACGGACGGCTCACGATCCACATATGGTTTCTCCCACGAATCCCACGGCAGATGGGTTTGTGTCTTTCCTTTGACAAAGCCCCAGTTGATAGCGGCGACATGATATCTTTTGGCAATAGGCAATGAGCCCTCGAACGTGCTCCCGGCCCCTCGCGCCATGTATTCGGTGCAAAGGATCGGACGGTTATAGCGTTGCAGCCACTGGATCATTCGCTCGAACTCGACAGGTTTGTTATAACCGTGGAAAGAGATCACATCCGAGTGATCGATCATAATTCTGTTCATTGCGGAGAGCTTCTCATCGGAGGACCAGTCACCTCGCCATAGCCCTGCCGTCAGCGGCTGACGGGCGCCCGCGGCACGCGCCCATGCAAAGACTTTCGGCAACAAGGCCTCCACCAATGACGCTTTGTCCGACGGCTCCAGCATGGCATAACTTCCGCCGTTCGTATTCTCCGGCTCGTTCCAGACGTCCCACGCCAAGACACGGCCGTCCCTCCCAAAGGCCCCAACCACGCCTTTGACGTACTCTTCCAAGCGAGGATATTGCGAAGAGTCTTGTAAAGCTCTGGCGCCAGGGCTTTGTAACCAGCCGGAATTATGCACTCCCGGTTTCGGATCTCGCTGCTTGCCCAATTGTGGCTGCGGGTCCCAAACCGAATCGAAGAGCACGAACATCGGTTTGATCTTATGTTTGGCGGCGATGCGCAGGAATCGATCGAGTCGTTTCTTGAATCCATTAGCATCCTGCTGCCATAACAGATCGTGCAGAAAGACTCGCATGGTGTTCATTCCAAGCCCTTCGGCCCAGCCAAATTCTTTGTCAATCGTCCCGGGATCGAACGTCTCGGCCTGCCACATTTCGAGTTGGTTGATGGTGTTGGCCGGAACATAGTTGCTCCCCACAAGCCACCGCTGGCTCGCATACCATTCTTTGGCCTTTTGCTCAGACCAGCGCGCGTGGGTTTGTTGAGCAATTGAAGGCGGAGAAACGCTCAAAATGAACAGCGTGATGCTCGCAATAAGTATTTCTCTCTTTCGCATTGCGGGATCACCGATTATCAGCATTAACCTTCGTTGCGACTCATGTACAAAGGCAACGCATCGGGAAGTTCAACCGAATTCCTTCTTTCTTAATTCTTTTTTTGTCGACCAAGTGCCATTCTCTTTTTGCAGGAGCAGAAAGTGTAGGTCGCCACACCCCGGCCCGCAACGGCTACCGAAGTAAAGTAAAGCCTGCGTGTGATGGGTATTGAAGCCGATCCGGGAGAGCATCACAAAACCACGGGCGTCCGGAAATCGTCTGTAATAGTTGATCCACTGCAACTCGCCCCAGTTGCCATGAAAAATTGCCTTGAGATCAAGATCGGTTATGAGTTCGGTCTTGACCGGAAGCTTGAATGAAGCCTTGTTTAGAAGCCATTTCTGGCTATTCTTTGCTTCATAGTCATCCGCAGCCGACTGCTCTAAGGCCAAGCCTTTCTTTTTATCTTTCCACTTGTCCCTCCACGGCTCATCGTTATCATTAGCGAAGTCGTAGCGGAAGGTTCGTTCCTCGACGATGACCAATTTGGTTGAGGGTTGGACATAGAACTGTTTGATTACCGACGAATAAATACCGTATTCCTCGTCTGACACCGCTTCGTCCGGGGTGGATTGGCTCTGTGGGGTTGAAACAGCAACCGATCCAAGTCCGATCGAAATCAAAAAAACTCCGACCAGCCAACCCGAGAACCGAATCATACCGACACCTCTCTTATCTGAACCACAGAACAGCATCTGCCGGTCCGAGCGACAGCAGCCCACTCTTGCGAACTTACTATAGTTGTTCAACGCCAAACAAGGACTGCGCTTTGACCAGAACGAGGATTAATCTGTCGCTCGTCCATCATCAAAGCCCTGGAGTGCAGGCTGATTAACTCAACTCTACCAGCCTCTTAACGATCTCACGCGACGCATTCGGCCGGGACATCGAATTTGCATTCGCCCTCATGGTTGCAAAACGCACAGGGTCAGCAAGAAGCCGATCAAGCTTGTAAGCCAGCGTTGGAAGATTGTTGCAGCGAATCGCCGCGCCCGCCTCAAGGAGGTGATCCGAATTGCGTTCCTCCTGTCCAGGAATAGGATTGGCGATGACCAGCACAAGGCCTTTTGCCAGCGCTTCGGAAGTAGTCAGACCCCCCGGTTTGCCGACCACCAGGTCGGATGCCGACATTAACTCATCCATCTCACGCGTGTAGCCTACCGGTTTTACCATTACTGTCGCATCCGACTTGATCCCGGCAGCCAGTTTGGAGACTCGCTCCTTCAAGTCTTCATTGCGACCACAGATGGCCACGATTTGAGCCGAATGTTGCAGCGGAAGGAGCGAGGTGATCAACTGTTCCAAAGGGCCGACGCCAAACCCGCCTGCGGATAGCAGGATGGTTGTGCGGTCCGGCGCCAGTCCGTGCTTACGGCGCATTTCGCCTTTGTCCTTGGGCAGGGCGAAGACCGGGTCGATTGGGATTCCGCTGACGGTAATCTTGTTTGCCGGGATCGAAAGAGCTTGCAGGTAGGCGCGCGCTTCGTCAATGGCTACGAAGTATTGTTCATAATGATGGCAGAGCCACATTGCATGAACGTCAAAGTCAGTGACGATAATCGCCTGGCGGCTGGCGATGCGTTTTTTGGCTTTGAGCCACGAGACAATCTCTGCCGGCAGGAAGTGCGTGCAGATGATCAGATCGGGCCGGTATTCGCGGAGCAGCTTGACGAACGGGCGGGTGTTGAGTTTGTCGAGCGCGAGCCGGCGGCGTTCGTTCTTCCAGGGCTTGTCGAGCTTGTCATAAACCCAGCCGGAACTTTCTGGCAGCTTGTTGACGACTTCAATGTAAGCTTTGGAGTAGAGGTGTCGGAATACTCTGTTGGTGAATTCCAGAGTGTCAACGTGGCGGACCTCCAGCGCACGACCGGCTTTGCCGTTGAATTCGTTGAAGGCTTTTTCGAGGGCTTGGGCGGCACTGACGTGGCCGGCGCCCGATGATGCGGAGAGCAACAGGATCTTCTCGAGCATGACGTTTAACCCGCTTGGCTATGGATAGTGTCTACGATCAAGCTGGAGTTTAGAGACGCGAGATAATAACTACAACCTTGTGTTCGCTGAGACCTTAGAGGACGTGCCATCTAGACCCGCAATGAACATCGATCAGACACAAGTCAAGAAAGGGGGGCCAGACATCTTCAGTCATTTGTCGGGGCCAGGCAGTCATTTGGTGGGGCCAGGCATGCTATATTGCCATTCTGTTCTTGGCCGTTTGGTAGGGGCCAGACATCGGCCTGGGCCGTCCGCGTGCGCGCGGCTTTCAAATCACTACTGGCGGCTTCAAGCTTTATCAGCACCCCATTGTTCTAGGCTTAGGGGCGCAGCGGGTTGACTTCGAACTGCTTGTTAAATTCTATGTGTCGCTTCGAGTAGGCGCCCATCTGTATTCGCCAGCCGAGTCGAGCTGGTCAAA
>CAZOOE010000348.1:0-7321 GCA_964581275.1 uncultured Clostridia bacterium
GTCCATTCAGGAAAGCGTGCGTCAACTCGGGCGCCTGGACATTCTCGTCAACAATGCCGGCATCGAGCTCAACGCGGATTTCTGGAAGGTGACAGAAAGCGATTATGACCAGGTGCTTGACGTCAATCTGAAAGGTGTGTTTTTTGGCAGCCAGGCGTTCGCGCAACATTTGATGGAAACCAAACGCCCCGGCAAGATCATTAACATGAGTTCCGTGCATGAGGAATTACCCTTCCCTCACTTTGCGCCCTATTGCCTGAGCAAAGGAGGATTGAAGATGATGACCCGGAGCCTGGCCATTGAGCTGGCGCCGTTTGGAATCACGGTCAATTCCATTGCTCCGGGGGCTATTGAAACGCCAATTAACGCCAAGTTGCTCAACGATCCGGCTCAGTTGAAGGCTCTTTTGGGCAATATCCCTCTGAAACGTCTGGGCAAGCCGGCAGACGTCGCTGGCCCGGCGTCATTTTCGGCATCGCGCCCGGGTGGCAGAGCACCAGGACCGACTTGCACGAGACGTTGAAGGAAGGGAGCAGGACGGCGACCGATGCGCGGGGCGGGCGTTTACGGAGCGCGTTCGTGGTAACCGAAGTCGCATTGGCGATGGTGCTGCTGATCGGCGCGGGCTTGCTGATCAAAAGCCTCGCGCGCCTGGTGGCTTCCGATCCAGGTTTCAACACGCAGAACGTTGTGACGATGCATGTGGCTCCCCGTCAGTCGTACGCGGGACGAGAGCAGCTCGCTCAATTTTACTCGCAAGCGCTAGAACGAATCGGGGCCCTGCCCGGCGTGGAAGCGGCTTGCGTGCTCAACGACGACCTTCCCGGCTTAGAGCCTGGCTGGCAAAACGATATCTGCCCCGAGGTGAACGGCGAGTACCTGAGGATCAAGCCGGGCGAGTTGATAAACGTTGATTGGGGCATCGTCACCCCGGACTACTTCAAGACTATGGGTATTCCCATACTGCAAGGGCGCTCGTTCACCTCGCAAGAGGCCGTCCGGGGAGCTAAGGTTCTGCTTGTCGACGAACAACTGGCGCGTCAATTCTGGCCGCACGGAGACGCGGTTGGCAAGCACATCAAATACGATAGTCCCGATCCGCACGAGATCGTCGGGGTAGTGGGCAACGTGCGCAACTATGGCTCTGAGGCTCTAGGGCGGATCAAGATTTACACGCCGTTTTTACGCTGGCCGTTGCCGCGCGCGACGCTCGCCGTGCGCATGCACGACGTTAGTCCGGTCAATCTCATTCCGGCAATCAAGGGCGAGCTGCAGTTGATTAATCGGAATGTACCAATCGACGAGATCGTTACGCTTGAAGACCGCCTTGCACAGAACATCGCGCCCCGGCGATTCATCACCTGGCTGCTAGGACTGTTTGCAGCAGTGGCGTTGATGCTGGCGGCGATTGGCATTTACGGAGTGATGAGCTACAGCGTCAGCGAGCGCACTCATGAGATCGGTGTCCGCCGAGCGCTCGGCGCTCAAGACCTGGACCTGTTGAAGCTGATTATGTTGCGAAGCCTGGCACTGACTTTGATTGGAGCGGTAACTGGTCTGGCCGCCTCGATAGCCCTGACGCGCTTAATGGCACAATTGCTATTCGGTGTTGGCGCGATCGACGCAATGACCTTTGCTGTCGTCGGCGGCCTTCTGTTAGCGGTCGCTCTGCTGGCCTGCTACGTACCCGCGCGCCGGGCCATGAGAGTCGATCCGATGGTGGCGTTGCGATACGAATGAGCAAGGCCGACATATAGGTCCTATAGGCCCCATTGGTCCTATCTCTAGGTCCTATAGGCCGTATTGGTCCTATCTATAGGTCCTATAGGTCGTATAGGTCATATATGATCGACTGGAAACCCGAAATCCGATGCCGGCTCATGGGCTTGAATCTCGAGCCGCCGCGCGAGGCTGATATTATCGAAGAGCTGGCACAGCACCTTGAGGACCGCTACGCAGCTCTACTCGCCGAAGGCTTGACACCCACAAGAGCCTATAGCGGGGCGCTTGCGGAGCTGAGTGAGAACGAATTGCTGGCTCGGGAACTGCGACGGGTCGAGCGTACCGTGACGCGGCAACCGGTAGTGCTGGGAACGAGGAGAAAGACAATGATCGGAGACACGTGGCAAGACCTGCGTTTTGGCCTGCGTTCGCTGCTAAAAAATCCCACGTTTACAGCCATAGCAGTGATCACCCTGGCGCTCGGAATTGGCGCTAACACCGCAATTTTCAGCGTGGTCAACGCCGTGCTGCTTCGGCCACTTCCCTACCCCCAGCCGGAACGTCTCCTGATGGTGTACGGAATCAGCTTACAGGCAGCCCAGGAGAAATCACCGCTATGCGAGGCGGACTTCCTCGATTGGAAGTCGCAAAACAAGGTTTTCGAAAGCATCGCGGGTTTCTCGACCAACAGGTTTAACTACACCGGCGGTGAGATTCCCGAGCAGATAGAGGGCGCCTGGGTGACCTCTGATTTTTTTTCCACGATTGGAGTTCAACCGGCCCTGGGCCGCTCCTTTTCACCCGGAGAGGATCTGCCTGGAGCGCCGCAGACCGTCGTGGTCAGCGACGGATTTTGGCGCCGACGTCTCGGCTCAAATCCGACGGTCGTGGGTCAACAGATAACCCTCAACGCTCGTGCATTCACGGTTATCGGGGTAGCGCCCGCAGGTTTCTTGTTTCCCGAGAAAGACACCGAGCTATGGGCGGCTGAGAGATTGGCAGCGACTCGCAGAGGACCTTATTACATGTGGGGACTCGGGAGGCTCAGTCCCGGCGGGACACTCGAACAAGCGCAAAGCGAGATGGATATGATAGCCCGCCGGGTGCAGGACCAGATCAACAGCCCGAACAGAGACTGGACCTGGACCTCGATTTCATTAGGCGAGCGAATTGTCGGAAAGATCCGCCCCGCATTGTTGGTACTTCTGGTCGCGGTCCTTTTTGTGTTGCTCATTGCGTCCGCAAACATCGCCAACCTGCTGCTCGCCCGCGCGACTTCGCGCGAGAAAGAGATGTCGATCCGGATCGCGCTGGGAGCGAGCCGCGAGCGTTTGCTTCGACAGTTACTCACCGAAAGCTTGTTGCTGTCAGCTATCGGAGCGATCGCCGGCTTGCCGTTGACTATCTGGGGAGTAAATCTGCTGGTGGCACTGGGTCCCGCCGATCTTCCTCGCCTGCATGAAATCACTATCGACGGCCGCGTGCTTGGATTTACTTCTCTGATCGCGGTGGCGTGCGGACTGATCTTTGGACTCGCGCCGGCGCTGCAGAGCTCGCGCCTCAACATAAACGAATCTCTCAAAGAAGGCGGCCGCGGAAGCACCGATGCTTCGGGCAGACGACGAGTGCGAGTCGCGCTGGTCGTAATCGAAATAGCATTCTCTCTAATGCTGCTGGTTGGCGCGGGACTAATGTTAAAGAGCTTCATAAAACTGCAAAGCATCAGTCCCGGTTTCAAGCCCGATCACATCCTGACGATGCATCTCACGCTGCCGCGGGCAAATTATGACAGCGACGAGAAGATCACGACCTTCTACCGGCAATTGGTCGAGCGAGTCACCGCGGTGCGCGGAGTAGAGGCGGCAGCACTGAGCATCAGTCTTCCTCCCAACAATCTCGAGGTCAGCGATAGTTTTTCCATTGAAGGAAAACCATGGCCTCCTGGAACAAGCGAACCAATCGTCCCCATCCTTATGACCAGTCCCAAGTACTTCACGGCGCTCGGGGTCCCACTTCTTCAGGGCCGGGACTTCAATGAGACGGACAAGTTAGGCTCTCCGCTGGTCGTACTCATCAACCAGACGCTGGCCGAGCGATACTTTCCAGACGAGAGCCCGATCGGTAAACGACTAAAGAACGGAGGCGCTGACCGTCCTCGGAATCCCTGGATGGAGATCGTGGGCGTGGTAGGCGATGTAACGTATTCCGGTCTCGACTCTCAACCTGAACCAGCCTACTATACGCCGCTCGCTCAGGACGCCTGGCGCGCCGCGTATCTGGTCGTCCGGGCCCCGTTGAACCCCGCCAGCCTGATGCCGGCCATTCGAGAGCAGATTTTGGCACTGGATAAGGACATGCCCATCGCCAAAGTGGCGACGATGGATCAGTTGCTTTCGGAGTCAGTCGCCCAACCGCGCTTCCGCACGTTGCTGCTCGCGATATTCGCAGCGATAGCGCTGGTGCTTGCGTCAGTCGGAATCTACGGTGTGAGTTCCTACTCGGTGACTCAGCGCACGCACGAGATCGGAATTAGGATGGCCCTGGGTGCCCAATCTGGTGATGTAGTCAAGCTGGTGATCAGGCAGGGTGTGGAGTTGGCGGCGATTGGAGTGGCGGTCGGTCTGGCAGCTTCGTTTGCGTTGACGCGCTTAATGGAGGGCCTGCTGTTCGAGGTAAGCGCGACCGATCGGGCGACGTTTGCACTGGTGGCGGCATTGCTAGTCGGGGTGGCTTTGCTGGCTTGCTGGATCCCCGCGCGCCGAGCTTCGATAGTAGACCCGATGGTTGCCCTGCGAAGCGAATGAACGAGGCCGGTATTGGCTCTATGATCGACTGGAAGCAAGAAATCAGGGACCGGCTGGCGAACTTGAAACTCGAGCCGGCGCGCGAAGAGGAGATCGTCGAGGAACTTGCTCAGCACCTCGAGGATCGTTGCCTGGAGTTGTTGGCAGGTGGCGCCACGCAACAAGCAGCTTTTCGCGCCGTGTTCATGGAGTTGAGTGAGAGTGAATTACTGAAGGCAGAACTGAAGCGGCTGGAGCATCCGATGAAACACGAATCGACAGTCTTGGGAGCCAGGAGAAGGAACTTGATGGGAGACCTTTGGCAAGACCTGCGTTACGGCGCGCGAATGCTGTTGAAGAGACCGGTCTTCACCTTGACCGTTGTCATAACCCTGGCACTCGGCATCGGCGTGAACACGACGCTGTTCACCGTCTTCGATGCGTTTGTCCTGAAGCCGCTGCCGGTCAAAGAACCGGACACCCTGGTCAACTTGAGCGGCGTAGATCAAAGTGGCGAGCGGCACAAACTTTTCTCATATCTCGACTACCTCGATTACCGTGACCGAAACAAGACGTTCACCGAGCTGGTAATGTGGAACAAAGCCGCAGTCACCTTGGGCGATGCGGAAGCTGGGCGCGAAGACATTAGAGACGGTTCTGATCACATCTTCGGCCAGATCGTTTCCGCCAACTACTTCGCGGTGCTCGGAGCGGAGATGACGCTGGGACGCGGCTTTCTGCCGGAAGAAGATCGCACGCCCGGGACACACCCGGTGGTCGTGGTGAGCCACCGCTTCTGGCAACGGCACTTCGATGGCGATCCGGGTATCGTCGGAAAAACTATCAGACTGCAAAGCAAGCCATTCATGGTCGTCGGCGTTGCTGCGCGCGGCTTCGTCGGCACGTCGCTCGATAACCCCGAGTTCTGGGTCCCGTTGATGATGCGCGATCAGATAATTCCTCTCGGATTAGGGGAGAATTACAAGCGGTGGCTGAGCGATCGCGACGCCGATTTGTTCGTGCTGATTGGACGCTTGAGGCCGGGCGTAGCCCAGGGGCAAGCGCGGGCGGAGTTCAGCTTGATCGCGCAACAACTGGCGCAGCAATACCCTGGCAAGAATCGAAAGACCGGCGTGATAACGACGAGCGGCGCGAGCTTCGTGCCGGTTGATGCCAAGCTGTTGTCCTTGATCGTGCCGCTCCTGGTGGCCTTCGGCCTGGTGCTGCTCATCGCGTGCGCAAACGTCGCGAACCTGCTGTTGGCGCGCGCGGCCATGCGGCAGAAAGAGATCGCGGTGCGGCTGGCATTGGGGGCGAGCCGCTCCAGGGTGATCCGCCAGTTGCTGACCGAGAGCGTGTTGGTCTCGGCCATCGGAGGATTGGCCGGTTTGTTGGCGGCGTCGTGGACACTCCGAGCGATCTACCCGTTCTTGCTTGCGCGCCTGCCAGAGTTTCCGGCTTTCCTCAACCTGTCGTTCGACTATCGCATCTTCGCCTTCACTTTGTTCGTGGCGCTCAGCGCCGGCGTCGCCGCGGGACTGGCTCCGGCGTTGCAGGCTACGCGACCCGACCTGACCTCCGCCTTGAAAGATGAAGGCTCGGCGCTCGGTCAACACTTGAGTCAGTCTCGATTGCGCAACGGGCTGATCGTGGGACAGATCGCCGCGTCGCTGGTTCTGCTCATCGGTGCCGGTCTGCTCGTGCGTAATCTGCAAAGGGCGCAGACGATTGATGTCGGTTTCGATCCGCAGAACCTGTTCTCAGTGGCCATCAATCTGAATTCGCCGACGGGGCAATCGGCGCAGCAGCGGGAAGAACTGCGCCGTCTCCTCGGCGAGCGCCTGCGCGGGTTGCCAGGGGTCAAATCGATCAGCCAGGCGTTCCGCCAGCCTTCCTCAGGCCAGCTCTCTTCGACACCAATCACCCTCGCCGGACGAGAGTCGTCTGACGGCCGTCCCTTGCGAGCCAGCTACAACTTTGTTTCGCCAGGGCACTTTGAGACGATGGGTATTCGGATTGTCCGGGGCCGCAGCTTTACCGAACAGGAAACGAATGCCAACGCGGCGGTCGTGGTGGTCAGTGAAGCTACCGCGCAAAAGTTCTGGCCGGGTGATGACGCCATCGGCCAACGCATCGGCATTGCTGCCGCGCTCGATCCTGACGCTGAGCTCGACGCGGCGGGTTCGTCCGACAAGCTGCCAGCTTCTCGCGCCTGGTCCGACGAGCCGCCGCAAAAAACGAGCGTCTTTCCGTCCTACGAGGTCATAGGCATCGCGCGTGACACGCGAAGCGGATGGGTGGTGTACGAGACAGATGCGACGTACCTCTATATGCCGCTCGGCCCTGACAACCATCTCGCCAATTATCTGCTCGTCCGCGCCGAGGGGGATTTGCAGCGCCTGACAACTGCGGTGCGCGGCGAAGCCGAGGCGATTGATCTGCGTCTGAACGCTGTGGTTCAGCGCACGGCGGACCACATTCAAGAGCATCTGACACCGTTCCGCGGACTGGCGCTAGTTGCAGGAATCCTGGGTGCTCTTGCGTTACTACTGGCATCTATCGGGCTCTACGGTGTGATGTCCTTTTTTGCGACGCAACGCACCCGCGAGATCGGCGTTCGCATCGCCCTGGGTGCGCAACAGAGGGACGTCGTCTGGCTATTTCTTAAGGAGGGAATGCGGCTGACCTTGATCGGTCTCGGGATCGGTCTGGCCGGGGGAGTGGGCACGTCGCGGATGCTCGCGTCTGTACTGGTTGACCTCAGTCCACTCGACCCGGTGGCCTTTATCGGTGTGTCCCTGGTCCTGGCGCTGGTT
>CAZOOE010000349.1:0-7294 GCA_964581275.1 uncultured Clostridia bacterium
GTCGTTGTTGTATCATTCAAATCTGCGAGTATTGTAAGACAAATAGGGGCGCGAATTCCTTTCCCGCGAATCCATTAGCGCGCGGAGCGCGTAGACTAACACGAGGGGATTAGGCAGTGGGGTCACCCCAAGATTCCAGAGAACTAAGTACTAGAGATCAGGACTGGGCGGTGCTCATCAGAAGAGTGGCTGAGGGGGATCAGTCTGCCCTTACAGCCTTGTACGATGTTACCAGCCGCCTGGTGTTTGGGCTGATTTTGCGCGTGGTGACTGACCGGTCCAGCGCCGAGGAGGTACTGCTCGACGTCTACACGCAGGTGTGGCGGCAGGCTTCGACGTATGACGCCAAGCGCGGCGCACCGCTGGCATGGCTGATGACGATCGCCCGCACGCGCGGAATCGATCGGCTCCGTTCCGGTAAACACGAACACCAACACAAGGAATCGCTTGAAGCGATAGGCGAGGTCACCGCGAGCACAGCGAGCCCCGAGGCGGACACGGTCACCGCAGAGCGGCGGCAGTTGGTGCGCTCCGCACTCGACACGTTATCGGCTGAGCAGCGAGAGGTTATTGAGTTAGCTTACTATTCGGGGTTGAGTCACAGCGAGATAGCCCTGAAGCTCGGTCAGCCACTCGGCACGGTGAAGACACGGACGCGGCTCGGGATGATGAAGCTCCGCGATATGCTGCGCCCGGTGCTGGAGGGCCAGCTATGAGCGATCGCCGTGCTGCCCACGATTTGAGGGACATTGCGGCTATGTACGCATTGGGCGCGCTCTCTCAGCACGAGGCTCGATATTTTGAAGAGCACCTGACGGAGGGTTGTGATGCTTGCCTGGCCGAGCTTAAGGCGTTCGAGCTCACAGTTGGGGCTCTCGGTTATAGCACTCCTGAAGAACAGCCGCCGGCCAGAGTGCGTGCCGTGTTGACGGCGATGGTGAGCACGACAGGTCCTGGGCAAACAGACGAGCCCGACCTAGCTGGCGACCTGAAGCAGTTCGTGTCGATTCTGGCTTCAGACGGCAGATGGCTGGAGCTGCGAGAAGGAGTGTTGTTGAAGAATCTGCATGTCGATCGCGCGACCGGCATAGCGACATCGCTTGTCAGGATGTTACCGGGGACGGCGTTGCCGGTTCACCAACATATCGGGGTTGAGCAGTTCTTTGTCATCGAAGGAGATTGCCACGTCGCCGGGCAGAAGCTTATGCCGGGAGATTATCACCGCGCTGAGGCGGGTAGCATCCACGAGAGCACGTACACCGTGGATGGAACTCTGTTCTTACTCATAGCACCGGAACACTACGAAGTGCTGGAGGCGCACTGAGCTGTTGCAGCTAGCGGACGGCTTATGTCTCTGTGACCTGCATAGAGCAGATTGCGGAGTCGATTGATCAGCGGAGACACGACGGGTTGAATCACGATCGCTTAACAAGGGAAGGCCAGGAGACGGCGGCGCTGTACGCGCTAGGCGCGCTCTCGCAGCACGAAGCACGCGCCTTTGACCTCCATCTGAATGAGGGTTGCGCGGCTTGTGACTCGGAGTTGAAACAGTTTGATCAAGTGGTCGGGCTGCTGGGCTCAGCGGCTGCCCCGGCTGTGCCTCCTGGTTACCTACGCGACCTGCTTGCAGTGCGAATAGAGAGGGAGGCATCAGAGGCCCCGACTGTGCCAGCTTCGGTGATTGCCTTCCCCGAAAAGCCCGGCGCTATTTTTCACAATGTGGCTGAAGCGTCTTCGCCATTCGGTCGCCTGCGGTGGCCCTGGGTCATCGCCGCTGCGCTCCTGATCGCGTTGACTTACACCTTCACGGCATGGAGATCGGAACGCCGATCTTGGCAAGCGGCATTGGATCAGAAAAAGGAACAAGGTTCCGAAGCCCTCGACCAGAACACCAGGCTGAAAGAGCAGCTGATAAAACAAAGCGAGATGTCGACCGAGCTGGCCCAGATTAACTCTGTGCTTAACTCATCTCAGTGGCGAATCATTCCGCTTGCGGGCCAGGCACCCGCACCAGATTCGTCTGCCAAAGTCTATTGGGACGTACCTGACAGGCGATGGGTGGTCACCGTGGACCTTCCGCCGGCCCCCGCCGGCAAGGTCTATCAGTTGTGGTGCGTGACTCCCTCGGCAAAGATTAGCGCAGGTCTGATCAGTCCGGACAAAACGGGCCACGGTTTCGCAGTGGTTCAGTCCCCTTCCAATGCGTCTCAACTCGCGGCAGCAGCGATCACCCTTGAGCCGGAGGGCGGCTCACAACAGCCGACTATGCCAATCTACGCTCTGGGAAAAGTCTCATAGATTAGGTTTCCCCGATTTGGAGCTCGCCACACTGTATCATCACCGTGCCTGGAGGCCCGCGGCGACTTACTATTTCGATATCGCCGCCGCTGTGGCGATTTCCTGTTCGATCGCCGTAAGGTTGTAGCGGTCCAGGAGCGCATCGCCATTCATTGAAGTCTCGAATTCCTTGCTTCTTAAATCTGTGGCAGCTCGACGCAGTTGACGGACCAGTTCAGCTGACTTTCGTCTGGCGACTTCGCCCAACTCTGCCGCAGCATCCTGGATCTCTGGAATCCGATCTTTTTCGAATTGCTCGACCGCTGCTGAGAGCTTGGCTCGCTCGTCCACAGCTTGCTGCCCGCGAGCAGCAAAAAAACTCTGATTCTGACGCAACAGTGCCGCGAGATCCGTGTGAACTCGATTAGTCAAGGCCTTCCAGCTATCCGGCTGGGCACTCCCCTCGGACCGCTTCGGCTCTACGGGCTTCGAGAAAGACGAAGGCTTGGCTAGACTGGGTGAGTCGTAGATGGAGTTAAAGATCAGCTTGTATGTTCCATGAGATTGCCCGCGCCATTGCGGCCTGAAACCAAAGAGGTAGACTCGCCCGTTGCCATAGAAGACTTCGAGCGCCGCCGCCTTTCCCTGGATGCGATCCGGGTGAAGCAGAAATCCGCTTGCAAGCGGATTACGGTCCTTGGGATATGTAGCCAGGACCGTTCCCTGGAATCCAGCTTTTGGTTCGAACGCCGGCCCACGCTCGAACATCACGATCGGGTCGCGCGGCATCCCCAAAAGCGCGGGATGACTCGAGTCGCGAAGTTCAACCCGTAACAACGATCCTGAGCAAAAGAATTGATCGTTCTTGAGGTCCGCCAGTACGTTGGTTACCGGCAGCCCCAGCGCATCGATGGCCATCAACGATGCATTGTTGAACGTGATCAGCGTGCCGCCTCGACGAACGAAGTCTCGCAACGCTTCGACACCCTGCTCGCCCAAGCCCCCGGCATACTGTCCTGAGATTGATCCCGGCGCAAACCCGTCCAAGATCATACGAGTCGAAGCGTCGGGGACTACAATTGCATCAAACCGTTCCGCAAGATGCCCGGCCTGAACATCGCCGTTTCGAAGTGTCACCGGAGCGAAGTCGTAGTTCTCCAGGATCCACCGAGTCCACCCTTCGTCGATGACTGGGACCCAGGCTCGATACAAACCGACCCGCGGCTTTTTGGTAGAAACGACCGAATCCGGGACCCTCGCGATAGCTTGTGCAACTATCGAGTTCTTGCCTACGATTTCCGCCATCCGATCGCGATCGATCCCCGACACCACGATCGCACCGGTTTCCTGCCCGACGGAAGTCGCCACTTCACCGCCAGCAAATCCTACCTGACCGCCCGCGGACAGAACTTGATTAACTGCCCTGAAGGAAGCGTTCGCCCGGTGACTGATCACGTAGACGGGACCCGTGCCCTTAATTTCGCCTGGAGGCGCGGAGGCTTTTTCCAGTAGCCTCAATCCCTGGCGCTGATCCGCGTTGACCGGTTGTAGCACCGGCGCGGTTTCCACTCCCATCTGCATTGGCAGAGTCCAACCGGCCACATCGTAGGGGAGGATCGGAGGCCCGTTCGGCGACTCGCGCAAGTCAGGATAACGCTGCGTTTCGAAAAGCTCCTTGGCGAGCGGAGCAAATGGCTGGTCCATCAGGATCACCCACGAGCCCGGCCGGTACTGGCGGCCATTCGCCGCAAATGGTCTCACCGCTTGATGCACCTCGATGCCATTCATCAGGAGTTTCTCGACCAGCGTCGCCGCGGTAGGGAGATCGTGCTGCTCAACGGGAATTACATACGCAAACGGCGGCTCCTTTCGGAACCGTTCGATGTTGTCACGCGCGGCCTGATAGCGATTGTAGAGCAGCGCTTCGCGATACTTTGCGGTAGTATCCAGCACTGCCATTGAAGCGCCTGACATGTAGCGCACCGCGTCGCTCAATCTCCACCAACCACCTTTCCAGGGGCTGCTGTAGAAGACCTCCGACCGAAGGGCCTGGCGGTCTTTCGGAAACTCATCGACCGTGTAGAAGTGCGGGGTTGCATATCGATAGAGTGCCGTCTCTGTAAAGAAGGCTATGCTGTTTCGAAAGATATGGGTGAAGTCGAGAAACCCCGGATACCAGTTGTCGAATCCGGTCCGATGGACGGCGCCCGGCATTTGGTGCTCATCCAGATAGGCTGCCATGTTGATTCCGTAGGCATTCAGCCAGCGTCCCATCAGTGGGTGAATGTTCGAGGAGATCGGTTCGGTAAACGGTGGGATAAAGATGCGGGTGGGAAACGGCGCCGTTTGATGATGGCAATAGAAGACAACCGGGTTCCATTCCAGCTCGATCCTCGTCACCTCTTGAGACTCGAGCATGTTGTTCATGTAGCCGTCGCGGTTGTTGTCGTGACCGACGTACTCCTGATACAGATCGGGCAACGTGCTGACCTCATAGGGCGAGCCAAGATTCTCGCGATACCAGGCGACCACTTCGTTCTGGCCGTCCGGGTTCAAGGTAGGCCACAGCATGATGATCACGTTGTCCAGAATCGCATCGATCTCCGGATCACCCTGGGTCGCGACGAGCTTGTATGCTAGTTGAATCGTGTGCTGAGCACCCGCGACTTCCGTTGAATGAAGGCCGCCGTCGAGATGAACGATCGCCTTGCCTTCGCGAGCGAGAGCCCTTGCATCATCGTCGGTCAGCCCACGCCCGATGGCTAGCTTGCTGGATATCTCTTTCCATCTGTCGAGCCTTGCAAGGTTCTGAGGAGAGGAAATCAGTGCGATCTCCCAATCCAAACCCCTGGTAGTTTTGCCAACCGAAATCAACTTGACCCGATTGGATGTCGCAGCCAATCTACGGAAGTACTCGCGAGACTCGTCATAGTTTGCCAGATAGAAGTCATCGCCTGGTTTATGACCGAGGACCGATTCCGGAGTGGGAATGGACTGTGCACCAACCTGCCTCGCCCATAGCATCGATGCTACGGCCGCAAGAAAAAGACTTTGTATGATCAGCTTTGCGGGCATGCCGCGCATGCTAATGACGTGATCGACGAATGTAAAGTTGGACCGCGCCGAATCAATCGGAACTCGTTGCCGCAGGTACCTGAGGCGATGTAAAGTCAGTTACGAGCTGAGGAAGAATCCCTAATGTTCGTCGGTCACTACGGAGTGAGTTTTGCCGCCAAGAGCAGGACCGGATCCGTTCCTCTATGGGTACTCTTCATCGCGGTTCAGCTGCTTGACGTGGCGTGGGCCCCTCTTGTATTGCTCGGCGTCGAGAAGGCTCGGATCGTCCCGGGCATTACGGCGTCGAACGCATTTGATCTCTATTATATGCCCTACACGCACAGTCTGGTAGCGGCACTGGTATGGTCTGGCGGCGCGTTTGCCATTTACCTCCTGACGATGCGATCCTCCGGGACGGTCGGTGCGCTGCTTGTCGCCGGCGCCGTCTTCTCCCATTGGGTTCTCGATTTCTTAGTTCACCGGCCGGACCTCCCAATTTATGACAACACCGCCAGGGTTGGGCTCGGCTTATGGAACCTCCCGCCCCTGGCATTCGGCCTCGAGGCTGCAATGCTCTTTGGCGGCATGTGGCTTTACTTTCGAACCGCCGCAGCACGCCGACTGGCTACCGCCGTGTTTGGCCTCATAATGCTGGCAATTCAGGCATACGCCTTCTTCGGGCCACCTCCAGCGTCTGACAAGACCTTCGCCGCCACGGCCCTTGCGTCGTATGTGATCTTCGCTGCGATCATTCGTCTGATCGAAGCCAAGCGTTCCAGTCTATCAAAGTGATCTACCGATATATCTGCGGCTCGCTGCTCAAACTAGTGGCGGGACGGGAAACTTGAATAACTCATTGTTTTTTGAGAACCCGGATTGGTTCGCACCACGCGAGTCATCGCATCTGCTCAAGAGTGCGTACCAAAGTCCAACATCCAGCATCAATTCAAAACAGGGCAAGACTCCGATGACACCGCGTAGAACATACTGATTGGTTCGTGTATTCTACGTCGAATATAAGGAGACTCCATCTATGCTCGATATTCGTCTACTGGCTTTGAAAGTTTTCGCAGCGTTGAGCCTACCCGTCCTCCTGGCGGCTGTCTGGCTGTCGCTGCCGCTTGTTGCGAGCGCCCAGCAACAATACGACGCGAGCCTCTATTCCGCCTTGCGCTGGAGGATGATCGGGCCGTTTCGAGGCGGACGCGTGAATGCTGTCAGCGGCGTACCCGGCCAGCCCAACACTTTCTATTTCGGATCGGTTGGGGGCGGTGTGTGGAAGTCAACTAATTCCGGTAGGAGTTGGGCACCGGTGTTCGACTCGCAGCCGATTGCCTCCATCGGTGCTATCGGCGTCGCGCCTTCGAGCCCCAGCACCGTGTACGTCGGCTCCGGTGAAGCCGATATGCGGTCGCAAATCTCTTACGGCAACGGTATGTATAAGTCCACCGATGGCGGGAAGACCTGGATCCGCATCGGATTACACGCGACTCGACAGATCGGGCGGGTCATCGTCGATCCAAAGAACGCCAATATCGTGTTCGTAGCCGCGCTCGGACACGTCTACGGCGCAAATCCGGATCGAGGCGTTTTCCGGTCACGTGATGGCGGCGCGAGTTGGGAAAAAGTGCTGTTCAAGAACGACGACGTCGGTGCGATCGATCTCGCGTTCGATTCACAGAATTCGCAAATTGTTTACGCGACGTTGTGGAATACTCGCCGACCGCCCTGGAGCATCTACCCTCCGTCGTATGGTCCGGGCAGTGGAATCTTCAAATCCACGGATGGTGGCGACACCTGGCAGCAGCTGACGAATGGCGTTCCGGCTCAGGATCTCGGGCATATTGGTTTAGCGGTTGCGGCCACGAATCGCAGTCGGGTCTACGCCCTCGCCGATTCAAAGGACCCAAAGGCTGGGGGTATGTACCGCCCCGATGATTCCGGCGCGACATGGCGTCTG
>CAZOOE010000350.1:0-6053 GCA_964581275.1 uncultured Clostridia bacterium
GGCAATGGAACTGGTCGTACGCGCGCACTCGGGTGATCCGACAAACCTAGCCACCCCCATTCGCGCCAAGCTTGAAACCATAGATAAAACCCAGGCGATCCATTCGTTCAAGACGCTTGAAGGGCAGGTATCGGAGATGGTCGCGCCGCAACGGTTCACGACCCTTTTGCTGTCCGGGTTCGCAGCGTTAGCTGCACTGCTGGCAGCCATCGGTCTCTACGGGGTCATCTCGTACACAGTGACACAGCGTACCCGGGAGATCGGAATCCGCATGGCACTGGGCGCCGACAGCCGCGCGGTCATGCGCATGGTCGTGCGCCAGGGAATGATGTTGGCCGGCGTCGGCGTCGCGACCGGGCTTGTCGGCTCATTCGCGTTGACGCGAGTAATGGAGAGTCTGCTCTTTGGCGTGAGCACTACCGACCCGTCAACATTCGCTGTCGTTTCGATACTCTTAACAGGAGTGGCTCTGGGAGCCTGTTTCGTGCCAGCCCTCAGGGCTACGAAGGTCGATCCGATGGTCGCCCTGAGATACGAATAGGGTTACTTCGGAGGGGCTATGGAAACTCTTTTACAGGATCTTCGTTACGGCGTTCGCGTATTGGTGAAGTCTCCCGCATTCACCGGGGTCGCGCTGGTCGTCTTGTCGCTCGGCATAGGGGCGAACAGTGCCATATTCAGCGTCGTAAACGCGGTGCTGCTAAGACCTCTGCCGTATGGCAACTCCGATCGTCTGGTGAAGATCAATCACTGGGAGTCCAGGGAGAACACAGACAGTGCTGTTTCGCCGCCCGGCTTCGTTGACTATCGGGACCAGAGTCATGCCTTCGAGAGTATGTCGGCCATCTACCTGGGCAACACGGCTTTGAACTTCAGCGAACAGGGCGAGCCCGAGCGACTATCCGGCGGACGTGTCTCGGCTAATTTTTTCCCGACTCTGCGAGTCGAACCATTCCTGGGCCGCGTGTTCGTTCCCGAAGAAGATCAGCCCGGGCATAATCGTGTCGTCGTCCTCAGCTATGGTCTCTGGCAACGGCGGTTCGGTGGCGATCGCGACCTTGTGGGTAAAGACGTTACGCTCAACGGGCAGAGCTTCACCGTGATCGGCGTGATGCCGGCGGGCTTTCAATGGAAGAACGACGATCTATGGAGACCGCTCGCGTTGGCGCCGGAGAATTTCGCTCCTGATCAGCGCGGCAGTGAGTTTCTCAGCGTGATCGCCCGTCTCAAGCCTGATATCACCATCGAGCAGGCACAAGCCGAGATGAACACCATCGCCAGCGCCATCAAACAGAGCAATCCTGATTTCTACCCGGTAGAGAGCGGATGGGGAGTGCGAGTCACTTCGCTCAACGCCGAAGTGGTCGGCAGAATCAGGCCGGCGATCCTAATACTACTTGGGGCGGTCGGTTTCGTGCTGCTCATCGCCTGCGCCAATGTCGCGAACCTGCTGCTCGCGCGCGCTGCTGCACGGCAAAAAGAGATCGCGATCCGCGCGGCGCTTGGCGCGAGCCGAGCGCACCTGATTCGTCAATTGCCGACCGAGAGCATTCTGCTTGCGTTCGTCGGCGCCGGTTTCGGCTTGCTGCTTGCGGTGTAGGGAGTTGATCTTCTGGTTAAGCGCGGCAGCAACAACATTCGCGCTCGCAAGAAATAGCTGTTGACGGCCGCGTACTTGAATTCACCTTGTTGGTTTCGCTTTTGACAGCAGTCCTCTTCGGGCTCATTCCTGCGATAAAAACTTCAAAGGTCGATCTCCAATTGGTGCTTAAAGAGGGTGGGCGGGGTTCGCTGGGAGGAAAGCATCGAGCGCGCGCGGTGTTGGTTGTGGCCGACGTCGCGCTGTCTCTGGTTTTGTTGATCGGCGCCGGACTTTTGATCAAGGGCTTTGCGCGACTCCAAAGTGTCAGCCCCGGCTTTCTCTCGCAAGGTCTCCTGACCATGCAGATTTCGCTGCCCGGCTTCAAGTATCGTGAGCCGAATCAGGTGAATGCTTTCTACGATCAGTTGGTGCAGCAGATCGAGGCTCTGCCCGGCGTCGAGTCGGCTGCGGCTGTGTCCATCTTGCCGTTGAGCGGTTCGGTAAGTGCGGGGAGCTTCGATATTGAGGGCCGGCCGGTGCTGCCCGGGCACGAAGAGCCTCACAGTGACCTTCGAGCAGCCACTCCCGAGTATTTTCAAACTATGAAAATACCGTTGCTCAAGGGTCGCTACTTCGGCGAGCAAGACAACAGGGAGGGTCGTCCGGTGGCCATAATTGACGAGACTCTGGCCCAGCACTATTTTTCCGATGAGGAGCCGCTTGGCAAGCGTGTGGAATTTCAGACCGTTCAAGGCAAGCAGGTCTGGCGCGAAATAGTTGGTGTGGTCGGGCACGTCAAGCACAAAGGATTGGATATTGAGTTCAAGGATCAACTCTATTACCCGCACGCCCAGGTTTCCTATTCGAATATGTTTGTGGTGGTGCGGGCCGCGAAGGATCCGATGAGCCTGGCGTCGGCGGTGCGCGGCGCAGTAAGAGCCGTGGATAAGGATCAGCCAGCCTTCAAGGTATTGACCATGGACCAAATGCTTTCTGATTCACTTGCGCAAAGACGGTTGTCAGTCACGCTATTGGGAGTCTTTGCTGTGGTGGCGATGGTTTTAGCCGCAGTGGGGCTCTACGGGGTCATCTCATATTCAGTCACTCAGCGCACAAACGAGATAGGGATTCGCATAGCGCTCGGCGCACCGAGGCGCGACATCTTCAAGATGGTTGTGGGGCAGGGCATGGTGCTTACTCTCGTCGGGATCGGACTCGGCGTGGGCGGGGCATTGGCATTAACGCGAGTGATGTCGAGCCTGCTGTTCGGCGTCACCCCGACGGATCCGGTGACATTCGCGATCATCCCTTTGATACTCACAGCTGTGGCGCTGGCAGCCTGTTTCGTGCCGGCACGCCGTGCGACGAGAGTTGACCCGATGGTTGCGCTAAGATACGAATAGAAGATGATTTGAGATTGCCGATGCGCTCGCTGGCGAGCCGGCGGAGCTCGTCGGCACAGACTGAAGGAATCGGAAATCGCCAATCGAAGATCGGAAATATGACTATGGATACTTTTTGGCAGGACTTTCGGTATGGTATTCGGACTCTCCTAAAGAATCCGGGGTTCACAGTCGTGGCAGTGCTGACGCTGGCGCTCGGGCTGGGCGCGAACACTGCGATCTTCTCTTTGACTGACCAAATCCTCTTGAGGCTTCTGCCGGTCCAAAAACCGGAGGAGCTGGTTATTCTCCGCTCGCCCGGTCCGAAGAACGGCCGAGTCTGGAGCGATGGCGATGGCGCTGCTTCTTTCTCCTATCCGCTTTACAAAGAGGTGCGCGACAAGAACAACGTATTTTCAGGTCTGCTGGCGCGATTCGCGGTTTCACTGAGCGTCTCCGGCGAGGGACAGACGGAACGCGCCAACGGCGAATTGGTCTCGGGGAATTACTTCGACGTTCTCGGAGTTCGCCCGGCGCTGGGGCGCGTTCTTACGGACGATGATGATCGGGTTCCGGGCACGGGTCAGATCATAGTCCTGAGTCACGGCTACTGGACGCGGCACTTTGGTGCTGACCGCGGAATTCTGAACAAGACGCTCACAATAAATGGAACATTGATGACTGTCGTCGGTGTAGCGCGGCCCGGTTTCACTGGAGTACAGGTCGGCCAGACCCCGGACATTTTCATTCCGATTACGATGAAAGCCCAGATGACTCCAAACTGGGATGGGCTGAATGACCACAGAGACTTTTGGCTCGCGATGATCGGTCGACTCAATCCGGGGCTGTCCCGGGCTCGTGCCGAAGAGGCTTTCGCACCAATTCACCGGCGGATACTCGAAGAAGAGATTCCGCAAATGCAAGGAAGGCTTTCGGCGGAAGCGCAGCAACGATTTGTCGAAAGGCCGATGCAAATGGAACCAGGTTCGAGGGGCCGTCCTATATTGCAACGTGATGCCAAGAAACCGCTGATCATACTGATGGGAATGGTCGGACTGGTGCTGCTGATCGCGTGTGCAAATGTAGCAAATCTCCTGATGGCTCGTGGTGCGGCCCGCCAACGCGAGATCGCCATTCGCATGGCCGTGGGCGCCGGCCGGCTGCGGCTGGTTCGACAGTTTCTCGTCGAGAGTCTCACGCTCTCGATCATCGGCGGAGGAGTGGGGCTGCTGGTCGCCACCTGGACGATTAGCGCGCTGGTTGGAGCGATTCCTGAGAACACCGGTGCGGTTGGCCTATCAGCAACACTCGATCTTCGGCTGTTGGTATTTACCATCGCGCTCTCGGTTGTAACCGGCCTGCTGTTCGGCCTGCTGCCGGCAATCAAGGCAACCCGGTTGAATCTTGAAGCAACGTTGCGCGAACAAGGGTCCAGTGTTTCGGGTGGCCTGGGTCAGGTACGCTTCCGCAAGGGGCTCGTGGTATCCCAGGTAGTGTTGACCACCGTGCTGCTAGTCGGGGCCGGGCTGTTCGCAAGGAGTCTCAACAATCTTAAGCAGCTCGACCTGGGGCTGCGCTCGGATCATCTGGTGGCGTTCTCAATCGCTCCCGAGCTTAACGGTTATTCGCCCAAGCGAACCATCGCTCTGTTTGATCAGCTTCACCAGTCGCTCACGTCGCAGACCGGAGTCGAGTCTGTCAGCGAATCGGTGATTCCGGCTTTCGCCGACAGCAATTCGAGCTCGAACGTCACGGTGGATGGGTATCAGGCTCAGCAAGAAGAAGACATGAACGTTGGTCAGAATTGGATTGGGAATGCTTACTTTTCCACGATGGGGATTCCTCTTGTCGAGGGCCGCGAATTCGGTGCGTCTGATACCGGGGACAGCCCGAAGGTCGCGGTCATCAACGAAGCGATGGTGCGACGCTTCTTTGTCAACCGGGATCCCATCGGTTCTCGGTTCACGTTTGGCGCAGGTGATCGTGTCAAGCCTGACACCGAGATCGTCGGCGTCGTAAAGGACAGCAAACATGCTTCCGTCCGCGACAGGGTTGGGCCGTTTGTCTATCTGCCATACTCCCAACTCAAAACGGCTGGAAACATCACCTTTTACCTCAAGACCAGGCAGGAACTTGGCGGCGCGGTCAATTCATTGCGCCGCGAGGTTCAACGAGTGGACGGCAATCTACCGGTGTTCGACGTGAAGACTTTGGAGATGCAAATAGACGAGTCGCTGTTTAACGATAGGTTCCTGACATTTCTGTCGATGTGCTTTGGGTTGTTGGCGGCGCTCCTGGCGTCACTTGGACTCTATGGTGTGATGGCTTACACGGTGACGCGACGCACTCGTGAAATCGGAATCCGGATGGCGTTGGGGGCGACGCGAGGAATCGTGTCGTGGTTGATCTTGCGAGAAGTGGTCGTGCTTGCCCTGGTTGGATTGGTTGTCGGGTTGCCGGCTGCCTACGCTCTTGGCCGGTGGGCGGAGTCGCTGTTGTTCGGCGTCAACGCTGGCGACCCACTCGTTTTCGTCGGAGCAGGTCTCTTGCTGACTGCGGCGACGCTGCTCGGCGGTTATCTGCCGGCGCGCAAGGCTGCGGGTATCGATCCGCTGTTGGCGCTCAGATGTGAATGACCCTGGTTTCTGGTCTCTGGAGCAAAAGATGAAAGAACTCTCTCAAGACGTTCGCTACGGCTTTCGTATGTTACGCACGCGGCCTGGGTTTACCGCGGTGGCGGTTGTGGCTCTGGCCCTCGGTATCGGTGCGAACACTGCGATCTTCAGCCTCATCAACTCGGTACTGCTGCGTCCGTTGCCTTATCCGGATCCCGAACGGTTGGTGATGCTTGAAGAGAATGAAAAGGATGGAAAAAGCTCGAATACTTCATACGCTACGAGCAAAGATTGGCGTGAGCGCAGCCAGAGTTTTGAGAATATTTCAGTCGTTCGAGACTGGAGCCTCACTCTCACGGGCGAAGGTGAGCCTGAGATGTTGCATGGGATGCGAGTGTCGTCAAATTACTTCGACCTGCTCGCCATCAAGCCCGCGCTCGGACGCGGCTTCTTGGCCGAGGAAGATCACCCGAC
>CAZOOE010000350.1:6063-7286 GCA_964581275.1 uncultured Clostridia bacterium
CCGCGCCCCGAAGGCGTGGCCGTGCCCGCTCCCCCCCCGGCAACCCGGCGGGGCGTTGGTCTGCGGAACAGCCGGTGGCAACGACACTACGGATCGGACCCCGCGATTGTGGGCAAACCTATTGCGCTCGGCGGCCAAAGCTTTATCGTTGCCGGTGTGATGCCAAAGGATTTCAATGACCTGATTTCGGCCCGTTTGTTTCAAAAGGCGGACTTGTGGGCGCCGCTGGGCTACGATGAAACCCTTCCGTATGCTTGCCGGACCTGCCGTCACATTCAGGCCATTGGGCGCCTCAAACGAGGCGTGTCATTTGAGCAAGCCGGCGCCGAGATGAATACTATCTCGCAAAGCCTCCTGTTCGAGCACCCACAAGACTACGCAGTCGCGGGAGTCACGATAATTCCGTTGCTCGACAAGTTCGTTGGATCAGTGCGGCCGGCGTTGTATGTTTTGCTCGGAGCAGTCGGATTGGTACTGCTGATTGCCTGCGCAAACGTCGCCAACCTACTGCTTGCGCGCGCAACCCAGCGTCAAAAAGAAATTGCGATTCGCTCCGCGCTCGGCGCGCGCCGCGGCAGGATAATTCGGCAGATACTCACCGAAAGCGTGATGCTCTCCGTGCTTGGCGCGGTCGTGGGCCTGGCGTTGGTCTGGTGGGGCATCGAGCTGCTAACCGCGCTCAGCCCGCCCTCCATCCTCCATCTGAATGAGGTGAATGTCGACGTGCGGGTGCTCGGCTTCACCCTTGCTCTATCGTTGCTTACAGGAATCATCTTCGGCCTCGCGCCTGCGCTTCAAGCGTCGAAGCTCGATTTGAGTCAGGCGCTCAAAGAGGGGGTTCGCGGTTCAGCGGGCGGCGCGGGACTTAGGCTGCGCAATCTGTTGGTCGTCTCGGAGATCGCGTTGTCGCTGGTGCTGCTGGTTGGCGCCGGTCTGCTGTTGAGAAGTTTCCTGCGTGTTCTCGACGTCACTCCAGGCTTTGAGCCTTCCAATCTACTAACCATGAACGTGTCGGCTTACGGAACCAGGTACGCAGAGGACGCCAGCGTGCGCGCTTTCTATGACGACGTGCTAAATCGCGTCGTCCATCTCCCTGGGGTAGAGGCCGCGGCGGTTGTCAGCAATCTTCCGCTCGGCGGTAACAAGGATATGTACGGATTTCACGTGGAGGAGAAACCGCTTGCGAATCCGGAGGAAGCTCCCAGCGTCAAGCGCTACGTCAT
>CAZOOE010000351.1:0-7273 GCA_964581275.1 uncultured Clostridia bacterium
AGATCAACGCGCGCTTCGAGCCGGAAAAGCGCGAAGAGGGTCTGCTTGCGGTTGGGAACGCACGGCTCTCGCTGACTTCCTCCGGTTTCGAGCAGTACTTCGCTCTGGGAAGCTCTATCGCTGACCAGGTGCTCGGTGAGAATCAGCGGGCTGCTGCCCTTCCCTGTAGGCCAGTCAATCCTGCACGGGCCGACGATGGGTGCGCCCGCCAGTTCATCGAAAGGTACGGCGAACGACTCTTTCGCCGGCCTCTGACCGAATCCGAAGCCGCGGCTCGCCTGAGGACGGCGTCGACAGGTGCGAGCCAATCGGGCGATTTCTATTCGGGGCTGAAACTGGCGCTTACGAGTCTGCTGGTAGCCCCGGAGTTTCTCTTCGGCGTGGAAACCGCAGAACCCGACCCGGCAAATCCAGGGCAATACCGGCTCGACGGCTACACGAAGGCCGCGCGAGTGGCGTTCCTGCTCTGGGATTCGGCACCGGACAAGGAACTTCTCGAAGCAGCGCGGAGCGGCGCCATCCATACCGAGGCCGGGCTGAAACAACAAGTCGCTCGGCTCGTTTCCTCTCCGCGGTTTGAGGGCGGCGTTCGAGCGTTTTTCGCGGACATGCTGCAGCTCGATGGATTTGAGAACCTGGTCAAGGATCCGGCCATCTACCCAAAGTTCAGCCAGGCCGTTGCAGATAGCGCAAAAGAACAGACCCTAAAGACGGTTGTCGATCTGCTAGACCGGAAAAAACACGATTATCGCGACCTCTTTACTTCGAATGATACCTTTATCAACCGCCCATTGGCCGCGGTCTACCGGGTACCGTTTGCCTCGAACGCAGAATGGGCACCGTACACCTTCCCGGATTCATCCGAGCGTTCCGGCATTCTGACTCAGATCAGCTTTCTGTCGCTCTTCGCACATCCGGGGACCTCCTCACCCACGAAGCGCGGAATCAAGCTGCTGGAGATCTTCATGGGTGAGCCGACCCCCGATCCGCCGGCAAACGTCGATTTCTCGAGGGTACAGGACAGCACCAAAGGCACCGTGCGCGGCCGGCTGCTCGATCACATGAACAACCAGGGCTGCGCCGGGTGTCATCGTCGCACCGATCCTCCAGGTCTTGCGCTGGAACATTTTGACGGTCTGGGACAGCTGCGGACAATGGAGAACGGCGCCAGGATTGATGTCAGCGCCGAGATTGATGGCGTCAAGATCGAAGGCGCCCAGGGGCTGAGCAGATTCCTGCACGACGACCCGAGGGTCCCCGCCTCTCTGGTGCGCAACGTTTACGCCTACGGTACGGGCCGCAAGCCCGAGGACCAGGACGAGGCTTATCTCTCTGACCAGACCAGAGCCTTCGCCGACAACGGATATCGCTTTTGCGACCTGATGATGCAGATCGCTTCCAGCCGGGGGTTCTTCAAGGTTGTCGTTCCGGGCGGACTCCAGCACGGGTCTTCAACTCCGCCACCCTCAACGACGCCACTTCAAAAGTCAGGAGGAGTCGATCGATGAGCTTAACGTTTGATCGCCGCTCGTTCCTGCGCGGCATGCTTAGCGGCGCGGTAGTGTTCGTGGGAATTCCGATCCTCGACAGGTTCCTTGACGCGAATGGCTCAGCATTCGCCGATGGAGCGAAGCTCCCGGTCAGGTTCGGCACTTATTTTTGGGGGTTGGGCCTCACCGACACGCCGACGGGCGGCACTCGCTGGGTGCCGACTACGACTGGCCTGGGCTATGAGATCATGCCTGAGCTGGAGTCGCTGTGGCCGGTCAAGGTCAAGGTATCTGTCTTCTCCGGGTTTCGGGCCATAGGTGATGGGCGAGCAAACCTGGTGCACTGGAGCGGCCACGCTTCAATCCTCTCCGGCATAGCCCCGTCCGCGGCGGGCCGGTTCGATGGTCCGTCCTTCGATACAAAGATCGCAGACGCCATCGGCACTTCGACTCGCTTCAAAGCAATCGACATCGATGCATCGATGTCCCGCATACCGGTCAGCTACTCGACTCGGACGGGAACCACTTTTGCCAGTCCGGAAACCACGCCGATTGCCCTCTACTCCCGCCTGTTTGGTCGGGGTTTTCAGGACCCGAACAGCGACGACTGGAAACCGGATCCCTCGATTGTGCTGCGCCAGAGCGTTCTCTCTGCGGTCAAGGATCAACGTCAGGCGCTGATGGCTGGAGTAGGCAAGGCCGACCAGATCAAACTCGACCAATATTTCACGTCAGTCCGGGACATGGAAAACCAGCTGGCGATTCAGCTTCAAAGGCCGGAAAAACGAGAAGCGTGCATCGTGCCGGTTGCGCCAAAAGAGATGCCGCGATCGGCGTCGGTTGATGCCGTCCGCTCCAGCACAAAGTTGATGGCCAAACTGTTGGCTATGGGACTGGCCTGCAATCAGACGAGGGTATTCAACTTTGTCCACACGGCAGGCATCTCGGAAACTTATATCGCGGGAGAGAGCAAGATTTATCACCAGATCACGCACGACGAGCCCACGGACGCCAAACTGGGCTACCAGCCGGAGACCAGCAAGCTTGCGGGGTTGGTGATGCAAGCGCTGGGCGACTTCCTCATGGAGTTGGATGCCATCAGGGAAGGCGAAGGCACCGTTCTCGATAACAGCCTCATATTTGCACTCAGCGACACGGGCTATGCCAAGATACACTCGATCGAGAATATCCCGATGCTCCTGGCAGGCCGGGCGGGCGGCGCACACAAGGCAGGCCAGCATATCCACGCTACGGGCGAATCTGTCACTCGCGTGTCGCTGACGGCTATGCGGTTGGTTGGCGCCCCGATCGGCAAATTCGGCTCCGGCTCAATGAAGACGGCGCGCCCGTTTACAGAAGTCATCGCCTGAGAGGAGGCTCGAATGAAGCGCCATTTGATCCCAATCGTCCTGGCAGTATTGACCGTGGCCTCGCCGGGTTCGTTGCTGGCGCAGCAGCCGGCCAGGTCAACCGGGTGGACCAGGACATACGTCGTCGAGTGGAACGAGCCTGCGATGTACTACGGCGCCAAATCCGGTGTCATCGATCCCGGAACCGACTGCCCTAACGGAACCAATCCGGAGCCCGACTGGGTACAGGTTCTGGTAGATGCAGGATATACCCGCGAAGAGGCCAAGTGGCTGCGCAATCCCGCCAACCCGACACGCAGCCCCATTCACGGCCAAAACCAGATGGCCTTCCGCGGGAAGGATAGGGCGAACGTCTATGTCAATCCTACCTCAACGCCCGATCCCGGTCTGGTTGGCGTAGCCGGCACAATTGCCGAAGGCCTCAATCTGGATGACGACGAGAAGACCGGATTCACCAGCCCTACGGGTGAGAAAGGCATAGACAACAACTTCTACAGGGCGCTTGGCTGCTGGAAGACCTACCGCGGGCCGCAGCGGCTTTCGAGCGGCGCGTTGCAATTCAACGACGCGATGAGGAACGGTTCGTGGACTACGGTAATCGTGGTGTCAGGCGAAGGTCCTGATCCGTTGAACGACAACCACGTGAAAGTCGGCTTCTATGTGAGCAACGATAAGATGGTGAAGGACGGCAATGGCAGCATTACCCGAGACTATACCTTCCGCATCGCACCCCACGCAAAATACGAAGGCATACTGCAGGCCCGAACGATAAACGGGAGGATCGTCTCGACTGCTCCGGCGGACATCACACTGCGCGATCCCGGGTACACACGCGACCTGGAACTTCTGCGCGCGCGGCTGGATCTTGAGATGAAGCCTGACGGCTCCCTCAAGGGATCTGTGGGCGGCTATCGGCCGTGGGAAGCGGTCTACAACGGTTGGGTGAATGCCCGCGGGCCGGTGATTGAGGTGCTGACCTGGGTACAGTTGCCCGCGGTGTACAATGCCCTAAGACGCAACGCCGACTACAGTACGACCGGGCCAGGCGGCGAGAAGACCCACATCTCCTTCGCCCTCCGAATTGATGCGCTGCCGGCGTTTGTAATGACCCCGGATGCGAGCAGGGAAATGGCATTCGTTGAATCCTACAAGGCGATCGCACCCAAAGAAACGAATCGAACACCTGCAGGCTCGTTCAGGGTCGTCGACGGCATCGTCCCCGACCCAACCGGCAGATTCCAGGCGGGACCGAACGCAGTGATTCTTCCCCCTTCGAAGAGCTCGGATAACAAACACGATTAGCCCCGGAGAGAGAGTCTTGAACAAACAATCGATCGTCCTGCGCGCTGCCGGCCTGCTTGCCAGCGCGCTCGCCGTCGCAGCCCTGGCTCAAACAGCAACCACTGTCGTACCTCCAATGCCGGACGACGTAAAGCCGCCAGGGTCCCGGCCCAGGGTGAACCGGTCGAGTATCTCCTCGGGATGACCGGCGATGTCCGCGCGGACACCCTCATCGTTATTCGCAAGGGTGAAGTCAAGTCAGGCGCCACCGAGTTCGGCAGTACGAAGCCGACAAGAATATTTTCTGCTGAGTGGAGCTTCTGGGGCATGCGACCATTGCCACAACCGCTGACATCTACACCCATTTGCGCTCAGGGTCAGTGCGATGATCAACAGTCCAATAACGCGCCCTGCCGGGCGCGCAACCTCGTAAGCGATCCGTCAATGGTGGCTTTCATGATCTCTCTTTCCGCGTGTGGAGCGGTCCTCTTGGTGAGTGGCTCGACGCTTATGCGGAGCTGTCGTTGCTTCGGAGCGTGAGCCAAGTAGACGAGATGTAGGCTGAAGAAAATGCTGGAATCATCACCCCAAATCGACGATAAGCAGCAGTACTCCACAAACGATAGGGATGACCAGTCTTCTGAACCGGATTCCCCTCTATCCTGACCGACCACACGGTCTAGTCCGTCTGGTATAACTTCTGTCGGGTGAATTCAAGCATCAGGGTAACGCCAGCGATGGTGAGCGGCCTGACCGATCATATATTGAACTTGGCGGAGCTACTGGCGGCTTGAGAAGTTCCGATGCTACAATCCGCGACCGGTGGAACCTGCAATCGTCCAGCAGACCCGATAGCATAGCGATGTGATGGTAGCGGATACTGTGGTTATAGCGCTCGCCACGGCCAGCGAATTTCTTGGTCTCATCCCGGTCAGGCGAGCCAGAAGTGATTCAGCGGATATAACCCGCAAATTTTTGAGGCCGCTTTAACTACTCCCAATCATGAAGAAATCCATCCTTATTCCATGTCTCGCCTTAATATGCATCTTTGGGGGGGCAATGCTGGGGATGTACCTGCGCGCCGCCCTTCCGGACCATCAACTTAGTCCGGAAACGAAGGACTCTGTGCGGCTGGGAATGGGATTGGTCGCCACCATGACGGCTCTGCTCCTCGGACTACTGGTCGCGTCAGCAAAAGGTTTGTACGACGCCCGGAGGAAGGAGGTGGTCCATCTCGGGGGCGCGATCGATTTCCTCGACCATTTGCTCGAATTCTATGGGCCGGGAGCGGCTGAGGCAGGTGAACTGCTGCGCGGCTTAAACGAGAGTTTGATCAAACAATTGTGGCCGGACAAACAAGTCCGGAAAGCCGAGACGGATCACGTCACTTTGCCTCTCAGGGCTTTGTACAACTCAATTTCGAAGCTGGCGCCGGAGAACGATGTGCAGCGCGCGGCCAAGGCCGAGGCGTTGGAAACCAACGCCGATCTCAGCAAGACACGCTTGGTTCTGTACGCAATGGGAGACACTTCGATCGCCACACCCGTGCTGGTCATCGTCATCCTTTGGCTTACGACCATTTTTATTAGCTTCGGCCTGTTTGCGCCAATGAACTGGACGGCAACTGGCAGCATGTTCATAGCGGCGCTCTCAGTGTCAAGCGCGATCTTCCTTATAATGGACCTGGACCGGCCATTCGAGGGCGTGATCCAGATCTCCGACGCGCCGCTGCGCAACGTGCTAAATCGTCGGGGCCCCAGGAAATTTTCACCGATAGATTCCTTCGAGTTGACCGAGAGGATGCATTGAGTAGTCGCAGGAGAATTACAACCCGCCTCTGTATGGTACGCGGGCAAGCGAGATGCTTCACCAGCGTTAGCATTGGGCCTAAGTGGAGCCCTCTCCGGACGCCGCTATTCCCGATCACAAAAGTGAGCTGATTATGAAGAAAGCGCGGGATGTTGATGTACCAAGAAGAAGTGAGCGTCCTGAAACTCGCGGAGCTGTTGTCGACGTTAACAACTAGTCGAAAGCAGGAAGAGTCATCCCAGATGAATATGAATATGAGCAACACTCGGTCACGGAGTCCACTCGATCGTTTTCTAGGGGTCTTCGGCGATGTACGGGCCGGGGAGGGCGGGACCGTCCTGCTAATGTTCCTCAATGTATTCCTGCTGCTCGTCGCCTATTACGTCCTGAAGACTGTCCGAGAACCGCTCATTCTCATGGCCGGCGGCGCCGAGCTCAAATCCTACGCCGCCGCCGCCCAGGCCTTGACCCTAATCGCCTACGTCCCGCTCTATGGCTGGTTAGCGACTCGGCTCCCGCGGCAAACGTTTCTCAGGGTGATCATTCTTTTTTTCGTGGGTTGCATCCAGCTCTTTTACTTTGGCAGCCGGATTGGGTTTCCGTATCTGGGCTTCATTTTTTTCGTGTGGGTTGGCATTTTCAGCCTCACGACGATAGCCCAGTTCTGGTCCTACGCGAACGAGATTTATGCTCGCGCCGATGGAGATCGGCTGTTCCCGTTGATAGCGGTGGGCTCGGCGGCCGGCGCTCCGCTGGGTGCGGCCCTCGCCGAGCGGCTCTTCGCTCTCGGTTTGAGCCCGTACGTCATGATGGAGATGGCGGCCGGGATCCTGCTGTTGCATCTCGGGCTGTATCGGGTGCTGAGCCGCCGCGCCGCCGCCGGGCGAGCGGCGGAGGACCCGATGAAACCCGGCAATGGCTTCGCCCTCGTGCTGAAGAGCCGCTACCTGAGTCTCATCGCTCTGCTCCTTGTCCTACTGAACATCGTCAACACAGTCGGCGAGTACATCCTGGGACAGGCCGTGGTGACGAGGGCGAACGCCCAGGTCGCGGCCAACCGCGGCGTCAACGAGGAAGCGTTCATCGGCACGTTCTACGGCAAATACTTCTTTTGGACTAACGTGGCCACAATCCTGATCCAGGCTTTCCTGGTATCCCGCATCGTAAAGCGTTTCGGCATGCGTGGTGTCCTGTTGGCACTTCCGGTCGTGGCGCTCGGGGCGTACGGGTTGGCGGCGGTCGGGGCGGGGTTGACAGCGCTGCTCTACGTGAAGATCGCGGAGAACAGCACCGACTACTCTGTCATGAACACGGGCAAGCAGA
>CAZOOE010000352.1:0-1413 GCA_964581275.1 uncultured Clostridia bacterium
TCGTTGTAAGAAGTACCTTGCGCAGTAGAAGGGGCAAGTACCAAATCGTTACGGTCCAAATGCGCGGCGCGCGCTTATCGCGTATTGGCTCTACGTTCGCAATCTGATGGGCGAGAAGGACACCACGAAGGCTCGGCGTTTGATTGCGGAAGCGGGGCTCGACGGGCTCTCGCTGGAAGCAATCGGCTGGCTGCTGTCGGCGTTGTCGGACGATTCGTCGTCGCAGGTAGACCTTGCTGCCATCCGCAAGCACCTGAACAACCGCGTCACTGAAGAGGCTGCCACAGCCCATTTCGTGACTTCCTACAAAGACAACGACTATTTGCTGATGCAGTCTGATCGCCGCGCCGACGGGGTAATTCTCGAAGCGTTGATCAAGGACCAGCCGGCGAGCGACTTGATTCCAAAGATCGTCCGCGGCCTGCTCGCCCATCGCAAACAGGGCAAATGGGAGAACACTCAGGAAAATGCTTTCGTGCTCCTCGCGCTCGACAAGTACTTTGCGACTTATGAAAAAGTTACTCCTGATTTCGTAGCGCGCGCTTGGCTCGGCGACGCTTACGCGGGGGGACATGAGTTCCGAGGCCGCACCACGGAACGGCATAACGTGAACGTACCGATGCGTGTGTTAGCCGACGTGAGCTCGCCCCAGAATCTGATATTGAGCAAAGAAGGGCCGGGCCGGTTGTACTATCGAGTCGGGATGCAGTACGCCCCCGCGAGCCTCAAGCTCGATCGGTCCGAGCACGGTTTCACGGTCGAGCGAGTATACGAAGCGGTCGATAAGCCCGATGACGTGCGGTGCGACGCGGACGGGACATGGCATATCAAGGCCGGCTCGCGGGTACGGGTGAAGCTGACGATGTTAGTAGGGGCCCGACGCTATCACGTCGCGCTGGTTGATCCGATACCGGCTGGGCTTGAAGCGTTGAACCCGGCGCTCGCGGTGACTGGCCCCGTTCCGGAAGCCCCGCAAGATCCGACCGACAAGACGACCGATCGATGGTGGTGGTTGCAGCGGCCTTGGTTCGAGCATCAGAACATGCGCGACGAGCGGGTCGAAGCGTTTGCGTCTTTAGTGTGGGAGGGCGTTCACACCTACTCTTACGTCACGTTAGCGACAACACCGGGAGTGTTCGTTGTGCCGCCCGCCAAGGCTGAGGAGATGTATCACCCTGAGACATTCGGCCGCGGGGGGAGTGATAGAGTGGTCGTTGAGTGAAAGCAAGCACCTGCAGCTTTCTGCCCCCATGCCTGAGACGAAATATCGATGCCCGCGCCAGCGGTGGGTACTTCACGCTCTAGCCTACTGCATACCTGATACGAAATATCGATGCCCACCCGCGCCAGCGGTGGGTACTTCACGCTCTAGCCTACTCCAAACCTGATACGAAATATCGATGCCCACACGCG
>CAZOOE010000352.1:1513-7238 GCA_964581275.1 uncultured Clostridia bacterium
ACTTCACGCTCTAGCCTACTCCAAACCTGATACGAAATATCGATGCCCACACGCGCCAGCGGTGGGTACTTCACGCTCTAGCCTACTCCAAACCTGACGCGAAATATCGATGACCGGGTGATCCCATCAAGTCACGAGGTGACCCTTCTTCTCGGCAACGGTGATCGTTGCCTGACTACCCGAGTTGAAAGCAACAAAGTCGCTTTCGATCCCGTCACTGAAAATCACTCCGACCTCCGGGGTCTGCGAGATCAGCTTCAACGGGCGCCTGCCTGTGATCTTGCCAAACACAAGCGTCGCCGCGGAAGTCTTGCTCGGGAACGGTTCACGCACCGTAAAGTAGAGATAGTCCGAATCCCACGCGAATCCGCCAGGCGGTTCGGCGCGGACCTTTCCTCCGGACGCCTCATTTGCGATCATCGCAGCACCGGTCATCAGGCTGCGAAACCAACCGGTCGACCCAAGACCGGTCGATACGATCAGGCCGCTTGATGACTGCTGCTCGCTCTTCTTGCCAAGGCTGATCGTATAGCGCGCAGAAACGTGCGAGCGCACTCCCACAAATAGATCGTTCACCGCGTAGAGCCTCTGCCCGTCGCTTAGTTCGGCCTTCGCCATCGTCACTTCTTTGATCGGGCGTCGTTTCGCGAAAATCTCGGGCAGAATTTTTTCCAGATCGCTTACGCCAAAAGGCAGAAGCACCCCTTCCCAGCGCCCGGGATCGGGATTGATGCCGACCACTTGCTGCGTCGTCGTGTACTTGACTGTGTTGGCCACGAGCCCGTCCTGGCCGAGCACAACTACAGTGTCGTCATTTCCAAAGATAAAATTCGGCAGAAACGATCTGTCCAACACGTGAAGCCGGCCGATCCGTTCGATCGTTGCAACTGCCTCGGACACCGACGTCCGATATTGTTCGTGCTCGTGAAGATAATCGGAGAAGTCCGCGCCGAGGTGCTCGACATAGAACTTCGCCTGGCTGACCGTGTTGAAGCGCGCCACCAGATCATCGAGCCGTGTACGGCGCGTGACCAGAACGATCTTGTTCTCGGTCAACCGGTTCATGCCTTCACTTGAGGCTCACTTGTTGGAATTGAGCGTGAGCAACTCGCGGAGCAAATCGGGTGAGATGTTCAACTGGCCGATCTTGTCCGCGCGTTCGGCGAGACCCTGGAAGGCCAAAGCGACCAGTTGATCGGGTTGCATGCCGACGCTTGCGAGCGCTTGCAGCACCTTTGAATCGACGCCTTCGAGCGCCTTCATCGTAGCGGCAACACCGTAGGCTTTCGCGTCGGCCTCGGCCTTGGTATTCTCAACTGAAAGAGTCACCAATTGTTTGTTCTTTTCTTCGAGCGCGATGTTGGCTTCCATCTCGGCGTCGCGAAGTTGGTGCTGTTTCTCCTGCACGGCCCGCTCGGCGTCCATCTGCGCCTCACGAATCTGGCGCTTCTTGTTCTCGACCGCGATCTCGGTGTTCAGCTCATTCTCGCGAATCGCGCGTTCCTGTTCGACCGCCGAATTGCGTCGGGCATAGATCGCTTCGTCGGCTTCGCGGAGCAGGTGTTCGCGGGCTTCGGCTTCCAGCGCGCGGCCGGTTTCGGGATTCGGTTTTATGGCAAGGATCGATAAGCCAATCACCTCGAGCCCAAGAGATGAAATCTCGGTGGACGCTGCGAGTCCCTTTGTCACTTGCTGAACCAGCGCATCGGACGCTCGCAGGGCGTCACGCAGTGATAGGGTCTGAAGCTCTTTGCGAGTGAGCACTTTGATCACGTTTATGACTCGTGCCGAAAGCTTCTGCGGATCATCCGAGACGTAACCGCGCGCCGAAGCATCGAGCGTGAAGTTCAAAAGCTGGGACACTCGTTTGGGGTCGGTGATCCGGTAATTGGCCTGGCCTTGAATGCTGATCTCCTGAAAGTCGGAGGTGACCTCGTTAAAGATGAACGGCGCGTCAGTGCTCGCGATGGGCACGGCTACCAGCGATGTAGTCGGCGCGTAGTAGAAGAAGGACAGCCCCGCGCCCTCGCGGACGATCCGGCCTTTTTTGTACTGAAGCAGGTAGCTCGTCGGCTGCATCTTTATGAATCGCAGTCCCAGCATTTGATACCCTCCAGCTCAATCCCATTACAAAGCTGCGTTCCTGCTTGTAGCCAACTATGAAACATCCACCAACCGGGTCGGAGGTACTAAAAAAACGCGTTGCGTTCTTTGTCCTAATTTCGCTTGTGATGTCGCGACCAAAAGGCCAAAAACAGCACAGCGATAAACCTCTTATAAAACAATTGTAGCCAGACAGGAGCTGGACGCCAGTACACGTCGAAATCCATACTTCGTTGCCTTCGCGTCTGTGTATTTGGCTTTCTCGCCTTAGCCGTGCGTGTGCTCGAATTCCCTCATGAACGCGACAAGGGCCTCGACGCCGTCCTTCGGGAATGCGTTGTATATCGACGCGCGAATGCCCCCTACAGAGCGATGGCCTTTGAGCCCATCAAGTCCCGCTTTCGTTGCCTCACCGACGAATTGTTTCTCGAGGTCCTCGCTGGGCAGCCGGAATGTAACGTTCATCAATGAGCGGCAGTCTGCTTGCGCGTGCCCGCGATAGAAGCCGCCCGCGTCAATCACATTGTAGATCAAACCGGCCTTCTCTTTGTTTCGCCGCTCCGCTGCCTCTAACCCGCCGTGCTCGATCAACCATTTCATCACCAGCCGCATAACATAGATCGTAAATACCGGCGGGGTGTTGTAGAGCGATTTGTTCTTTGCATGAGTGTTGTAGTCCAGCATCGTGTGCATGCCTTGAGGGCTGCGCGCGAGCATATCATCGCGAATGAATACGAGCGTTACCCCGGCGGGCGCGAGATTCTTCTGCGCTCCGGCGTAGATCAACGCGTACTTTCTCACATCGATCGGACGGCCGAATATGTCCGATGAAGCGTCGGCTACCAGAGGGACATCGCCGGTTTCAGGGTCGTACTTCCATTCGACACCGTGAATCGTCTCGTTGGTAGTGATATGCACGAATGAAGCTTCGGGGTCTAGTTTGAGTTCGTCCTGTTTCGGAACACGCGTGAAGTTTTCGGATTCGGTAGAAGCAGCCACGTTCACCTTACCAACTCGCTGCGCTTCCTTGATTGCTTTCTTGGACCACGAGCCAGTACTGATGTAGTCGGCTGTTCCACCGGCAGGCATCAGGTTCATCGGCACCATCGAGAACTGCATCGACGCGCCGCCTTGCAGAAAGAGCACGTGATAGTTGTCGGGGATGCCTGCGAGCTTGCGGATGTCCGCCTCGCAGCCAAGGATGATTTCATCAAAGGCCTTTGAGCGATGGCTGATCTCGAGCACCGACATTCCAACGCCGGGGAGCGCCACGAGATCGCGTTGAGCTTCTTCAAGCACCGCGAGCGGGAGCACCGCCGGCCCCGCCGAAAAGTTGTAAATTCGTCGTGTCATGATTCCCTCTCCGGTTGGCCACGGGGATCACGGGGAAAAGATCCCAAAGAATCGTCTTCCAATCCCTGTGTTGCCCGTGGTTGCTTACAGTTTCAACAAACTCAACTCAATTATGTGCTGCGAGTTTGCCCTTATCGCGTCCAGTACCGAGTCGGTCGGCGCCGAATCCAACTGAATGCGGGCAACGGCAGCGATCGCTCCGTCGAAGACGACGTTTTCGGTTTCCTCGACGTTGATGCCCGCTCCTTTGAGTTGGTCGAACACGCTCGCGAGCACACCGACCCGGTCGAAGTGTCTCACAACAAGCAGGTGCGTCGCGGGAGTTTTCCTCGCCAGATTGACAACGTTGGGCGCGCGGCCCGCTTCCTTGTATTCGCGGATGATTCGCACCGTTTCTTCGGCGATGGCCTGCTGAGCCTGGTCGGTTGAAGCGCCGATGTGATGAGTGCCAATTACACCCGCGAGCTTAAAGATGTCGTCCTCGACGGTACCGACGCCGCCAGTCGGCTCGCCGGCAAAGACGTCGAGCCCCGCGCGCAGTCCCCGCTCTCTTACCGCCCGCACCAGGGCTTGCTGATCGACGACCTCCGCGCGCGACGTATTGATAAAGCACGAACCCGGCTTCATCGCAATGAAAAACTTCTCGTCGATCAAGTTTCGGGTGTCGTTGTTGAGCGCAACGTGTACGCTGACGACATCAGAGGCGGATGCGACTTCGAGCGGCGACTGTTTCATCTCGATTCCGAGCTTCTCTGCGCGTTCGGGAGTTAGCGAACGACTCCACGCGACGACCGGCATCCCGAACGCCTTCGCCCGCGAGATCATCTCCTGACCGATTCGCCCAACGCCGATCAGGCCAAGCGTGCTGCCAAAGATGCCGCGAGCCTTGCTGTACTCTTTCTTGTTCCACCGGCCCTGTCTCAGATCCCCGACATTGTCGGCTATTCGCCGGTCGAGTGACAGCATCAACCCGAACGCAAGTTCGGCCACCGCAATCGAGTTCTTACCGGGGCAGTTTGTAATGTATATTCCGCGCGCGGAGGCCGTCTTTACATCGATCGTGTTGTAGCCGGCTCCCGCGCGAACGACGAGGCTCAGGCGGCCCGCTTCCAGCATCTCACCGGTGACTTTGGTGCCACGCACAACCAGTATGTCAGCGCCGCTTGATCTGATTGCCGACGCGAGCGCGTCGTCTTTGAGATCCGGGTCATACGTTATCTCGAAGCCGGCAGAGAGCAGCTCCGTTCGCCCGCCGTCGGGAAATTTATCGGCGATCAGAATCTTCATGATTGTGCTCCGTGTTCCGTGAAGCCGCCTGAATCTTAGAACGTATCGTCTTAGTCGACAAGATGAGCCGGCGTTGTCGTCCGCGGTGATCAGGATTGCGTCGGATCGTGGTCACGCAAGCGGTTGGGAAGGAGTCCGTTCCCATCCTCGACTTCAAATATAGTCCCAAAAGTTCATCAGGAAGCGTTGTTTAGTTGGTCGAAGCACAAACTCCGTTGCTGCCCACTGCTTCGGCGGACTAAATCAAATGGCTCAACAAGCCATCGCGCAGCTTGGGCTCAAACCAGGTCGACTTGGGGGGCATGATTTGGTTGGCATCGGCGATGGCCATGAGATCGTCCACGTTCACGGGGAACAGCGAGAATGCCGCCGCGGCGCGGCCCTCGTTGACCATCGTTTCGAGCGCCGCCGCCCCGCGAATCCCGCCTACAAAATCAATTCGCTTGTCGGAGCGGACGTCGGTGATACCCAACAACGGATCGAGCACTCGCTCCTGGAGTACGCTCACATCAAGCGAGGAGATCGGATCGATCGGGTTTGTGGTTCCCCCGCGTAGCGTCAGCCGGTGCCAACGCCCTCCGAGATACATGCATATCTCGGCCTTTTGCGCCGGCGAGGACGAAGCCGCTTCCACAACGTCGAATTTCTGGGACACCGCGGCGAGGAATTGGCCGGCAGACATTCCGTTTAGATCCTTCACCACTCGATTGTAGGGCAGAATCTGAAGCTGGTCGGCGGGGAACAACACCGTAAGAAAAAAGTTGTATTCTTCCCTACCGTCGTGGTCGGGGTTTGTTCTGAGTTCGGCGCGCGCGCGGCCCGCGCTTGCGGCGCGGTGATGGCCGTCGGCTATGTAAACGAGCGGGACGGATTGAAATGCTTCCACCGCACGATCGCTATCGGCCTCGCCAACCCGCCAGACGGTGTGCGCTACGTCATCCGGCGCGACGAAATCGTATAGCGGGTCCGCCTGCTGGGCCCG
>CAZOOE010000353.1:0-7227 GCA_964581275.1 uncultured Clostridia bacterium
GTCGGCAAGCGCGGCCGCCATCATCAGGTTCTCGGTTCCGGTCACCGTCACCTTGTCAAAGTAAATCTCACGGCCTGAAGCCGCTTCGCTCTCGCGACCACGTCCCCGTCTTCAATCGAAACCGTCGCGCCGAGTTTTTCAAATCCCATCAGGTGAAGGTCTATGGGGCGCTGCCCAATCGCGCACCCGCCGGGCAGCGATACTCGAGCCTCGCCGAAGCGCGCGAGAAGCGGTCCCAAAGCGAGCACCGAAGCCCGCATGGTCTTGACCAGGTCGTATGGCGCTTCAAAGACCTCAACCTCCCCAGCCGAGATCTTGAGCGTTCTCAACTCCGGCATCAGGATCTGGCAGCCGAGGTCCTCCAGGAGTCGCCGCATCGTGATTACGTCGCGCGCATAAGGCAGGTTGTGAAGAGTGATTGTCTCCGCAGTTAGCAGCGCTGCAGCCATGCACGGGAGCGCGGAGTTTTTGGCTCCGCTGATCTGAACGCGGCCCGCCAGAGGCCGCCCGCCGATGATTCTGAATTTATCCATCTCGTCAGATACTCACTCGCGAAGATGTTAACACACCTGTAGCGCGCGACAGATTATTTGGAGTGCGGTGGCGACATGGTGTAGTGATCGGGTGCGACGCGCTTCAAGAATTGAGTTTAGATGGAACTAGGCGTTCACCGAGGTTTCGAGAGCGGATGAGTCGATAATCTCCCAGGCAGAGTCATCGCGAAGGACGCGCCCGACCAGCGCGGTGTGGACGCCGTGACCGGATCGCTCAGCTTCCACGCGCCCGAGCACGGGCATCCCCAGCAGTGCGAGGTCTCCGATGATGTCTATGATCTTGTGACGAACAAACTCATCGGCACAACGGAGCCCCTCCCGATTCAGGATTCCGCCTTCGGGCGTCAGCACGATCGCATTGTCGAGCGACCCACCTCGGGCCAAACCCATGTTCCTCAGCGACTCGATCTCGTCAAGAAACCCGAACGTACGGGACGAAGCCAATTGCTGAGAGAATTCCCCGTCTGCGATCTCGACTTCGTATCGCTGAGTGCCGATCATCGGATGAGGAAACTCGATCAGGCACGACACCGAGAAAGATGCTGCGGGGCTTATGCTCATCGTTCGATTTCCCTCGCTTACCTCAACGCGTTTCAGGACTCGAAGAAACTGCCGGGGGGCCTCGAGCGTTACTATCCCGGCGTGCTCGATCATCTCGATGAACGGCTCGGCGCTGCCGTCGACTATCGGCACCTCCAATGAATCGACGTCGATGATGCAGTTGTCGACGTGGCTTCCGGAAAGCGCAGCCAGCAGATGCTCGACGGTTGCGATCATCACGCCCTGCCGCATCAGCGTCGTCGCGTAGCTGACCCGGGCTACGTACTGGGGCGCTGCCGGGATCTCAAAACCGCTCAAGTCGGTGCGCCGGAAAACGTATCCGGTGTAGGCCGGTGCGGGGTTGAGCGTGATTCGTGAAGGCTCGCCGGTGTGAAGTCCGTGGCCGCTGGTTGAAACTGCCCGTCGGAGCGTCGTTTGTCGGCTCAAATCAAATCCACCTGTATGAGGTATGGAGAGAACGAAGAAAGGGCAACGAGTGTGCCAGCAACCTACAGACGGCGTGCAGGGTTATTCTGAAAGAAACGCTTGATCCGGTCGACGTTCGAACCCATCGGTGTTGCACCCAAGCCACAGCGGTGTGGTTTGTGGACACGCGTGGCCTTTTGAATTCGCTACCGCTAGAATGAGGCTCTGGGTTCGAACCCGCGAGCGAGGTGAATGGATGAAAGCAACCGCAAGCATACCTGTGGGCGCCAAGGCGACTCAGGAAATCGTAGTGACCCGAGATATGACCGTTGCGCATTTCCACGAACACATGCCCGAAGTATACGGGACCCCAATCATGATTTATCACCTGGAAGTGACGGCCGAGGCCGCGATCCGAGAGTATTTGCCGGAGGGTTGGATTACCGTTGGAGTGGTGGTGAATGTCAAGCACCTGGCGGCAACACCGGTGGGCGCGAAGGTGACCACTCGAGCCGAAGTCATCGAATTGGGCGATAACACGGTAAAGTTTGCGGTTGAGGCTCACGATGGATTCGAAAAAATCGGCGAAGGCACCCACTTGCGCGCCGCGGTTGAGATGGATCGGTTTCTGAAGAAGGTAAAGACCAAATTGGTCAACGGTCAGTAGCACGCGAGGTCAACGATCGTATTATTTCGATTCTTCATTTTCCATTTTTCAATTTGTCATTTTTCATTGACCTCATTTAATTGCGTCCGGTCAGGCAATGACAAATGATCAATGACAAATGGAAAATAAAAAATAGAAGCAAAAATCAGCCGCCAGCTTTCCCTTTGCATCCGTTCTGCTTGCAGCATCGTTGATCGGCTTGTTACTTTCACTGCGGCGGGGAGGCGCAGGGGGCCTGGTGGTTCTCGCGGGCTTCAAACCCGTTGCGGGTCGCCGAGAGGTGGCCTGGGTGGGTTCGATTCCCACACGCCTCCGCCACCAGTCTCGACATTGCAACAAGCGCGACGCTCCCTGAACTACTCAAGCCGGCGGCTCCGAATCGAGCACCGGACCTGTCGCGCGATGAGAGATGTTGATTTCAGGAGAGCGTCGCAGCGTTTGATAGACAACGCAGTATCGCTCGGTCAAGCGGATCAGAGTCGCCAACTGTTCATCCGAGGCGTCCGATTGTAGATCAAAATACAGACGGATGCGCTGAAACCCTATAGGCGCCTCTTTGGACACTCCCAGCGTGCCTCTGAAATCGAGGTCGCCTTCCGCCAATACAGTTCCTTCACGAATGGTGACGCCAATCGAACTGGCAACCGCGCCAAGAGTCACCCCCGCGCAGGCCGCGAGCGCCTCGAGGAGCATGTCACCGGAGCACGCGGCAAGCCCGTTGCCCCCGGTCGCAGGATGAAGGCCTGCTTCTACGATCGCCTTTCCGGTCTCGACTCTACAAGTGATCCCCTCGCCGATTCGACCCTGAGCTTTGAGGGTGATCAGCGCGGCTTGCGGCTCGTTTCTATAAAGCTCCTTCAGCGGCCTCTGTAACGATTGAAGTTCTTCAGCTTTCATGGCCTCTTCAGTCTTTCACTAGACGAACATGTCGGGACTGATCTCGAGCGCCACTTCGGAGATCTTATCGCAAGGCAAACCGGCGCGTTTTGCGTGTTCGAGGATGGCCTCAGGGTTCGGCGCATCGTACTCACAATAGATTTTTCCCTCGGATTCGGAGACATAGCTCTTGATCCATACGACGCCGGGCATCTCGGCGATTACCTGTTTCGAGGTTCTGGAAGCGGCATACAACGCTTCCCTGGGCATCACTCCAACCGTTCGTTCAATGATGTAGCGTGGCATTGTTCTCCCTCCTAATCGCAGGTTAGTGAGGCGCAGGCCTCCGCAAGTTGTTGGTCTCCAGTTTCGGCCGCGATGGCGATGGCTTCGGTCAGCCGAGCAAGCGCCTGCTCTTCGTCGGTCTGTAAGAATAAGAGTCGGGCGAGGTGGTGTGACATCCAGCCCTCGCCTTTGCGGTCCCCGATCTCGCGCCTTATTTCAAGCGACCCTCGATAGCTCTCCAAAGCCTGATCAAGTAGCTTTGACTCAAAAAAGATATCGCCGAGTGCTGTCAGCGCGTGTCCTTCGAGCAGGCGTTGGCCCGAATTGCGATGGAGCTCAAGTGCTCCCTTAAGCACCCTCGCGGCCTGCTTTGTCCTTCCAAGTTTGTGCAGGGTGACCCCAATGCTGTTGGATATCAGCCCTGCATGTACGATGTCGCCAAGGTGTTGAAATACGTCAAGCGCGCTTCGATAGCGTTCGAAGGCGGCACGGTAGTTTCGTCGGCTCCACTCGATTATTCCCATGGTATTCAGCAGGTCTCCCTGCTTGGGACCATTTCCGAGAAGTTTAGCGATTTCGAGGGCACGACCGAGGTACTCGAGCGCAGAGGAAAAGCTGCACTGCTGATTTCGAGCCACGCGGGCCATCCCCTCAAGGGCTTCAATCTCACCTTCAGGGCTTCCCTGGTCTGACCACACTGACCGGACCTGGTCCCAGGCGGTCAGCGTCGCGTCTGCATCCGAGCCGCAGCGCTCACAGACATAGGCAATGCTGGTCAGTGTCCTGACTTGCTCTGCCTTATCACCCAGTTCCGAAAAGACTTGAGCCGCCTCGCGCAAGTGCGGCAGTGCCTCTTGACCGCGATCCCGTTCCAGAAGACGCTGACTGAGCACCGCAAGAGCTTTCGCCAACTCTCGACGCAGGTTTAGCCGGCGAGTGAGGGCTATCAAATCATCGCTCAGCCGAAGCGCTTCCTCGAATTCGCAGCGCTCCCAGCACAAGCTGGCCATCGCGCTCCCAATAATTATTTGGTGAAAAGGCAGACGGTGCTGGATCGTCAGCTCAACGCCCCGCTGATAATGCGCCTTTGCCTGGTCGGGTTCGCCCAGGTCACGGTGGATGTTGGCCGCAACGTTAAGCGTATAGGCCTGACTGAACGGTCGGGCGATTACCTCGTTTACCTTGAGCGCTTCCCTTACATATTCAAGCGCTTCGGTCGGTTTTCCCTGACTTCGCAGAATGGAGGCGAGATTGGTGAGGTCCTTGGAGTAGCCAGCAGAATCGTTGTGCTCAAGATCGATTGATAGGGCGGTCTTATTACATGACACTGCGTCCTCATAACGCCCCTGCTGCCAGTGCAGAAATCCCTTGTTACGCAGGACCACTCGCTCCCCGATCGAATCGGACAAATCTCTCCGGATGTTGAGCGCTCGAGCGAGCGCCGATTCCGCCTGGTCGAAGCGACCCAGCAGCGTGCAAAGTTCACCCTGGCGAACGAGGGCTTCAGCGAAAACCCCTTGCTCACCTATCGGATCGACGTGGGTCAGGACTCTGTCTATTAACTCCTGTTGCCGATCGCGCATTCCCAGCATCTCGCACACCCGCTCTTGAGCGAGCAGAATATCGACAAGAGCCTGTTTCTGGTCAGATGTAGAGCCCAGCTTCGAGCACCAGCTCTCGGCCTGTTCCAGCGAGGTTAATGCCTCGGCGAATCGGCTCAGCCGGCTTGCCTTTTCGGCTGATTGGCGACCGAACTTAACTGCTTTTGACCAGTTCTCCGCCCGGCTATAGTGGAACTTCAGCAACTCAAGCTGCTCCTCCAGGCGCCCACGGTAAAGATCTTCTATTGCCGCACCAGCCATTTCGTGTAGGGCCTTGCGCTGATGCAGGAGCAAGCTGTCGTAGGCTACTTCTTGCGTCAGAACGTGTCTGAAACGATACGAGAGTTCCGGCAGGACCCGAGTCTGTTGAATAAGACCATTCTTCTGCAGGTTCTCGAGACACCGCGAGACGGTGGTGGTGGTCAAAGGCATTCGCTCGAGAACGCGGAGGTTGAAATCGCGGCCAAGCACCGAGGCATGCCGAAGTAATGTTTGTGACTCCGCATCCAGCCGGTCGAGCCTCGTTCGGACTATTGCCTGCACGGTATCCGGTAAATTCAGATCGGCGATTGAACCCTCGAGCTTTGCCACACCATCAATAACTGTCACCCTACCATCGTCCATTAGCGTTCGACATACCTCCTCTATGAAAAACGGATTTCCTCCGGTTCGTCTGTGGAGCAAATCGCCAAATCCGGCGGGAAGCTCGTTGGCTCCGATAATCGACAGGATGATACTTATCGAAGACGATTCATTCAGCGGCGCAAGGTTTATGAGCGTATGCTTACCGATGTATGACCAGTCGAGCCATCGTTCGGGACGACAGGTAGCGACGATCATCAATTTACGAGCTTCCACAAGATCGGCCAATTGCTTTAGGATCTCGTCCGAGGCTTCGTCGGCCCAGTGCCAGTCTTCAAGCAGGATGACTCGCGGTCCCGTCTTCGCGTGAATCGTTAGAATTGCGGCCAGCGCCTCTTGTATGGCAAATCTCAGGTCATCGCCCTTCAAATCTCCGATCGCGCAATCCTCACTACTATCAATCGACAGGAGATGAAGGTAGACGGGTAGGTAGCTTTCAAGGCTCGGATCAATCGACTTGATCGCGCTTGCCACAGACATCCGGTCAACGACTCCTTCCTTTCGCAATCCCAGCACAACTCTAAGCAGATCGATGAAAGGCAGATAGGGAGTCATGCTCCCGTGAGTATGGCAGCGAGTTTCAATGATATTGGCCGATCTCGGAATAAGTCTTCGTCGAAACTCCAAAAGCAATCGGCTTTTCCCAATCCCCGCGTCTCCCAGGACGGTAACCAGTTGGCCTTGGCCGTCGAGCGCTTGCTCAAAACAGGATTTCAGAACAACAAGTTCCGTGTCCCTGCCGGTGTATTTCGTAAGCCCTACATTTTCCGCGGCCTCAAGCCTGGTATGTACGCCGGTCTCTCCCTCGACCCGGTATACAACCTCCGGCTCAGCCTGAGGTCGAAGAGAAAAACTGCCCCTGGCCTGCAGCTTGAAGTAAGGCTGAATCAGGCGTTGGGTCTCTGAGCTCACGAGGATTTCGTCCGCGTCAGCGTGCGCAGCCAGCCGAGACGCGAGTCGCAGAGTATCTCCGGTGATGTTGTACTTGCCCTGATCCTGCACTCGCGCAACCACCGCGCCTGAGCTAATCCCCGTATAGGTCCTTAGAGGCTGCCCAAGCCGCTCCTCAACATCAACGCCAATCTCGCGAAAAAGCGAATGCAGCTCCAGACCGGCCTGCACCGCACGAAGGAAATCATCCTCGTCGCTGACAGGCACTCCGAACAAAGCGACCAGTTCTTCGCCGCTGTAAAGGTTCAACGGACCGGCTTGGATGCGTTGCCGGAGTGTTTGGCCGGCGACGTATTCAGTGGCGATGAAGTGAAGCCCATCCTCCTGTCCGATCTCATAGACCGTCAGGATGTTGGGATGATTTAAAGCTGATGCCGCGCACGCCTCTCGCTGAAACCTCGCGATCCTTCCCTTGTCGCGCGTGAAATGAATTGGAAGAAGCTTTAGGGCGATCTGGCGGCCCAGCCTGGTGTCGCGAGCTAGAAACACTTCCCCCATTCCTCCCGATCCGAGTGAGCTCAGAATCTGGTAGTGAGACAACGAGCGACCGACGAGCTGCTCGACGTCCGGAAACAGCTCTGCTCCGGCCGGCGCAGGGGCCTCGTCGATAAACCCCATAGGTCTCTGGTAGGCGGAAAGCAACGACTCGACCTCGACACGCAATGCCTCGTCGCCTGCGCAAGCC
>CAZOOE010000354.1:0-3945 GCA_964581275.1 uncultured Clostridia bacterium
TGTGGAGATCGCGGCGCTCGACGCGCTGGACCTGCTCGTCGTCGTGGACAACGAGAGCGACACGCTATCCAGCGTGGATAAAGGTGTGCCGCAGCTTCCCGAGCTCGGGCGACTGGTCGCGCGTGTTCCCCATCTTGCGCCCAAGGACGGCCATGACTGCGTCGAGCCCTGGGGGCATCTGTGCCTCGCCTGCCACGGCTTCTCGGCGCTGGTCACGGGGCGGCGCGGCTCCGAAGAGCGCTCGGTCCTCTTCGACGTCGGACCCTCCGCCGAGGTCTGGCTGGAGAACGCGCGTCGGCTCGGCGTCCGGCTCGCGTCCATCGAAGCCGTGTGCCTCTCGCACTGGCACGCGGACCACAGCGGCGGGCTCCCGGGGGTGGTGGCTGCCATCACTCGGTCCCGCCTCGACGAAGGGCTCCCGCCGCCGATCGTCGATCTACACCCAGACCGGCCCGACCAGCGTGGCACCATGACCCCTGCCGGGACGCTGGTGCTGTTGAACCCGGAGCCGACGTTCGAGGCGATCGAGAGCGCCGGTGGGCGCGTCACGAAGCACGCCGAGGCGCACGTACTTGCGGGCTTCTTCTTCGTCAGCGGCGAGATCGAGCGCGTGACGTCGTACGAGGCGGGGTTCGTCGGGCACCACACGGTGCGCGACGGGCACACTGTGCCGGATCCCTTGATCCTCGACGAGCGATTCCTCGCGGCGCGCGTGCGCGGCCGCGGCGTCAGTGTGCTCTCGTCGTGCTCGCACGCAGGCGTCGTCAACGCAGCGCTCGGCGCGCTGGGCGCGTTCGGGGGCGAGCCGATCGACGTCATCCTCGGCGGCTATCATCTGGCAGGCGAGGGCATGGAGCCGCGGATCGAGCCGACCGTCCACGACCTCGCCAATCGTGTCAGGCCTCGTGTCGTCGCGCCGGGGCACTGTACCGGCTGGCGTGCCAAGGCGGCGCTCGCGCATACGTTTGCGCCGGGAAACTATGGGCCGAGCGTCGTCGGCTCGCTCTACGCTCTGCGCGCGACGTGAGCGGGACGAACTTCGCCGGGAGCCACCGCCGGACTGAATGCATAGCGCGGCTCCGCAGCAACCTTGAAGGAGGCGAGCATCGTGGTTCCCGCATGACAGCACTTGATACCAGGCGAGGCTCGTAGAAACAGGGCAAATCGCTCGACGAGATTAGCCCTTTCTTTCGTCTACAGGTTCATCTACAGGTACAAGGGCAGGAAGCTAGCGAGCAACAGTTGCCTGGGCCTGGTCTTGTTCAGGTTCCTCAAACTGATTTATCCGAACGTTTGCCCTCCGGGAAGTGAGCGATGATTTCTAACTCGCCGCCCATTGCCTCGATGTGCTTACGGAGCGTGCTAACGTACATATCAGTACGCCTTTCGAGTTTTGAGACCCCTGGTTGTTCGACGTTTAGCTGTTCGGCCAGGGCACCTTGAGTTAGCTCACCGGCGCTCCGTAGCTCATGCGGCGCCATATCCTTCATCATTGATGCGGTCTTCTCTCTTGCATGCGCTTGTGCTGCTGGAGTCATGCGCTCTCTAAGAGTATTGAATGACTTAGCCATCTTTTGATCCCTCCTTCTTGATCGCGATCAAGTGCTCATCGTAGATCCGATAGGCAATCGGGACGTATCGGTCTTACCATCCATCGTCTCCGGTCTTGTCGCCGCCGATCAGCAAAATTGTCACGCGGCGAGGGATCGAACGCATAAAGAACGCGGTACGGACGGCCTTTGTGTTGAACTCGAAGCTCACGCATGGCACCGTGCTTTGAGCTTGAATGCCTGAGCTATGAGGGTACGGGAGTTTCGGTCCCATTTCTTCCAGCAACGCCACCGACGCAGCTATGTCCTCCTGTTCTTTCGAACTCATCAGTGTATTCGGCCTCCCACCTCATGGACCGACATTACTCCTGTGGAATATTCCAGTGGAATATTATGGGAAGGGTGTCAGTTTCCGCACGTCTCGCGAAGGCGAGTTCTCTCTCGAACGCGCGGATAAATCGCCGCGAGCCAGTTCAGGTTGTCGCGCGGACTCGGCCGCCTCCCTCTCGCGCAACCCACGTTCCTGCGGCTACAAGCTTCAGAATTCTCTTCACTTTGTGCATAATCAAACCGCCGGAATCCCTGCCTGACATAACGGGGTCGTCTCGAATGCCTGGCTCGAATCGGAGACCAGTGGTCTATCGGTCCGTACATGCGCTTGCGTTGGTATTGTTCTCTTCCGCCGTAGTATGCGCAGAGCAACTGCCGATCAAGCACTACACAACCGCGGACGGATTGCCCGTTGATATCGTCGAGCGCATCAAGCGCGACTCGCATGGATTCCTGTGGTTTTGTACTCGCGACGGGCTCAGCAAATTCGATGGCTACCAGTTCACCAGCTACGCGAAAGAGCGGGGCTTGCCTCACCCGCGAGTCAATGACCTGCTCGAATCGGGCGATGGGACTTATTGGGTGGCGACTAACGGCGGCGGCGTTTGCAGCTTCAACCCAGCGGAGCGGGCTCCCGCTGATTCCACTTCGCGATTCAAGGTCTACTTGCTTGACACGAACCCGGCATCAAATATCGTCAACCGTTTGTGCGAAGACCAGCAGGGTCGCATATGGGCAGGCACTGATCTGGGTTTGTTCTACTTTGATGAGACGAAAGATCAGTTCACTGCCGCTATCCCGGACGCGGTTGAGATCTATTCGCTGATGACCGATCGGCAAGGTGAATTGTGGATAGGCTCGGGAAATCAACTGTTGCGACAAAGCCCTGATGGGCGGTTGACTCGGTATTCTTTTCGAGTTGCCAGGAATCCCGGTCGCATCTTTTCGCTGCTCGAAGACGATAAAGGAAAGCTATTGGTAGGTAGCTGGTTTGCTGGATTGATGGAGCTGGAGCCGAATCTGTTGCCATTGGAAGACAGTGCAATCGAGCCGGGCAAAACCAACGGCTTCGCCAATCACTACACAGTTGCCGACGGAGCAGTGATCGGCACGGTTCAAGACTTACACAAATCACCAGACGGGCATCTGTGGATCGCGGCTTCGCCTGATTTTACAACCTCGCTTGGCGGAGGCTTGTTCGAGTTCGATGGACAGAGATTTCGCCGCTACGGAAAAGCGCAGGGGTTAATGCGGAATTCGATTTGGTCTCTGGAAGTCGACAGCGATGGCAACCTCTGGCTGGGCGGCCTTGACGGAGCATTAAAGATCGCGCGAAACGGGTTTACTACTTTTGGCGAATCGGACGGATTGGCTGGTGGCGCTACTGCGATGCTTGAAGATAGATCCGGCGAGCTTTGTGTCGTTACCGAAGCAGGCATGGCAGTCAATCGCTTTGAAGACGGCAGATTCATCTCGACACGCATTAACGTTCCCGCAGCTCTCAAAAACAGCCAGTTTTGGGGCAGCTATCAAATCACCTTCCAGGACCACGAAGGCGACTGGTGGGTTCCGACCTTGAAAGGCTTGATGCGTTTTGCAAAGGTCGCACGAATAGAGCAACTCGCGAGCGCCCGCCCAAAAGCGCACTACTTGCTGCAAGGCGACGGTGATACGTTTGACATCTTTCGAATATTTGAGGACTCGCGCGGCGACATCTGGGTTGGGTTGGGTACAAGAGACAGTAACAGGTTATTGAAATGGGAGCGAGCTAATGAAAAGTTTCGTTATTACACCGAACCCGATGGCGTTCCGCCGATGAATCCGCCAACGACATTTTGTGAAGACACGCATGGCAACGTTTGGATTGGTCTTTACGGCGGCGGCTTGCTGCGCTACCGCGAAGGCCGATTCACTCTGTTTGGAGCCGAAGACGGCTTGCCGTCGGGACGCATAGTTAATCTTCATTCAGACCGCGGAGGCCGCCTTTGGCTCGGCTCCACCTCGGTTGGCATCGCCCGAATTGATGACACCGACCCAGGACCGCCTTCTTTAGTTTGGCCTTCCA
>CAZOOE010000354.1:3955-7215 GCA_964581275.1 uncultured Clostridia bacterium
CAGGCTTGATTGTATCAATCCGGCTACCCGAATCATCAAGCGCTAAACCGCGGCGGATGGATTACCGAATTGCCGTTCCGTATTGTCGTTTCGCGAATCGTCGGGCGCACTGTGGTTTAGCGGGAGTTATGAGGTTGCGCGGCTGGTGCCAGAACCGGAATCGCAATTGTCCGCTCCGCCAATCCTCATCACCGGCCTGCGTGTGGCGGGCAGTGCCCAAACGGTAGCCGATCTGGGTGAATCCTTTATGCGAGGGTTTGAATTCCGACCGAGCCAGAATCAGGTTGAGATAGATTTCGTGGGACTGGCGTTCGGCGCAGGCGAGACGCTCGAATATCAATACCGGCTCGATGGGGCGGACCGGGACTGGCAGCCGATGACCCTGCTACGAGCGGTCAATTATGCCAACCTCGCGCCGGGCCGGTATCGCTTCCTGGTGCGCGCGATGAACGCGGAAGGCCAGTTCAGCCCGACCCCCGCGTCGGTTGAGTTCACGATACTTGCGCCAATCTATCAGCGGTGGTGGTTCGTGGCGATTGTTGCTGCGCTGGTTGGACTCATCACTTACGGGCTGTATCGAATTCGCGTTCGACGACTCGTCGAGCTCGAGCGAGTGCGGACCCGCATCGCCGCTGATCTTCACGACGACATCGGAGCCAACCTGACGAAGATAGGCATCCTCAGCGAGGTGGTGCGCCAGCAGGCGAAGGCCCTGGATGGCCGAATGGCCGAGCCGCTTTCGTCTATCGCCCGCATTTCGCGCGAGTCGGTCGCTTCGATGAGCGACATTGTCTGGGCGATCAACCCCGGGCGCGACACACTGCGCGATTTGACGCGCCGTATGAGGGAGTTCGCCGGTGAGATATTCAGCAATCGCAACATAGAGTTTGAGCTTAGCGCGCCCGCTTCGGAAACTTACGTGAAGCTCGGAGCAGACGTGCGCCGCGCCGTGTTCCTGATATTCAAAGAAGCGGTCAACAACATAGTACGCCACTCCGATTGCGACAAAGCCGATATAGAGCTTCGCGTTGAAGGCTCCCATCTGGTGTTGACCGTGAGCGATGACGGCAAGGGTTTCGACGCGACGCGGGAGACCGCGGGCAACGGGCTTGCGAGCATACGGAGCCGGGCAGCTTCGATGGCTGGCGAAGTAGAGATCGGCTCGCGCGAGCCTTCGGGCACTCGAGTGACTCTGCGCCTGCCAATCAAGCAGAACAAGACGAGGGTTGTCAGACAAACGGAGGGAACCGCGCATTGAGGCGCAGGGTGAAGTTTGAACTCTAAGCGACCCACATAAACAGGTGGGTGACTCGTTGCGTAACCCGTTATAAACTGTAGTCGAAACTATCCTTCGCTTGAAGAGCCTGACGTGCAAAACGAAACCGACATCGGCGCTACCGGAGCGCGACCAATAAGCGTCGCAATTGTCGAAGACCAGTACGAAGTCCGCGAAGGCCTCGCCGTTTTGATAAACGGTACACCTGGTTTCAAATGCGCGGGCAACTACCGCACGATGGAAGACGCCCTGCTGGTGCTTGGAAAGGAACCGCCTGATGTTCTGCTCACCGATCTTGGTTTGCCGCTGATGAGCGGCCAAGAAGGCATTCGCATACTCAAAGAGCGACACCCAAATCTGCCGATACTCGCTCTGACCGTCTATAACGATGAAGAGGATATATTTGAAGCGCTTTGTGCTGGCGCGTCCGGCTATTTGCTGAAGAACACATCGCCCGCCCGGTTGTTGGAGAGTATTAGAGAAGTGTTGGACGGAGGCGCACCGATGTCGCCGGAAGTCGCGCGCAGAGTCATTCGGTTATTCAGAGAGATAAGCCCGCCGGCAAAAGCCGACTATCAGTTGACGCCGCAAGAGACCGAGCTGTTGAAGCTGATGGTCGAGGGACATAACTACAAATCTGCTGCGGCCAAGCTCGGCATAACAATCAACACGGTTTCATTCCACGTCCGAAACATCTACGCCAAGCTGCAAGTCCATTCCAAGTCTGAAGCAGTGGCGAAAGCCCTGCGCAACCGCCTGATATAAAACAGGCGCCCCGCATGTTCAGGTAGTTACCTCGCTGCTCAAAATACGGTAAACAGAAACCGCAAACATTTTCGATTCATCAAGGAGTGAAGGAGGTCTAGCGATGTGGTCAAAAGCTTTCAAGTCGATAAAGCATTTAATCGTCATCATATTCATCGGGACCTGGGCATTAAGCACCGCGTCGTCTCAACAGGGTTCAATCGACGTTGATTTCCGATCGGCGGCGCAGACGTCACGGGCGGGGCCTATGCCGATCCTGTGCGCGCTTTTAAGGTTGACTTCCGGCGAGACGTTCAGCCAGTATTCAAGCAGTTTTGAATGCCTTCTGACAGCAGGAGATCTGACTATGTGTTTAATATCATCCAGAATGTTTAAACCCTCCGTTCTTGTCGCGTTTGTCGCGGCATTGGCACTAAGCATGACGACATCACACCAAGCTTCTGGCAAAGTTGTGGCGCAAATCAAGCTACCGCCAGCCGCCTCCGGGAAAGTTGACTATAAGCAGGACATCCAGCCGCTGCTCGCCCAGAAATGTTACTCCTGCCACGGGCTTGAGGTTCAGCAGGCTGGCCTACGACTTGACCTGCGTCAGAATGCACTGCGCGGGAGCGATTACGGCCCCGTCATCAAAATCGGAGACAGCGCCGCCAGCAAGCTGATCCGCCGCGTGGTGGACGGCGACGGCGGCCTGCAGATGCCTCCTACAGGGCCGCTCTCCGACGATGAAATCGGGCTGCTGCGCGCCTGGATCGATCAGGGCGCGGAGTTTCGCACAGACATCGTCGCCGAGGCGCCGCCCACGCCCGTAGATCCTAAAGTTTCAGCGCTGATCGCAGCGGTACGAGCCGGAAATCGCACTGAGATCGAGCGGCAGATCGCCGACAGTCCAGAGGTGGTTAAGGGAAAGGATGACGGCGGTTCGACAGCGCTGCATCACGCTGCCGGCTACGGGCCGCTCGCCAATGTAGAGTTGCTCATCGACAAGGGCGCCGAGGTTAACGCCAAAAACCGTCGCGGCTCGATGCCATTGCACTGGGCCATCCATGACGTGGGCAAGGTACGCCTGCTGCTATCGAAAGGCGCCGACGTCAACAGCAAGCAGGCGCAAGGACGCACGCCGCTTTGTCTGGCCGCGATGATGGATGACGGTGTCCCGTCGCTTCGCTTTCTGTTTCCCAAAGGCGCCGAACCCAACCTGTCCAGCCCCAACAGCCCAACC
>CAZOOE010000355.1:0-7213 GCA_964581275.1 uncultured Clostridia bacterium
TTATTCTTGAACCGTCGCCGCAAGGAGATCTGAATGCTTCGCTAGCACACCTTGCAGTTGCCTCCGCCAATCATTAACAAATCCTAAGCTGCTCCCCGCAGGAGCGGCCTGGACCCCACCACAACCATAATGACCGCACACGATGATTCGCTGTACTCTTAGTACCTCGATCGCGTACTGCATCACGGATAAGCAGTTTAGATCCTGACGCGCAACAAGATTAGCAACATTTCTATGGACTAACATCTCTCATGGCGCGAGATCTACCAGTTGAGTCGAGGGCACTCGGCTGTCTGAGCATCCGATCCAGAGATAATGCGGGGACTGCTGACCTGCGAGGCGGCAAAAGAAATCAGGATCAGCACTCCTGATTCTCTTAGCCCAGGCTTTGTTCCGCGACAGAAGATGATCCAACCCGATCACGCTTGCATTTTGGCACAATGAATTCTTGAATACTAACCAAGAAAAGACAAAGAACCGCGCTGCTGCAGTCATTTTTGAGGATGTTCGCGGCTCGGACTTGGAACCACGCCGACGCTCCGACAGGGATTTCATTCATACAGACGAGTCGTTGGTCGGAGCATGGAACTATCAAGAGGGTGCGTCGGCAGCGGCACAATCGAGGTAGCCATTGGTGCCTTGAAGACGTCTGTGGGTCCGTTCACCCTTCACTTTCTTGCCTAAAGTGGATTCGCGTAAAACCGCCATAATAATCGCCGAACGGCTCCCCAACGCTCTCTGAATCGCTAAGCTTCTGTATCAATGAGGCGATCAATGAGTCTTTTGAGTGGCGGAAGGCTATGCTAGAATCGCGCTGCCATAGGAAGAGCGAGCGAGGCGACAGCTGAACTCGCGGAATGAATGAAAGGCCCGCAGTAAAAGCCTTTGCCAGACTAACGACTGCGAGCCTCTCGGAGACCATCACACGGGTTAGGTGCGGTGGCCTTATCACCTTAGACGCTCGGGGTTGGGGAAAAGTCACAAATAATTTGCCGCCCCTTCCTACCGCGCCTATCCCGAAAGACGCTCTGATGAGCGGTGGGATAGGTGTATGCAGACAATCGCCCGCCCGGGGTTTGCCTCACTAGAACGACCGCGCACCCGTTCATTTGCCACCAACTTCGATTCACTTTGTGTATGTGCGACCGTGATCCTCGGCGCGTTGTTGCGTTGGTTCTCGGCTGCGATGAAGTCGGACCTTTGGTACGACGAGGTATTCAGCTATAACATTGCTGCCCAGCCATTCGGCAGCATGACTCAGATTCTCTATGCTGGGGCAGACACTAACCCGCCGTTATATACGATGCTTCTGCATTTCTGGCTCAAGCTGGGTACCTCAGACATTCACGTCAAACTGTTTTCTCTTCTGTTCGCGCTCGCCTCGATCCCGCTTGTCTACTTGCTTGCACGAAGGATGTTCGGCAGGCACGCTGCTTTGATATCGTCGTTGCTGTTCGCCACGTCGCCATCCGTCATCACGTACAGCGTAGAAGCAAGGCCTTATGCCCTGTTCGTGTTTCTCAGTCTGCTGTCCACTTACTGTTTGACTCGCACCCTACAAGAGCGAGTTGGGTTCGGATTATGGACACGGAAGCACTTGTGGCTCTGTTACGGCCTAGCAACCACTCTCTGCGTTTACACGCATTGGTTTGCGCTGTTGGTCGTGCTAACACATGCCGCCACGTTCGTGATCTATGGTCCGCGTGCTAAGAACGACGCATGGCAATACATCTTTACCTTGATGGTAATTATCATCTGTTGTGTGCCATTGGCTCCATTCCTGTGGAATCAGATTGCGTTACAGAGCCTTGTTGGCGGCTATCGCTGGCCGGGCACGCCCGGACCGCGATCAATTTTCAATCTCGCAGGGTTCTTAACAGGTGACAAGAACTTGTTGCCCGTGTGTGCGGTAATCCTGGGGATTTCCTGGTTAAGCTTCAAGAGACATCTGCCGCGAATCGGTGCCGAGGTCAAGAGGCACATCGTCTTTCTCACGAGTTATTTGTTCATTCCTCTGTGTGTCGTACTCATATTGTCGAGGATTCTCGGTAGCAACAGCTTCTTCGTTAACAGATATTTCTTGCCCTTCATCGTCAGCGTGCATCTCGGAGTAGGACTGGCCCTGTCTAGGCTTGATCGAAAACTAGCATTCGCGTTCATGTTGGTGTTTGTGGCCTTCCCCATTGGGAAAACGCTGAAGCATTGGAGTACACCTGAAACGCCGTACAGTCAGGCTGCATCCGTGTTGTCAGTCAAGTCTCACCCGCGAGAGCTTGTTGCACACCTATCGCCCATGAGTTATTGGCCTGTGCTCCACTACCTTCCGAGTGACGGCACAACTTATGTTACTGAAAAGATACTGTACAACAAGGCGGGCACCGGATATGAGACAACCTACAACCTGCGCGGTGGAACCCTTACCGCGGATGATTTGATAGAGATCGGTGCAGCATCGCACAGATTCGAACGCCTATGCATTGTCATCGACCCGATGGACCGGGACCGCTGTCTGCTTGAAGCCTACAACCACATCCGCCATGGCCCGGACTTTGTGTTTGAATCGGCGAGACGAATAGGTGAGCTACGCCTGGAGTACTACACTTCGAGAAACCTTCTTGGTGACGCAATAGCGGCGGACTATGGAGAAGAGCAGTAGCTTGCTTCTGAGGGCTGCGCGGCAGTCATAGAGCCACACGCGGACAGAATCATCCGGGCATTATATCGTGCAGTCCATCGAGCAAAGAAACGGATACAGCGAAAGCGAGTTCCGGTCAGGACTCGCTTTCGGCGAAGGTGAAACCGAGCTGCGTCGGGATTCGTCCATCGAACGCGGGAGCTTGGAGTAAAGCCGGTGCTCTTGTCCCCACATTAAGGAATGAAGGCTCGTTCGGGTGCGGAGCAGTAACCTCAGTCTCCGCGCCTACTCGCATCGCGCGCACCTCAATGCTCATTGCGCCTGGCTGGGGTCGTCATTGCTGTCAGAGGGAGAATCGGGCCGATCGATAACCCAGTTCTCAAGGTCAAGTGACTTTGTTGTGCCTGATGACATGCTAACCGTTTCGCAGGACAGCCCGCCGTCTTCGGGTGCGCGCTCATCGGCAATGGCCGGGAATTGCTTCAGTATGGCTGTGATAATTGCGATGCCTCGGTCTTCCTCGGTGGGAATGAAGAACCGCTGTTTCCAGTTCAGTTGCTCATTGCAGAGTCCGAGCTTCCTGAGAGTTGCGAACAGAGTCGGGGGAGCGCCATATAGCTCGATTGCCGGCTCGCCGTGAATGCTGCCGCGCTTGAGCTTGAGCGCGGACACTAGCTCGATTTCTTCTCCCTCATACAAAATACCGTTGAAGATTTGGTCCGGCTCTCGCGACGTAGAGCCGACACCAATAGCTCGTAACACTGTCCCTACTCTTTCGCTCGGTATCTGAACGCCAACGATGCGCTGTCCGTCGTCGGACGTTACTCTCACAACGGACAAACGAGTTGCTTCGGTTGTTTTCAGCCGCTGCCATAAAGGTGTGATCGCGCCGCTGATTACATGAAGCTCTGAGGTTTGAATATCGGGAATCGCGGCGTGCTTCTCTGTCCACCAATCGCGCACACTCTCTGATATGACCGGTCGATACATCTCGGTTAGCTGTGCATCACGAATGTAGCTGATCCGTGCGCCTTCCGGTCGCCATACTGAAAAGTTGCGATAAGCGCGTCCGGTCTCCGGGTCCGTGTGCCTGCGAGACTCGACCCCAAGCATAAAGGAGCCTTTGCGTGTGTGCTCTAAGAAAGCGCCGCCTTTATTCCTTCGCGCTTCTTCTGCCTCGGCGAAGCCAACTTTCTTTGAGGGCTGGTCTATCTCAAGCGTGTAGTGTGTGGTCTCGGCTCCGGTTGAGTCGTCGCGATGAACGACGCGTGAGTTCGACAGTCGAACCGATAGCGCTTTGATGTCGGTCACGCCTTCGTCAAAAGTACCATTCGCTTTCGCAAAGCTTACAATCTCGTCAAACAGCTTGGCGTAGTGATCGAACAGGGCGTTCTGCCGGTCTACGTCGAGGGCGAGCACTCGATTCAAGAAGGGCGGCACGTTGTACTCATCTTCTTTGCGAACCGTTTCCACGCCATCTTGTTCGACAAGCAAACCCATGTCTCTTAGTGTCTGGCGAGAGGTGTTGATTCCAGGTATGGCCTTACCTGCGAGGATAGATCGGAACAACAAACCAAGCGCCGCTCTGCCTTCCTCGGTCTCGAAGTTGTACTTGGCGAGGTCGCTGTTGTCAGCCGCTCCGCGATCGCCTTTGGTCAATGCTCCAAGGCTGCCAAGCCTCCGCGCGATCGTTGAAGAGAAGCGCTTCTCTCCGCCGAGTTCGGTGGAGAGCAACACATACTCAGGTGGTATCGCTTGGTCTGATCGGTGAGTCCGGCCGAAAGTCTGCATCTGCTTGTCTGCACTCCATCCTAGTTCAAGCGTTATGTGTACGCGACGCTGCTGATTCGCTTCACGATTGGAAGCGTGCAGCGATATTCCCATAGAAGCCGCGTCGGAAATTATCGCTACCCGTTTCTTGTCCTGTTGAAACTGCGCCATCTCGTATACGTTCACCTTGTCCATCGGGATTCCTTCGGGCGCTATGCCGAGTTCTTGATTATGCCGAGCGACTTTGAGATGCGATCTCAACCGGCTGTCCTGTAAGCCCGATTCAGCGATGTCTTCTTTCATCGCTCGGCATATTCTTCTGCGCCTCAGAGACCCTTAAGAAAGGCCAGGAGTTGATCATCAGCCTTATAGCGCCGCGGTTTTCCTTCGGGCGGTCCTGTCTTGTCTAACACCTCTTCTTTCAATGCGAGATTCGCATCAAGGTAGATCTGTGTAGTTTCGACGGATTCATGTCCTAGCCAGAGAGCGATTACGGCTCGATCCACACCAGCCTGCAACATTTCCATCGCTGTTGTGTGACGAAGTACATGCGGAGTCACGCGCTTCTGCCGAAGCGAGGGACACGACTCGCGGGCCAACGCTGCGTACTTGGCTACTATGTACTGCACGCCGTCGGCGCTAAGGCGGCCGCCCCGCGCATTGGGAAAGAGCGGCTGCTTGTCGCTTCCGTTCAGCTCACTCGGCATTATGCCTGTTATGCCGCCGCCCTCGGCCGCTTCGTAAAAAATACCTCGGGGAAGGCCAGCGGCCAATGGAAGAAACCCCGAGCTCGATCCCCAGTCCCAAGCCACCGAAGCGCGAAAGGCGTTGAAACCTGTCTTAGTTGCTCGATCTGGGCGTTTGTCTGTCTTCAATTCCGGCCCACTGCGCCGGGATGAATCGAACGGCACTGGTGACTAGCTGCACTTCGATACCCATTCGGCTTAGCTGCGGCAACAGCACATCCAGCTCGCGAAAGCGCACCAGCGGCTCACCTCCCACGATCGACATATGAATCGGTCGATATCGGCGTACTAGCGCTAGAACGCCATCTACAAGTACCTGACCCTTGTAGTCGGTCAGCTTACGCAGTGGACCGATTTCTCCGAGATGTTCCGGCTCGTACGCATAGCAGCCGGGGCACCTCAGCGGGCACTCGCGGGTAATCTCAACCGAGAGCATCGGGCGATACCCGCTCACGATACGACCCCAAGCGCGGAACACATCTCTCTTCTTCATAGTTGCCTCTAGTACTGACGGTCATTCAGTCACCGTCTCTCGAACCAACGATATAGCGTCGGCAGAATCAGGAGAGTGAGCAGCGTTGACGTGATCAAGCCCCCAATTACAACTGTCGCGAGCGGGCGCTGCACTTCTGCGCCTGCCGATGTAGCCACTGCCATCGGGATGAAGCCGAGACTCGCAACAAGCGCAGTCATTAAGACAGGGCGCAATCGTGTCTCGGCTCCCTCGTTGACCGCTTCATCAAGGGAACGTCCCTCCGCGCGTAGTCGGTTGATGTAGCTCACCATCACAACACCATTCAGCACAGCGACTCCAAATAAAGCGATGAATCCGACACCTGCCGAAATAGTAAAAGGCATCCCGCGTAATACGAGCGCGAATACGCCACCAACGATGGCGAACGGAATGCCGGTGTAGATGAGCAAGGCCTGTCGAACGGAACCGAACGCGGTGAACAGCAGAACGAAGATTAGGAAGAGCGCCAGCGGAACCACAATGAGAAGCCGAGCGGACGCGCGCTGCAGATTCTCGAACTGCCCGCCCCATCTGACATAGTAACCGGCCGGAAGCTGCACTTGGTTTGTGATCTGTTCTTGCGCCTCGCCAACGAAGCTACCGATGTCGCGTCCGCGAACATTGAGCTCGACGACGATGCGCCGGCGTGAGTCGTCTCGTGAAATTTGGGCCGGCCCTTCAATCAGGGATATATCGGCAAGCTGCGAGAGCGGTATGCGTGCGCCGTTTGGCGCCGCGACCGACAGGGCCTTGATTGTCTCGACATCCTGACTTGCTGCTTCCGATAGTCGAACGACTAGGTCAAATCGTTGCTCTCCCTGGTAGACCTGTCCTGCCCCCTTGCCCGCGATGATCGTCTCGACCAGGTCATTTATGTCTTTGACGTTGATCCCATAGCGCGCGATTGCGGCACGGTCCGGCTTAATTTGGAGTAGCGGCAGCCCGGATACTTGCTCGACCTTAACGTCCTCGGCGCCTCGCACGCGAGCTACAACACGGGCGATTTCATCAGCTTTACTTTTTAGCGTGTCGAGATCATCACCGAAGAATTTGATTGCTATATCCGATCGCACGCCAGCTATAAGCTCTGCGAACCGCATCTCGATTGGCTGCGAAAAGCTGAATGCGCCGTCTGGTACATTGCGCTCTAGTGCCTCTGACATCTTTTCAACTAACTCTTCCTTTGTGTGCGCGGTCTTCCACTCGGAACGATCTTTTAGCGCGATGAAAATGTCAGCTGACTCCACTCCGACCGGGTCTGTAGCGATTTCAGCTCGTCCAACCTTCGTCACGACCCTCGTGACTTCGGGGAAGCCGGCCAGTACGCATTCGGCTCTTGAGTAACTGTCTATCGACTGGGTCAGGGATACGCTCGGAAGTAGTCGCGATTCAATGGCAATCGAACCTTCATCCAGCCGCGGGATGAACTCCGAGCCAAGCAGTGAAAAGATGGTTGCGCTGACTATCACGAGACTACCGGCTGTGATGAGCGCCTTAGCTCGGTTTCGAGTTACCCTGTTGAGCGACGGTCGATCCCATCGTTTTGCA
>CAZOOE010000356.1:0-7167 GCA_964581275.1 uncultured Clostridia bacterium
CACCGCGCGACATCTTGTTGGCAAAGATCCTCAATGCCCTCAATCTTAACTGCGGGATCCGCTCGCGTCGAGATTGCTATTCTGCCCCGCGCGTACAGGGCTTTCGTCTCTACCAGGATCAGTCCCTCGCGTTCGAGCTGATCCACGAATTCGACGTTAGCGGCCGCAAAGAGATCGACCGGCGCTCCGTTTTCGATCTGCTTCGCAAGCGTTCCGGTAGAACCAAAGCTAAAGGTCACCCTGGTTCCGGTGGCTTGTTCAAACTGCCGGCCGAGCTCCTCAAAGGCGGGGGCGAGATCTGCGGCCGCGGCGACGATGATCTCCGCCTTTGGTTCGGCGGGGATCCGTGGCGAGCATCCGAAAGTCGCCGCAAGACCGACCAGCGCTATCGACGCGAACGCGACGTATGATCGTCCGACAAGCCGCCAGCTTGTCGAAGTTCTTGGCAACCCCACGCCGATCGACAAGCTGGCAGCGGGCCGGACCCTCACGCGATAAGCGGTGGTTGGCGAGTTGTTTAGATTCAACCGCATCGTGGCTGATCGGATTGTAGCTCGCAACAGGCGCAGACAAGAGTCTATGCCGCGCTGTAGTATACTCTTGGTGACGGCGCCCCGCGAAGCCACAGAGGCATCACTCCTCCGAAACTATAAGGCCGCGCGGGCTGGGATGACCGTCCTTGCTTAAGCATGCTCGTTGAGAAAATCACCAGCCGCCAGAATCCATTGGTCAAGCGCTTCCGACGCGTCCGCTCGATAGGAGAGCGGCAACACGTTTTTCTGGAGGGCGTCCGCTTGATCGAAGACGCAATGAGCGCCGGCGCGCGGTTCGAGAGCATAGCTTTCACAGCAGAGCTGGAATCCAGCGAGCGCGGCGCAGCTTTGCTCGACTCGTTGCGGCGAGTGCAGTGTCGCGGAGCGCTGGTGTCAAAGCAAGTCATGGAAGCCATCGCCGATACTCAAACCCCGCAAGGCGTAGCGGCGCTTGTCAGCCGACCGTATCTGTCACTCGATGACCTGTTCAGCGACAGCCCTGATCTGCTCGTCATCGCCGACGAACTTCAAGACCCGGGCAATCTTGGGACGATCATCCGAACCGCAGAAGCAGCAGGAGCAAGCGGGCTGATCACCACTCGCTACACCGTTGACCCCTTCAATGAAAAGGCAATTCGCGCATCTATGGGCTCCGCTCTTCGATTGCCAGTAGTGACCGGCGCGAACCGCACAGACATAATCGCCCACTGCCGTGATCACAAGATAAAACTGATCGCCTCTCGCGCAACGGTCGGGCGTGGGCAAGACATCATCGAGGATGCGGGTCGGGCAGAATCCGTCAAGCTCTGCAACGAGGTAGATATGACGGTGCGGATCGCGCTGATCCTCGGCCGCGAGGCGACCGGGATTCCAGTATCAGATAACCCGGAGGCCGACGAATTTGTGCATATACCGATGGCGGAAGGAGTAGATTCGTTTAATGTTTCCGCGGCCGCAGCGATACTGCTATATGAGGCAGGGCGACAACGGGGCTTCAGATTTAAGCGAAGGGAGTAAGACTGGGGACGTGAGGCGTACGTAATTAGTGACTGGTGACTTACCCTTGAGGTCAGGAAGGGCTTGCCCCGACGCCTTCCAAAAAATGCTACCCGAGCCCGCAAGCAGGCTTCTCAATTGCCGGGCTCTTGACGGTTCGGGCATCACACATCGGTAGATCATCCGCATCCTTCTCAACAGCGGGAGCCTAACGCTATAATCTCCTCTAGAAAGGCCGCCGAGAATTGCTCAATGGAAATGCGAAATATCTCGCAAATCATCTCCAGTTATCTTGAGGGTGAGATCGCGCGCGGCTCGATTCCAGGGGCACAGTACGTTGTCGGCGAGGATTTGCGGATCGTCGCCGAAGACGCGCTCGGGCTGGCGGTAGTGGAGCCGGAGCGGATTCCGGCAACGCTCGATACGATCTACGATTTGGCCTCGCTCACCAAACCTCTAGTCACCGCGTTGCTTGTTGTTAGATTCGCCGAGCGCGGACAGTTGGAGCTAAATGCCCCGCTGGCGCGCTATCTAAGTGAGTTTAACGACCAGACCATCACTTTGACTCAATTGTTAACTCACACTTCAGGCCTTCCCAACTGGCGGCCGCTTTACCTCGATGCGCGAACTCGCGCCGATGTGCCGGCCGCGATAGCGCGCATACTGCTCGAACCGAAGCCAACAGCCGCCTCGAGAGATGTGATCTACAGCGATCTGAACTATGTTCTGTTGGGTTTTGTGTTGGAGCGCGTGACTGGTGAGCAGCTCGACCGATTGGCAACGACCGAGATTTTCGCGCCCCTCGGTCTGCAAAGAACAATGTTCAATCCGCCTGCTGAGTTGCTCCGCGGGATAGCGGCTACCGAACACGGTCAGGAGTTCGAGCTGGCAAATGCGATTGCCGAAACCAAGACACAGGGTTGGGGTGACGTGGCTTTGCTTGCCTCTTCACCCCATCGCGATGCCCGCTTGTCACGAGCGCGCTGGCGCAAGGACGTGATTTGGGGAGAAGTCCACGATGGCAACGCCAACTTCATGGAGGGCGTAGGCGGACACGCGGGATTATTCTCGACCGCACGAGAAGCCTTCCGGCTGGCTAACCAGTTTCTGCCTGGAAGTGAACTGCTGAGACGCGAATCGCTCAATTTGTTTACCGCCAACCTCACGCGCGGTTGCGCGACATCAAGGTCCATCGCGTGGATCCTTGCCGAGACGCCGGACTGTTCGGCGGGACCGGCGCTTCCGCCTACTGCGTTGGGCCATAACGGATTCACCGGAACAAGCATATGGATGGACCCGCACAAACGGCGAGTGCTCGTGCTGCTGACGAACCGGGTTCATCCAAGAGTGGGCGCTATCGACATGAGGGAGATAAGGCGGCGATTTAACGCGCTCGCGGTGGAGATGCTCGACCGTGATCCCGAGACGTGAGGGCTGAGGCGTGAATCGTGATCTGGACGCGTGATCAAGCCGGCCAAGTAGCCTGGTTTCATGCATGGGCATCATTCGGGTGGCGATTGTGCTAAGGACACTAAACATATACATCGATGACGGGACAGGCGGAGCAGATCCTTTTAAACCGTTGTGGTCCCGCCTCGGCAGAGACCGGAGATTCACTTCGCTGCTTGTGGCGTCGGTGGTCGTTCACCTGATCTTCTATGCAGTCCTCATCAAGCTCGACTCGTGGGCGATGAGGAGCGTCATCGCCGGCGCCAATCGTCAGAATTCACTCGTAAAACTGATTGAATTAGCGCCGCCTCCCGAGCGTTCCACACTTCGCACTGCTCCTGAGCCTCTCGAACGTGCCGATATCAACAGACTTCAGTTTGATCCGGCCAGCGCCGACGACGTTCATCTGGTGCAACGTTCTCCCAAGCCAGCCGAACGCCACGGAACGAGCGGTCATCTTCCTCCGGCTGATCTGATCGAGAGACAATTGAGGGCCTCACGTGGACCAGTCGGCCGCGAGCGCCCCGGCCCGCCGGCTCGCGAATCAACTCCTCCAGTGAGTTCATCCATCCAAGCAAATCGCATCCCTTTACTCGATGAGGCTGTAGTCACTCAGACCCTTCCAACCCAAACTGTGCCCGTTCCGCCGGCGCCTTCGCCCAAACAAGACGCCAGCGCAACCACCCCCGGCAATTCAGAAGCCTCTCAAGCCGGCATGCGCCGCGGCGGCAGTTCCGACTCGAGTGCGTTGGGGCTTGAGGCGCAGCGGGGGCAGTATATGGCTTTGGTGCGCGCAAAAATAAGGAAGGTCAACGAGCGGATCATGCCTCGCGAATGGATCAAGGATGTGCTCCGAGATAAAGTATCCGCGGAGTTCAAGCTGGTGATCAGACATGACGGCCAGGTACTCTCCGCAGAATTGTGGAGACGTTCAGGTTATTCGGTACTTGACGACTACGCTAGACAGGCTATATTTACTGCTAGTCCCTTTGAAGGGTTCCCCCAAGCCGCAGGCGACACGATCACCTTTACCGTGACCGTTTACTTTTACACCCTGTAGTCGTTGCTATGACCATTGTGAATAGGGGTAGCTTGCTGCGGCGTCGCTTGGCGTTCGCGCTGGCAATCATTGCCTCTGGCTGGACCCAGACCGTCGCGCTTGTCGAGGCAAGCTCCTTCGCGGTCGTGTTCCCAGCACTGAGACAATCCCCCTCGAGTTCAAAGAAGAGTACGAGTCAGAGGTATCAGCAAAGCGATGACAAGAATCTCACACGTCCTCGCAGAGCTGAGCCGCAAACCGAAGTGGTTCGATACACTTCGCCCAACGGGCCGATTATCCGAGTCGCGCTGATGACCGACGTCTCCGCCATTGCGCTCAGTTGTTCATCAGGACTGACAGTGCGGAGCGCAACAACTGAACTCGACGAGGGCAAGAATATCGCGGATGGAATGTTGACCGTGGAATTGCGTCAAGAGCCCGGCCCGAAGGCCCCTCCACCGTCCGACTTGGCCGCGTATCGTGTGAGCGTCGGCACTCCGATTGAATCACGCGCTGCGCGCAAGCTAGTCGATGATCTCAAGAAAAAATTCTTCGAGCCTGTGTCCATGACCTTCGACGAAAAACAAAAGGAATACAGTGTGCTGATTGGTCAGTTCACAAACCGCAACGACGCCGCGCAACTCCTTGAACGACTGCGCAAGTCAGGCTACGAAAGCCTCCGAATCGTGAGCGATTCAAAAGCCCTGGACTCGCCAGCGTCGGACCCGCTCACCGATACAAACGCCCGAGCGGCAAAATACAGGGCCACTCCGACCAACCGCGTTACGGATGGCGCGTCCAGAACCGGCCGACGCACCATCGAGTTGATCGCTCTTGCGGCGCACAAGGTAGCAGCTTCAAGCGAGGATGGGTTGGTCATCTTACCGAGCATCCGTCCGGCGCATCTTGAACGAAGTAGGGCAGGAGCCGCTTCCGCAAACGATCAAGCCGGAAGCGAAGGCACGCGTCGCAATAGGAGCGAATCATTTGAGTTTCAATCTGAGACAGCGGCTTTTTCTCCACCGAGCGTTCGAATCGGCAATCGGGAGTATCGCGGTGAAATTCACCTTGTTTTGAATCCACGCGGGCGAATAAATGTCGTGAACGCGCTGCCGCTTGAGGAGTATCTTCGCGGCGTAGTGCCGATGGAGCTTTCACCGAGCTCCTTTCCCGAGATCGAGGCGCTGAAAGCGCAAGCGGTCGCCGCGCGTTCCTACGCCCTCGCGCACCTCGGCCAGCATCGCGATGAAGGATTCGATCTGGTAGATGATGCGCGGGCCCAGGTCTATGGCGGCCTTTCCGCAGAACGCGAGCTGACTAACAGGGCAATCGACGAGACGCGGGGCATCACAGCGGTCTTCCCGAATGAAGACGGGAAGCTCACGCCCATCGAAGCTCTGTACACTGCAAATTGCGGCGGTCGGACTGAGAACAACGACGAAGTCTTTGGCGGCAAGCCCCTTCCTTATCTACGCGCGGTTGCGTGCACGCCCGACCCGCAGTCGTTTTCCGGGCGAGACATCGTGTCCAGCCGAACGCGAGAACCATTAATTGGGATTGACGGTCGTTCGATAAGCCGCGAAGTCGCGATCGTCTCGGTGCTCGGGTTTTCGCTTCCGCGCCGTCTGACGAACGCGTATCTAACTCGCTCGCCTGATCCGGATGAAGTTAAGAGCTGGATCGAGCAGGCGGCGCGGCTCACTCAAAAGGAAAAGCTAGTGGTCGGGCGCGGCGACGTCACACGACTAGCTGAGTTCGCTCGTCTCGTGACCGTCGCAATCTATGGCGAGGGCCGCGCGAGTACGCTGCTTGCTCCGGCCGACGTCGAATACGTGGTCGCGGGTCTTGGCCTGCAGCAGCTGCCGCCAAAGGCGCGGGCAGACGTGGCTATGCTGTTGAAGGAAGGGATACTTCGTTTGCCCGCGGACGGCGCGCTTGACGGCGGTGCGCCGATCACGCGGGGATATGCAATTGAGACTCTGGGCAAAGCGATCTCAGTGTTTGTTCGGCCCGCCAATCCGAAATCTCAAACGCCGGATCCCAAGTCTCAAATCTCAAATCTTAGAGTTCAGATTCCCGGGGTGAAGTCTGAGATCGCGCTGGCCTCTAACAACGGCCGATTGATCATCACCTCGACAAGTGACACTAACGCGCGCGAAAAGGGCTCGCGGTTCACCAGCGTGAAAACAAGCGGACCGGGCAGGCTGGCGCACCCTACCCAGGCAGCGCCCGCGAACGACAAATCGAGCGATGTAGTTGAAAAAAGTGACGCGACGGCGAAGATCGCGGCGAGGGATGTCTCGCAGCAGGGCGTCCCGTCCGGCGGAATCGAGGTCTCAGAAAGCGCGTGGTTGTTTCGCAATTTCGGCGGCGAGAGTCACCAGGTCGATCGTCTAACAATCATAGGAGGCGAGCGAGTCTACTACCATCTTAACGCCAGGGCACAAGTTGATTTCCTGGAGGCATCAGTATCAGACCGTAGCGCCTCGAGCGATCGCTTCTCGAGTGTTGCCCAGTGGCAAGAGCGCATCCCGGTCGAAGACTTGCAGCAGCGGCTGGTCCGCGCTCGCATCAACGTTGGCAAGCTCCAGAGGATCGAGCCTGTGTCGTTCAGCTCCTCGAGCCGTGTAATCGAAGTTGAAGTGACGGGTAATGAGAGCAGCGCGCGATTGCGCAGATCTCAGATCCGCGCCACGCTCGGTCTGAAGGAATACTTGTTCGTAGTCGATCGTGAGACCGACACGCGAGGCCAGGTTGTAGCCTTTGTCTTCACCGGCCGGGGCTGGGGCCACGGCGTTGGAATGTGTCAGACGGGCGCCTACGGACTTGCAAAGGAAGGCTATTCATACACCGCGATTCTTCAGAAGTACTACACCGGGGTGAAGGTTAAGAAGATGTATTGAACGAGTTTGTATACCCTGAAATTGGAATATCCGGCGCAATAGTATTGTCATATTCTTTGATCGGTTTTTGCTTGCGACGAGTTTAGGGCTTAAGGTATACTCGCGGCCTTGTTATAACAGAAGGAATAAGTTACGCGCACCTCTGATGGCCGTAAATAGAGTCGCTAGTGCCTGAGGTTAAGGAAATTAACTTCTTGGAACAGGGATTCATTGATAATTTCGGTGCTCAACTCATCAAGTGGCCCGC
>CAZOOE010000357.1:0-7153 GCA_964581275.1 uncultured Clostridia bacterium
CTTCGCCCGCAGTGAACGTGATGTTGTTCCAGGCGTCGGCGGAGAACAACGAGTTGGTTTGCGACACACAGATCCCGACGAACAGTCCAAAGGTGGTGATTGCGGTTAGCCCCCCTGGGCCAACAGCTTGAAGCTTGCCGCGGACAGTCCACAGGTCGCCGAAGTTGTCGTTTGCCGCAATCGCGCTCCAACCAACCACCACCCCCAGCACTATGAGAGCGATCAACGCGCCGGTTTTGGTGATAGTAAAAATGTTCTGCACGAACTTGCCGAGCCGCAAACCGCGCGTGTTCATCCAGGTCAGCAGAATGATAAGAAGCACGCCGATGAGCTGCGCAGTTGAAAGCGATACGGCGTATTTCGACCCGATGTGAACGGGGTTTATCAAGTAGTGGCTTTCGGATATCCAAGGCACCAGCACGCCAAAGTATCTGCCGAAGCCAACCGCCACCGCGGCGATTGTTCCGGTTTGGATCACCAAAAACAATGTCCATCCATAGAGGAAGCCCCACATTGGCGAGAAGGCTTCGCGCAAGTAGACGTACTGCCCGCCCGCCTTCGGCATCATCGCGGCCAGCTCACCATAACTGAGCGCGCCGATCACCGTAAGCAAGCCGGTCGCAACCCAGGCAACAAGGAGCCAACCAGGAGACCCGACTTGTCGAGCCATCTCGGCCGAGACAATGAAGATGCCCGAACCGATCATCGATCCGGCGACGATCGTCGTCGAGTCCAGCAGCCCGAGCCCGCGAACAAACCCCGTTGTCTTGTCTTCGACTGCGACCGCCGTATCCGCCATTTATTCCCCTCCCTGTGACCCAGCGCTGACTCTCCTCTGCGTCTTTGCGTCGTTGCGTCTTTGCGCGAAACACGACTTCAAGAATGCGCTTCGCGCAAAGACGCTAAGATCCGCTAAGACGCACGGGTTTTCAAGACTCAAAGATTGTGTTTCGCAAGCAGCAAAAAATAGATTATCGTTACCACCGAAAGGACAATTGCCACAATCAGGCTCGAAGATGTGATACCGGCCTGGCCCGCGTTTCCGCCCTCGCGTCCGGCCCTCAACGCCCGCGTTATTACGATCGGGCACAACACGAATGCGTTCAACGCGAGCGGAACGATCAAGAACCACGAGACTTCAAACCACGGAGCTGATTTAAGAACATCGCCCAGAGCGGCGGTCCCTTTCGAGATGCCGCCCGGGCCTTCATGCGTCTTGAGCGCGTCAAGCCAGACGTCGAATCCTCGCATGAAAACGAGCAACGCTACGCCAATGATGGCGAGCCACGCGCCAGTGTAAGCGGTCCGCGCGTCGTGTTCCGCCGGCCGGTCGGCGTGTTGCCGTCCGGTCAACCGACTGTGAACGGCGCCGTACCCAACGTAGATCACAAAGCCGAAATTCAGCCATGCGGCGAACCGCAACCAGGAGGTCGGCGGGAGAAAATAGATCAGGTAAAGACAAGAGATGATTCCCAATATCGGAATGACCAAACCGAACGGTACCCGGAAGGGACGGTCTCGCGCAGGCTCTTTGACCCGCAAGACAATTATCCCCGCGCAGACCAGGATGAAGGCGAACAGCGTCCCAATATTCGTGAGGTCGACCATCTCGTCGATGCTCGCTACCGCCGCGAAAGATGCCACGAACACGCCGGTCAGTATCGTCGAGATATGAGGAGTCCTGAATCGCTTATGTACCTTGTAAAATACCGGTGGCAGCAACCCGTCGCGAGCCATCGAGAAGAAAATGCGCGGCTGCCCGAGCTGAAAGACCAACAAAACGGCGGTGTGGGCGATGACTGATCCGAAGGCTACGATTCCGATGGCCCATCCGAGGTCGGTATTGAACTGCTGACCGACGTGTTGCAGGGCCATCGTAAGCGGTTCGGCCTGCTCGGTCGCGAGCTTTGCCTTCAACTCGGGATATGAGATCAGCCCGGTGAACACACACGCGACCACCGCATAAAACAGTGTGCAAATGATCAACGATGCTATTATCCCGATCGGCAAGTTGCGCCGTGGATTCCGGGTTTCCTCGGCTACCGTTGAGACTGCATCAAATCCGATGTACGCGAAAAACACGATCGCCGCGCCCGCGCTGATGCCTGCAAATCCATTCGGGCTGAACGGTTTCCAATTAGCCGGCTGAACATAGGTGAATCCAACGACGATAAAGAACGTAAGCACCAAAATCTTAATGCCTACCATCACCGCGTTGAAACGAGCGCTCTCGCGGATACCCCAGATCAGGACAAGAGTGATGAGTGCGACGATTGCGACCGCCAGAACATTGAAGATAATCGGTTTGCCGAATACGTGTGGCGCGCTTTCGTACACTCCAGGCACCTTTGCGGCGGTGCGGTAGTCCATCGAGATCCAATCAGGAATAATTATGCCGTTGGGCGCGATTCCAGGAATGTGCAGACCTGCAACCAGCGTCTTGAAATAATTCGCCCAGCTTATCGCTACCGCGATATTTCCAACCGCGTATTCAATGATCAGGTCCCAGCCGATGATCCAGGCTATAACTTCGCCCAGCGTCGCGTAAGAGTACGTATAAGCCGAGCCTGATATCGGGACCATCGAGGCGAATTCCGCGTAGCACAGCGCGGTAAACGCACAGACGACGGCTGTGATCACAAACGAAACCATCAGCGCGGGTCCCGCGCCGAGCCGGTTGGCGTCTCCAGCTGCAGCCGTTCCAATCGTAGCGAATATTCCGGCTCCGATGATTGCGCCTATGCCAAACAGGGTGAGCTGGACGGGGCCGAGCGCGCGCTTTAATTGATGCTCAGGTTCTTCGGCGTCTTCGAGGATCGCATCTAGTGGCTTGACGCGGAACAGCCCTCGGAACGTCATTCGATTGACGCTCGACTGTTCGACTCGGTTTGTTGCCATTCGATTGCTTTCCCTTCTCGGTCTTGGATGAGAGCCTCCTCGAGAAACGGGGCCCTAAACCAGTAGTGCAGCTCAAATAAGAAACACTGGCAGACCGGAAATAGGTCGTTGAGGCGCCGCGATTATTAACTTTCAAGCGGAGTCATGTCAAGGTGCCGTTATTAAAGGGCGCAGCGCCTTTTGGAGTGCGTCAGCGTCCCAGCTCGGAATTGCCTTAGCATTACCTCGGCGGCGCTATGGATTCTCTGCAGTCCCAAATCCAAAAGCGCCGCCAAACGCTCGTGAGGTAGACGGCTAACCAAGGGCGGCGTACTCCAAATACGGCTTGAAACTTCCATCGCTGCGACGCTTCGTGTATATTCACTCCTTTGCGCGATTGGCGCTTTTCGCAATAGAATGAACAGCTATCAATCAAACGGGAGACGAGATGGAACAGAAGGGGTTCACGTTGTGGTTTACGGGGCTGTCGGGCGCGGGAAAGACGACACTTGCGAGGCTGGTGGAAACGGAACTGTGTTCGCGCGGCCACAAGGTAGAAGTGCTGGACGGCGATGTCATCCGAACTAATCTGTCGAAGGGACTTGGCTTTTCAAAAGCAGATCGCGACACAAACATCCGGCGCATAGGCTTTGTTTGCAATCTATTGACTCGCAACGATGTGGTGGCGATCGCGGCGGCGATCTCCCCCTATCGCGAAGTGCGCGACGAGCTGCGACGCGATATTGGCTCATTCGTCGAGGTGTATGTAAGCTGTCCGATCGAAGTGTTGGCCGAGCGCGATGTGAAAGGCCTGTACAAGAAGGCGCTCGCGGGTGAAATCAAAAATTTCACCGGTGTGGATGATCCATATGAATTGCCGCTCGCCGCGGAAGTCATCGTTGAAACCGACCGCGAATCGCCCGAAGAGAGCGCAGCTCGAATAATCGCCAGGCTTGAAGAGCTCTCCCTTGTCACCCGCGAACCGCAGACTTCCGCGATGAAAAGCTGAAATGCAATCGGTGACGCGAGAGTGTAGGGTCATGCGTTACCGATCATGCCTCGGCCAAGAGTCTCGATGAAGACTGTAATTGTAGGACTGGACGGCGCGACTTTCGACATAATCAATCCGCTTGCTAGCGCGGGCCGTTTACCTGTCCTGTCTCGGCTCATGAGCGAAGGCGTGAGCGCTCCGCTTCGCTCGACCATTCTGCCGAACAGTTTTCCGGGTTGGGCCAGTTGCACCACCGGCACAAGCGAAGGCATGCACGGGGTCTTCTCACCATTCATCAAGAACCGCTCGAAATACACCGTGCGTGCGATGAGCGGGCGCGACATAATGACCAGACCAGTCTGGGATATCTTGACCGAGCATCGAGGGCGCTCGATCGTGGTCAACGTTCCCACCACCTACCCGCCTGAACCAGTCAACGGTCTGATGGTGACTGGGATGCTAACGCCGAACCGGAGTTCTGAGTTTACCTATCCGTCTTCGCTCAAGCCTGAACTGCTTGCGGAGTTTCCCAACTACGTGATCGAGCCTGAGCGAATCCCCGACAAACACGCGCGGGCGAACGAATTTCGACGAACGATCGAGCTCCGCGAGCGAGCGCTCAAATACCTGATGCAGAAAGGCGAATGGGATTTTCTGATGGTAGTTTTCTCAGTGCTGGACCGAGCTCAACACGACTACTGGGCTGATATGGACGCGACGCATCCGCGACACGACCCCAAAACGCCTCCCGAGTTTCGAGAGTTTGTTCACGAGATATATCAACGGCTCGATTCAGCCGTTGGGAGTTTGATCGAACAGCTTCCCGGCGAGACGCGCGTGCTCGTGGTCTCGGACCACGGGTTCTGTTCGGAACTGTTTGAGGTGCGAGTCAACGAGGTGTTGGCCTCTGCGGGATTGCTGGTGTTCAAATCGGCCGCTTCGCGAAAGGCCCGAGCTCGAGTTAGAACCTTCAAGGAGAGAGTCGCTCGGCGGCTCGCGCCCGTCGCGTCCAACGGAAACGTGCTAGACAGAAAAGTGGAATACGGCAGCGCCTTTCTCGACGAGATAGACTGGTCTCGAACACGAGCGTTTTTCGCTCAAGACAAGGGCGTGTGGGTGAATCTTGTGGACCGAGAAGACAAAGGGATAGTTCCCGAGAGTGAGTTCGAGCTTGTGATCGAGGAGGCTCGCAGTGCTTTACTGCGATTGACTTCTCCGGAAGATGGCGAGCCCGTTTTTGAGAGCGTCACGCGGCGTGAGGAAACGTTCAACGGCGTCTGGGCAAACAGACTTCCGGATCTGGTGATGGTCCCTAGACGAGATGAATACGTGTACAACGAGCGTCCGAGCTACGGCGAGGCAGTCGTTCCCGCAGATTCGACCACGGGCACTCATTCGCGCGATGGTATATTCATCGCCTGGGGCCGCGGTATCAAAGGCGGCGCGGCTTTCGGCAAGCAGCCTGATCTTCGAGATGTTGGCCCGACTGCGCTTGCCTCGCTCGGTTGCCCTCTTACAACGGACATGGACGGATGCGCGCTGGCAGAAATGTTCACGGATGCCCCGGAACCTCAGCGACGGGGAACCTCCTACAAGAACGCAACAGTCACAAGCGGGACTACGGCGCAATCAGTTTACAACCCGACCGAAGAGGCGGAGCTTCGGGAGCGGCTAAAGGCGTTGGGATACATAGAATAGGGGTTGGGGACAGCGGGTTGGGGGACGGGTTGGAGACTTCCCGACACGAGTGTCACTGAGAAGGCAAAAATGACGGACCAGTTGAAACCGGACTTTCTAACCTTTCCCAAGCCCCAAGCCACAACTCCAGTCCCCCGAATCCTGGTCATCGGTCTTGATGCGGCTACGATGGATCTGATCGGTCCCTGGGCCGCTGCCGGGCATCTCCCAACGCTGGGTCGATTGATGAGCGATGGAGCATCGGGACGGCTATTGTCGACGCCAAACATGCACAGCGCCTCCGCGTGGACCTCGATATTGACTGGACTGAATCCGGGTCGTCACGGCTTGTTCGTTTTTTCCGATCGCGACTTTGCGACGGGGAAGCAGGTTTTCTTCAAGGGTGGCGACCGCACCGGCGAGTTGATAGGTTCACACCTCTCACGGGGCGGACTCACTTCCGGATTTCTCAACGTGCCGATGACCTACCCGGCTCGCTGCGACGCGGACGGTTTCATGGTTAGTGGGCTCGATGCGCCGTCGTTAGGTGAGAATGCCTTCTGTCCCGCTGAGCTTCGGCGCGAGTTGCTCGATCGTTTCCCGGACTATCATTTCACGCCCCAGGGTCTGGGCGACTTGATGGGAAAGGGCCGGCGCGACGATGCAATTGTCGCCTGGATGAAGTTGATCGAGACTCAGACATCGACAGCCGAGTACCTGATGACAAACAGGCCGGTGGATTTTTTCATGACGGTCTACACTGCCAGCGACTGGGGCGGTCACAATCTCTGGAAGGACGGTGAAATTCCGTCTAAAGGAAGCGCGCTGCTGGATATTTATCGAGCGCTGGACGGTGCTATTGAACAACTCTTGGGTCGTGCTAGTCCTGAGACACAGGTTTACGTGATCTCCGATCACGGAATGGGACCCCATACCGGCGCCTCTTATCAGCTTGCGGATTGGCTGGAGGCAACAGGCTATATGGTTCGAACCAGACGGCCGCCAACTCGAAACTCGATAATAAACGCCGGGCGCAAGGCCGCACGCAGTCTGTTGCCTGTTTCAGTGAGGGAGCGAGTGAAGGCCGGAATCGGCGAAGAACGCACAGGTCGATTACGCGCTGCGGAGAAAGACTCGTTTTACTCTTCGATTGACTGGGACCGTACCCAGGCCTACACCGAGCCCGGCCGACACGTCATCAATATCAACCTCGAGGGACGTAACGCTGGTGGAAAAGTGGAGCGCTCGGAGTATCAGGAAGTCTGCGCGCAAATCATCGTCGATCTGAGTGAATGGACTGACGCTCAAGGAAACCGTGTAGTCGATCGAGTTGTTCGTCGTGACGAGGTTTATGCGGGACCGTTCACCGAGCGCGCCAGCGACCTATATGTCTACTGGAATCCGGTTGCTCGCGTGGGCGAGCCGCCAGAGGAAGTGCGCGACCGCGGATTCTGGTGGAGCGGCGATCACCGGCCCGAAGGCATCCTGGTTTCTAAAGGGCCGGGTATCCGATCAAACGCCCTAACGATTGTGCCGACGGTTTACGATGCCGTGCCAACGATGATCTATGCTGCCGGCTTGACGGTTCCGGATAAGCTCGGTGGCCGG
>CAZOOE010000358.1:0-7112 GCA_964581275.1 uncultured Clostridia bacterium
GAAGGGTGAGAAAGGGGTCCGGAGGCGGAAGCGTGGCTTGACGGCGCGAGGGAACACCGGAGGGTCCCTCCGTTCCCTGCAGCTGAGGTTAAGCAGATTCCGCCGTTGCCTGGAATCACCAATCCATTACCGTTGGCGCCGGCTCTGTACTGAAGATAGGTGGCGACCCCAGCCATGTCCGCAGGAGAACCGATCCGTCCGAGCGGGCACTCTGATTCGATCTGTTTCTGAAAAGTCTCAAGCAGCCACTTCGTCATCTGGCTCTCGAAGGGTCCGGGCGCGATCGCATTGACGGTGATGCCGCGCGGACCAAGCTTTATCGCAAGCACTCGCGTCAGATGGTGGACCGCCGCTTTGCTGGGAGCGTAGGCGTAATTCTCAACCCGAGGCACTTTGAGACCGTCGATCGAGCCTATGTTGATGACTCTGCTTGGATCGCCGGGACGAGCGGATTTCTCGAGCAGCGCCGTCAAATCTCTTGTCAGAAAGAAGATTGACTTGACGTTCGTGTCGATCACCTTGTCCCATCCGTCCTCGGGATACTCAGCTAGCGGCGCACCCCACGCCGCCCCGGCGTTGTTGACCAGAACGTCCAGCGCCTCCTCTCTCGCCGATAATGCACGCACCAGTTGCTCGCGGCCTGCTGTGGTGGATAAGTCGCATGGAATCGAAATGCACTGTCCGATAGCCGAGAGCTCTTCGGCTACGCGATCACATACTTCTTTCTTGCGTGAAGAAATGTAGACCTTCGCGCCGGCCTCGACAAACCCTCGAGCTATCATGAGTCCGATTCCACGAGAGCCGCCCGTCACTAGGGCGATCTTGCCCTTGATGGAAAACAAATCCTGAACATTGATTGCCTCTAAGTGATCACTCATCGGTCCTCCTGACCTTGAATCTGGGTTTCTCTCTTTGTTGCCTCCTGCGCAGCGGAAGAGTCACACCGTTCAGTCGTTTCGCCCCTCAGAAGAAGCAGCAATATAGCACAGCGCCGGAAAGACTGTGAAGTTTTGAGAAACGCGCAAATTGGTGCCGCGGGCGGTATTTTGGGTTGTTGGAGTCATACTCGCCCACTTCAAAGACACCTGTGACGCACGGCATCAATTCAGGCATCAATTCAGATAGCTTGACACCTTGTTTGCTGCCGAGTATTTTGCCGTTTTGCTGACCTCCCGCTAAAGGTTTGTTTCTAAAGCTTGGCGCTTCAACACGAACGCGCTATATTGGCGCTGCGACCGATAAGCGATAGCTGAGCAAGATGTCTTGTCCTGACTACGCGCGTCAAGTCAAGCGGCCATCAAAAAATGAGGACAACCAAAAACCCTTTCAGCGTCTCCGCCTCGAACGAACCGAACCGTCTTGCTGAGATTTACCGCGCCGCTGCCCAGATCATTTGCGACAAGGGATATGATGCGACGTCTATGAACGACATCGCAGAGGCCGTTGGAATCACCAAGTCCGGTCTCTATCATCATGTCTCCGGAAAGAGAAACCTGCTGTTCAGCATAATGAACTTCGGAATGGATTCGCTAGAAGAGCAGGTGATAGTTCCCGCACGCGCGATCCCCGACTCTGAGCAACGGATACGAACAATCATAAGAAACCACGTGCATCTGATCACCAGCCGCAGCACGTCAAAAGGAAACAATCCGGTTACGATTGTGGTGGACGAGGTCGCAGGGCTGACTCTCGCGCAGCGCCGAAAGATCGATCAACGTAAGCGCGCCTATGTGAATCTGATCCGTGAAGCGCTCACGCAACTCAAAGAGAGTGGAAAGTTAAGGGATCTGGACGTGACTGCAGCAACATTCAGCCTGCTCGGCATGATCCTGTGGCTTTCACGATGGTACAGTCCCGAGGGCCGGTTGACGCCCGAGCAACTATCCGAAGAAGTCACAAAGATCGCGTTGTCGGGTCTGCTCCGACCGGAGTCCTAGGGCGACGTTGGCGATTTTCGTCCCAGGATCTACGCTTGCGGCCAAAGGAAGCGCCAATGTTGCCAGCCTTGCTCGCAACGTTATTCCGGCGTGTACGGAACCATGATGACTAAAGCCAATCTCATACCCAGTCTTGTCCGAGGTATCATCTTGCTAGTTGTGCCGACCGCGCTTATTCTTGCCGCGATGCCCAACAAGCCGATCTCCCAGACACGCCGCGCGCTAACCAAAGCCGATATCGACCGGATGATGACCGAGCTCTCAAACTGGGGGCGCTGGGGCAAGGACGATCAGCTCGGAGCGATAAACCTGATCACATCAGCCAAACGAAAGCAGGCCGCGACGCTGGTCAAGGAAGGCGTTTCGGTATCGCTGGCGCACGACGTTGAGAAGGAGCGCGCAGCCGATGTCTCAAACCCATTCCAGCACACTATGACATTGACTGGAGCCAACCCGGCGTCGCAATTCAGCCTCGACGCTTATTCGGTCAACTATCACGGCTACGCGCACACTCATCTCGATGCGCTGTGTCATGTGTTTTATCAGGGCAAAATGTACAACGGGTTCTCGCAAGAGGATGTCACCCAAAAGGGGGCAGGACGGCTATCGATCATCAATCTCAAGCAGGGCGTCTTCAGTCGGGGGATCCTCATTGACGTGGCCCGATTAAAGGGCGTGCCTTATCTGGAGCCTGAGACGCCGATTTATCCCGAGGACATCGAGGCGTGGGAGAAGAAGGCTGGCGTTAAGGTTTCAAGCGGCGACGTGATCTTCATTCGCACCGGCCGATGGGCCCGTCGAGCAGCGGTCGGTCCGTGGGACGTTTCAAGGCATTCGGCTGGACTACACGCCTCTTGCGCGGGATGGCTGAAACAACGAGGTGTAGCGATCCTCGGAAGCGACGCGGCCAGCGATGTCGTGCCGTCTCAGGTGGAAGGGGTGACGCTGCCGATCCACCAGCTCGTATTGGTCGCGCTCGGCGTGAACATCTTTGATAATTGCGATCTGGAAGCGCTCAGCGTTGCTGCGGCAAAACGAAATCGGTGGGAGTTCCTGTTAACAGCGGCGCCGCTTGCGGTACCCGGCGGAACAGGTTCTCCGTTGAATCCCATCGCGACGTTCTGAGGGTTCAGAGTTCAACGTTCAAGCCGAAGATGTTGGCCTTGTCTTGTTTGTGAGCTTCTTATAGCCGAACTTTTCGGTCATCTCGTCGTTTTATTCTGGAGTTCACTACCCCAAGCGATAGCGGGAGTGTCCGTAATAATCGGGGCAACTCACGCTGGCTGCGGGCGCGACCTGCTGAACGCCGGACCAACTTCAGCTCTACTTGCTTGCGCCCACTCGAGTGTAGATCGCGCTGCCGAGCCGGACGAACGGCCCACCGTCCTCAGAAAGTTCCTCCGTAACCGTGAACGAATGCGCGGCCACGACCGAGATGATCCGCCTCAACTGGAGCGTCTGGCCTTTCACCTTGATTGGCTGGACGGTAAAGCGAATCGAGATCGGACTGTGCCAGTCGGCGGTGCTCTGAACCTGGAGGCCATTCGCAAGACTCTCGGAGAAGGTCATCATCTTGGTTGCATCGTCGAAGGTGATCACCGCAGTTTCAGTGAAAGCTTTGTCATCCGACTTCCCCACCGTCTTCGCATCGAGCGATTTGCCATCAGGTCGAATGGTGAAAGTAGTCGTTCCCTCTCTGGGCGCCGGCCCCAACGCGCTTTCGCGGCCGATCCAATTAAAGTTCCACTGCCCGACGAAATAATTGATCGATTGCTTTTGCTGCGGCTGTGGCACCTCGCGTCGGGGCGGTTGCTGTACAGCACCCGCGGGCGGCTCGGCGCCGCCCCGCTTGAGATCAAAGTCAAAGGTGTAGGTCTGTCCGCCAAAGTCCACTTCTCCTTTTCCCTTCAAGCTCTCTCCTTGCACGACAAAGTTGTAGTTTACGACTACGTTGCCCTGCGGAGTTTCCACTTCGGTCTTGGCGGTAACTTTGTCTCCGTCGATCTTGATGTCTTTCAACACTGCGTCACTGCCGGGACGCAGGCCTGAAATGGTGCCCGAGTAGATATCAGCGTCCTTCTTAAAAGTGGCGACGGCGTTTTGCTTGCCTTGCAACCCGTCGACGGTTCCAACCCAGCGTCCTGCAAGCCGGTCCGACACTTGGCCAGATGCGGCGAGACATTGAATCAAAACGGCTGCTCCAACAATGAGTGCTTTACGCATTCTCGATCCTCCCGGAATTATCAGATTGGCCGTCCCTGGGAGCACAGGCATACTTGCCTGACTGTCAATGCATTAGTCAATAAGGAAGCAGTAGGATGCCTGCGCTCCCAGGGCGGCTTGCTCGGGCAATGTCTATCGAACAAAAGCGGGCGGCTCTCCAAACCGGAGACCCGCCCGCCTTTGATTAGAGCCTCGCCATCGAACTCACTTGGCCGCAGGTGATTTAGCGACGGCCGTCTCGCGTTGCTCAGCATCACGAGTAAAGCTGAACCAGCCTATCATCATCTCTTCCCAGGTCTGGTCGCCCCACCGTACTTCCTTGGTCGGGTCCGGATTGAACTTGTTCCTGGTCGAATTGTCAAAGTGCGCCAGGCAATCCAGCTTCGTACCCTTGGGCAGAGCGACCGGCTTCTCAAGCACATAGGTCAACTGCCAGTTGAAGTCGTACTTCGGCACGTTCAGCAGAACCTCGGAGTGGCCATCCGGATACACCGCTGTGTAGGTAAAATCCTTGCCGCGAAAATGCATGTGCGGCATGAACGACGTCAGGTGTATGTCCTCTTTGAACGTGGTCGAGGACTTGACCTCGTGACTGGCTTCTCCGGGTGGAATGACGAAGCGCGCGTTCAATGCATTGCCGGTGACCACAGTTTTTGTTGGGGGCTCTTTCGCAAACACCAGCCCGATGCTCGTTCGGTCCTTCGTCGCTTCTCCGTTGGTCGTATAGTGCATCTGAAACACGATGCTCGAACCTGCCTTCACAAGCCGAGCGGTGCCCGGCGCAAATACGATGCCGGTTTTGTTTGGCGTGATGCCTCCCAATTGCCCTCGTCCTTGTTGCGCTTCTCCTCCCGCGCCCCCTCGGCCTCTGGTTGCGCCCGCTTCCTGAACGAAGGCAATGACGTGATGGACGACGCCTCGATTACCGGGTCTGATCTCCATCGCCTGAATCCACTTGTCCTCTTTGAAACCGGTGGGGATCGTGAAGTAAAGATACGGCACCGTTCCGTCTGCAGGAATCGAATACTCTTCCTGCATGGCGAGCACGACATCAGGCTTGCCGATGGTCCAACCATCGACGAACTTCGGTGTGGGCGGCATGTCTTGGTCTTCGCCCTTTGGCGCGCCGGCATCAACCCAGGATACGATAGCGTCAATCTCCTTCTGAGAGAGACTGGGGTCGTTTGAAAACTTCCCGTAGTGAGAATCAGCTGACCAGGGAGGCATCGAGCGCTCCACTACTCGTTGCCTGATTGACTTTGCCCACGGCCGCACCTCTTGATAAGTCAGCAGAGACATGGGCGCGATCTCACCGGCACGGTGACACTCGATGCACCGATTGAACAAAATGGGAGCGACGTCCTTGGTGAAAGTCGAGCTCGTCTTAGCAGGTCCGCTCGCCGAGACTCCAACGGCCAGGAGCGCTGCCAGCCCCGTCGTAAAGGCTCCGACCTTGAGTAAGCGCATTCCTATTCTCCCTCCTAGTGTGGTGTTCGCCGCACCGCCTCTTGGAGGCCACATTGCGAATCTCGGGCAATCCGAAAGGCTATTTCGATGCCGTTTCGGTCCTTAAATTCTGACCGTCGACGGTGTAATCCAACCACCCGATCATCATCTCTTCCCAGGTCTGCGGACCCCAGCGGACTTCCTTGGTCGGGTCCGGATTGAACTTGTTCCGCTCGGAGTTATCGTGATGTGCGACGCAGTCGATGCGGCTTCCCTTCGGCACTGCGACAGGTTCCTTTATGAAGTAAACGAGTTGCCAGTTGAAATCATACCGCGGCACGCTGAGCAGAATCTTCGACGTGCCGTCCGGGTAGACCAGCTTGTATTCGAAATCCTTGCCGCGAACATGCATATGCGGCATGAAACTTACAATGTGTGAATCCTGACTGAAGGTGAAAGACGCCTTTGATTCGTAGCTTGGATCTCCGGCTGGGATTATCAGATTGCGAGAAACCGCGCCGGTTGTAATCACGCGCTTCTCAACCGGACCCTTGGCGAAATACAGGCCGATGCTAGTCCGGTCCTTGCTTGCCGAGCCGTTAGTCGTGTAGTGCATTTGGAAGATCAGCACTGAGCCCTTCTTGATCAGCTTGGCTTGCCCATCTCGCAAGTTCAGAGGACTCATTCCCGGCGCCCACCCAACCAGCATTCCGTCTTGAGTGTTTCCGCGTCCGCCACCCTGACCGGGCTGTTGTTGGGCAGTTCGGGCCTCACCCTCTCGATTCGCGGCTGCGCCGAGGTTGATTTCGCCCGGCGGTGGCATCGGTCCCTGGCCTGGTTCACGCACGCTAACGATCACGTGGTGAACTACGCTGGGGTCGCCGCGTTTGATCTCGGCAAACTGAACGTATTTGTCCTCGGTGAAGTTAGTAGGTACCGCGAAGTGTCTGTATGCCACAACCCCGTCGGCGGGCACGGTTGCTTCCACTGTCATCGAAAACACGACATCCGGAGTTCCACGCTTCCAGCCCTCGGGGGCGAACTTCGGCGCCGGCGGCATGTCCTTCGCATCTCCTTCTTTCGCGCCACCATCGACCCAGGCCACGATAGGGTCGATCTCATTTTGAGAGAGGCGGCTGTCGGTGGAAAATTCGCCGTAATGTGGGTCCGCAAGCCAGGGGGGCATGCGCCGTTCGACAACAACTTCGCGAATCGACTTTGCCCACGGGCGAACGTCCTTGTAGCTGAGCAGCGACATCGGCGCTATCTCACCAGTCCGGTGACAGGTGGCGCAGTTCTTATGCAGAATCGACGCAACGTCCTTTGTGAAGGTGATCGAGGAAGTCGATTTGTCGCTCGCGCTGGTCGATAACTGAAACAAGAAAACCACGGCGAGAATCAGCCCGGCAGTCAGGCAAAGTCTGCTGGTGCGTTTCATATTCTCTCCTCCCCTGGAAGCGGTGACGGAATTTCGGTTCCACTGCTCTCCCTCCACTCGTCGAGATG
>CAZOOE010000359.1:0-2006 GCA_964581275.1 uncultured Clostridia bacterium
GCCCGGAGTTGAAAAGAGTAGCCGTCAACAGGTGGGCGCTTTAAAAGGCGCGGCTGTCGGCGGCGGCTCCGCATTTACTCAAACTGTCTTGCCGCGGCATCGAAGGGCGGTAAATCGCTATTTCGAGAGGCGATAGGGAGAATTGTCCAGGCTACCAGGACGTTGAAAGGATGCTCGATCCAAAACGGGGCGCGATAGTTGATGAGGACAAGGGCCATCTATATGCTCCGGGCGATGATGGTCAATACGACACTTAGAGCGTGGCAAACGAGTCTGCGACCTGATCTGGAAGAACGGAAGATTCAAACTCAAGAGGTACTGAGTCGTAAAATGGGAGACCCGGAACGACAGCACATTCTACAGCCCGACGAGTTGAGTCCTGCCGTTGACCTTGTCAACAAAGCGCTGGAGCAGCTCGATCGAATCCTACTTGGGCGATCAGATCTTCATCGCATCGTGTTTGTTGCGGTGCTGAGCCGCGGCCACGTGCTGCTCGAGGGTGTGCCGGGGGTGGGAAAGACAGCATTAGTGAAGGCGCTCGGCCAGATTCTAGGGTTGGATTTCAAGCGCGTTCAGTTCACGCCCGATCTCATGCCCGGCGATATCCTTGGAACGCACATTCTGCAACAAGGCGTGGATGGCAAGCGCGAGATGGTTTTTCACCCCGGACCCGCCTTTACCAATCTGCTACTGGCCGATGAGATCAATCGAGCGTCACCCAAGACGCAGTCTGCGCTGCTTGAAGCGATGCAGGAACAGTCGGTCACATTGCTGGGCACGACGCGCCGCTTACCTGATCCTTTTTTTGTACTGGCTTCGCAGAACCCGATCGAGCTCGAAGGAACGTACCCGCTGCCTGAGGCGCAGTTGGACCGTTTCCTGTTCAAGCTGGTAGTCAACACGGTCGACATCGAAGTGCTCGACCGAATCATCTCGACGCGGCGCCGCGGTGAACCGCCGTTGCCGGACTGGACTATGAATGCCAATGCGCTGAAGGTGGTTTTCGATGTTATGGATCGTGTTTACCTGCCGGCCCCGGTGTCTCGCTACATCTCGAGAATGGTGGCAGCGACCCATCCGTCATCGAGCGAAGCAACTGATCTTGTGCGGCAGTATGTCGTATACGGCGCATCACCGCGCGCTGCGATCGCCATAGCCGAAGCGGCCCGCGGATATGCATTGATTGCCGGTCGGCCGACTGTTGGCTTCGAAGATGTCAAGTCCGTGGCGGCGGCGGTTTTGAATCATCGGCTGGTGCTGAACTACAAGGCCCGTTTTGATCAAGTAGACAGCTTTGCGATTGTCCAGGGTTTGCTTTCAAGCATGGATGAAACCGGGCTGAATCTGCCGGCCGAGATCGAGATCGCAACTTGAGACAACGGGAGTACCGTTTGGGGTCTAAAGCTACCATCTTTTTCGAGGCATTTCTTGCTCTCGGAGCTCTCGTCTGTCCGGTGAGCGCAAAACAGTACGGCGACGTCGCGGTCGAGGTAAGCTCGCCGCCCAGCGCGGAGCGAAGCCACGGCTACGGAGAGTACAAAGTCTCACTGACAAACCGTTCGGCTCACGATCGCCACCAGGTAACGCTGACGCTGCCCCAGCAGAGCTATTTCGGAGGCACGGTTACGCGTACGGTCACCGTGGATCCGTCGTCAAGCGCAAGCGTATCGTTGTTCACTTCCATCGCGATCGGTGGCAACGGGTTGGGCGTGGAGATAGATGGGCAGAAGCAGAACGACATTATCGCCGTAAATTTGAGTGGCTACGGCTACGAGAATCGCCCAGCCGTGTTGATCAGTCAGGGAGCGTCGGCGCGAGCGTTTCAGAGCAGCGCCGGCGCTGTCTTGAAGAACTCCGATGACAAGGAAACGTTCTACGCTGCGAAGTCCGAAACACCGGCAGCCGAGTGGAGCACAACCTGGCTCGGGTATTCCAGTTACGATGGAGTCGTTTTGACAGCCGACGAGATGCGCGCGATGCCCGAACCGGTCGCGTCGGCGCTGCTG
>CAZOOE010000359.1:2016-7111 GCA_964581275.1 uncultured Clostridia bacterium
AGGCCATCACCGTGGGCAAGACCACCATCATGCTGCCGGGGATCGGCTCCTGGCAGGTGCCTCGGGTCTGGCGCGCCGACAGTTCGAAGGACGGCTCGCTTTCGACATATAGCACGAGCTTTGGCCTCTGCATGGTCAGTGAAAACGGGGCGGTTGAAGGGCTGACCGGGACAAACTGGGAAGCCATAAGCCACGCCTGGGAACAGAGTCAAGGACCGTGGGCGCACGGAGCACCCGCGTGGTTCGCTAGCCCATCCGGCGCCAACGGAGTCTTCCCGGTTACTGAAAACGTCAACATACCGGTTCGTGGACTCCTTTTGATCATGCTCGTGTTCGTCATCCTTATCGGGCCGGTCAATCTCCTCGTTCTCTCAAGGAAGAAGAAGCGGATGTGGCTGTTGTGGACCGTGCCACTGATTTCGCTGCTCACCTGTGTGGCGGTTTCCGCTTACACCGTGTTATCGGAAGGATGGGGCGGACGGGCTCGCTATTTGAGCTACACGATTCTCGATGAAAGATCGCATCGTGCATCGACTATCGGGGTCAACGCGTTTTACGCTCCCCTGACGCCGGGTGATGGACTTAGGTACGGCGTTGAGACTGAGGTCACCTCGCAAGTCTCTTCCTTGCGCTATTCGAGGGACAGCGGGCCTTCGCGGAGCGCCGATTGGACCGAAGACCAGCACCTCGACACTGGGTGGGTCACCGCGAGGACACCTGCGCACTTCATGATTCGAAGAAGCGAAACGCGGCGCGAGCGTCTAACCGTAACACGAAGCAGTGACGGCTCGCTTTCTGTGGTCAACGGGCTTGGCGTTCCCATTCGAACCCTGTGGCTTGCCGATGAGAAGGGGATTGTTCATCGGGGCTCGGGCATCGCCGCCGGAGCGTCCGCTACCCTCGAAGTGACAAAGGACCACCTCGGAAGCGGCAGGAAAAGCGGCTTGCGTGTCGGTTTCTCGGGAGATTGGATCAATATGGTTCAACGCGAAGCAGGCAGCGCAGACCTCGTCCTGCCCCGAACCTATATTGCAAATATCGAAGGCTGTCCATTCCTGGAGGATGGTCTCAAGGGCGTCAAAGATAAGAAGTGCGAGGCGCGTGTCTACGGAATCATGAAGGGACCCGGAGATGAAGATTGAAGTAGTTCATCTTAAGAAGCACTTCGGGACGACTCGCGCTGTGGACGATATCTCGTTCACCTTTGCCGCCGGGAATGTGGTTGGCTTTGTCGGGCCCAACGGCGCGGGCAAGACCACGACAATGCGCATTCTGGCTACGCTCGAGGAACCGACTGAAGGCGATGCTCTTATCGAAGGCATCTCAGTTGTTGAGGAACCGGAGCGCGCTCGCGAGCTGGTGGGATATGTTCCCGACGCGCTGCCAACTCATCGCGACATGTCGGTTCACGACTATCTCGATTTCTTTTCGCGCGCTTATGCCATAAAAGGCGCGCGACGCTCCCAGGTAATCGAAGGCGTAGAACAGTTCACCAACCTCGCGGGCATACGCGACAAGATGTTGCACGCGCTCTCAAAGGGGATGAAGCAGCGGGTGAGCCTTGCGCGCGCTTTGCTGCACGATCCGCCGGTGCTAATTATGGATGAGCCCGCGGCCGGGCTCGACCCGCGCGCCAGGGTGGAATTGAGAGAGCTCCTTCGGGTGCTTGCGGGACAGGGCAAGGCGATCCTGATCAGCTCACACATCCTCACCGAGCTCGCTGAAATCTGCAACGGCGCGGTTATTATCGAACAGGGTAAGCTGCTAATGGCCGGCGCGATCAGCGAACTGCTTTCAACCGACGGCCTGCGCCGCACCGTGTTGATACGGCCCCTCGAGAGAGCGGAAGACCTCGTGCGCGACCTGCTGCAGATGCCGCACGTCGAATCCGCCAACCCGGCTGGTGGTGAAGTGGTGCTCGAGGTGAACGGATCGGACGAGGTTTGCAGCGAGATATTGATTGCGCTGGTGCAGCGAGGTCACAAAATCATCGAGTTCAAGCAGCAGCGGGCGGGTTTGGAAGACATCTTTATGAACGTGACGAAAGGAGACGTGCAGTGAAGGCCGACGGCGGAGTGCGTGGCCGACTGGACGATTGGCTCAACCCTATCGTCGTCAAGGAACTGCGCCAGGCGGTGCAAGGCAAGTTCGTGGCGGCAGCGCTGCTGCTGTTGCTAATTGTTCAGCTTGCAGCGTTGGGAATCTACATAGTCTCCGGCGGCGACTTCGCCGGCCGATATGATGCGGGACGCAACGCATTCATGTTTCTTCTAGCGATCCTGCTGGCGATATGCCTGCTTTTCGTTCCCGCCTACACCGCGATAAGACTCGCGTTTGAACGTGACACCAACGTCGACTTGCTTTTTGTAACTACGATCAAGCCGTCGGCAATCGTGTGGGGAAAGCTGTTCGCAGCGCTTACGATAACGGTTTTGATCTTCAGCGCCTGCACGCCGTTCATGGTTTTCACCTACTGGCTGCGCGGTATTGATTTGCCTTCGATATTCGTCTTGATGGCGGCCTCGTTTTTGGTCGTGACGGTCGCGGTTCAGCTCGCAACGTTCGTCGCCTGCCTGACTGCCGGTCGAGTACTGAAGGTTTTGCTTAGCCTTCTCGCGATGGTCCTTTTCCTGCAGGGGTTCATCGCGACGCTGACCTGGTCTTACTATTCGCTAACGACCGGCGTAGGAAGCCGGCTGTCGAGTTGGAGTTTCTGGGGTCCGGCACTTGCGGTGATCTTGATTGCGGCGGCCGTCATGGGGCTGCTGTTTTCGCTCTCGGTTGCGATGATCAAGCCCGTTTCTGCCAATCGGGCGTTGCCGGTAAGGCTGTTCGTTACCGTTATGTGGCTGGTAAGCGGAATCGGATGCACAGTGATCGCGTATGTTCAGAAAGATCACTCTGCGCTTTCGATATGGAGCATTCTGAGTGTGCTCGTTTTCGCAGGGGCTTTCTTTGTGGCGGTTAGTGAGCGCGAGCAACTCGGCCCACGGGTGGCCAGAAGCATACCGTGGTCGGGCCTGCGTCTTCCGGCCTTCTTCCTGTTCAGCGGTGGCGCGAGCGGTGTGGTTTGGGCCGCGCTCCTGAGCTTACTCACTTACGTGACAATCAGTTTCGTGACTGCGAACTCGGCTACCATTCGAGCAGGCCAATCAATTCGGGGAACTCAGGTCTGGGTTGTTGGTCTCACGCTTTATGGATTGGCGTATTCGATGAGTGCGCTTCTGACACGGAGATATCTGCTCGTGCGGTGGATGGGACCAAAGTACACCTGGCTTGTCGGTCTGTTGCTGTTGGCGGCCGGATGCTTGATCCCATTTCTGCTGGGATATCTAGTAGTTTTTGGGGATTTCAAGAGGACAGAGGACATTGGGGGCTGGCTGGTCACGAATCCGTTCGCGCTGGGTGTCGATACCTACCAGTCTACCTACCTGGTGGTTGCGGGAGGCTGGGCCTTGTTGGCGAGCCTGCTCAACGTGGTCTGGTTCATCGAGCAGATCAAAGCGTTTCGACCCCTCGATGTGATGAAAGGTTCGTAGTTCCTTCGCGTCTTAGCCGCTTTGCGTGAACAGGGTGCTTCCAAAAAGGAGAATGCAGTTCACGCAAAGCCAGTAAGCCGCTAAGACGGCAGAGGCGAGAGCGAATGATGAACGAAGATCAGCAGCGTTTCCTGATCGCGGGCGAGCAAGCTGGAAGCCGATTTGCGCTCGCCGCGCCGCGACGCGTGCCGATGGGACTCGGCGGTATTCACTTGAGCAATCGTGCGGGCAGTTCTCTCGAGTTCAGGGACCATCGCGAGTATCAGCCCGGCGATGATCTGCGGCGGATCGACTGGAATGCTTACGCCAGGACCGACAAGTTGATCGTGAAGCTCTATCGCGAAGAGGTGAGCCCGCACATCGACATCGTGATCGACGGCTCGCGATCGATGATTCTCGAGAACAGCGCGAAGCTCGAAGCGCTGCTCGGACTGGCCGCACTGTTTGCTTCGGCCGCTTCGAATGCAGGCTTCTCGCACTGCGCATGGTTGGCGGGCGAAGCCTGTCTACGCATCGAACGAGGCACCGAGCGTCCTTCAATTTGGCCACCTTTGAGTTTCGACTACCGTGGCAACGTTGACGAATCGTTCGCGCGAAACAGACCATCGTGGCGGCGCCGCGGAATGCGAGTGCTGATAAGCGATTTGCTTTGGCTTGGAGATCCGCTGTCGGCCTTGCAGAGCCTGACGCGCGATGCCGCCGGATTGTTTGTTGTTCAGGTATTGGCAGCCGACGACGCAGCGCCACAAACTCGGGGCAATCAAAGGCTGATCGATTCCGAAACCGGCCAAATTCGTGAACTGTTCATCGACGCCTCGGCTCTTGCGCGTTACACGACCGCTCTGGAACGTCACCGTCAAAACTGGCGCACGGCCTGCCGGCAGGTAGGCGGGATCTTGGTAAGCTTAATAGCCGAGGACCTGGTGCGTGACTGGGCGGTCGACGAGTTGGTAGCCGCGGAGATCCTCACCGTCAATTAGTTACCAATGTCTTTCGCCTTTCCACTAGCGCTGTTCGGTCTCCTCACGCTGCCCGCGCTCCTCGCGATCTACTGGCTGCGCAACCGGAGCCGCCGACGGGTCGTCTCGAGTCTGATGCTGTGGGCGGATCAACGCCAGTTAAAGGAAGGCGGCTTGTTGCTTCACCGGCTTCAGACGCCTTTGCTTTTCTTTCTCGAGCTGCTCTCAATTCTTCTTATCGTGTTTGCTGCCGCCGGACCCATGGTTCGCGCCGGCGGAGCCGCGAGACCTCTTGTCATTGTCCTCGATGATTCCTTTTCGATGCTTGCAGGAGGAGAAGACTCGCCGCGACGTCGGGCAGAGGAGGCGGTCACCAACGAGTTGCGCGGCGAGAAGGTCGACATCGTTCCGTTCTCGGACGAGCCGCGGGAGTTCGTCATGAGGGCCTTGCAGCCGGCCAAGGTCAAAGAGGTCCATCTTGACGACCTGACCGGAACGGCCACCGTGGTGGTGCACGACTTTCAGCTGTCGCTCGCCATCGGCAAAGAAGGGCAGAATGCCCGGCTGGCCGCCCGGTTGCCCGGGTGGCGCATCGAC
>CAZOOE010000360.1:0-7104 GCA_964581275.1 uncultured Clostridia bacterium
CGCGCGCCGCGCATATGGACCGTAACGATTTGGTATGTGCCGCTCGATCTCGCGAAGGTATTTCTTAGATCGATCGAGCATCGTAGCCGGAACGTCGAAGCCTTTGTCTTTTGCTCGCTGAAGCGCGTGCGCTACGTGGATGCTCACATAAGGCCACGACTCATCGCCGCGTCTCCAGAATCCAAATCCACCGTCGTCGCTTTGGCGCGACTCCAGTTTCTTGATGTCTCGGGCTACGGCATCGATCATTTCCTTCGGCTCGGGGAGCCCCTTCGCTTTGAAGGCGGAAAGGACATCCTTCAGCGCGGCGACCGCGAGCACCCTCGAGGAAAGTTGCTCCGAGCACTCGAATGGATAGGCCACGAGATAAAGCACCGCGTCGGTCAAGGCCTGAAGCTCGGTCGATGAAGTAGTGATCTCGAGCCCGCCGAATTGCTTGATCGAATCGCCAGGCGCTTTCACCGGTTGGGCGATCGCGCCGTCGTCAATCTCGCCGTAGGTTGCAAAAGCTTCGGTGGTCGCGGGGGTCCACACCGGCAACTCGATCTGGGCCGCGTCCGCCCACTTGCCTGACACGCCGGCGATTTGAAAGCGAGCGGTGCCCGCGCGCGAGGCTGAAACTGGAAAGCGGACCTCGACGCGATCATTGGCGGGAACGGTCACCCGTCGTCCCGAGCCGTCAGTCAACTCGGCGTTGCTCGCACGGACTGCGAGCTCGACATCCATTGTCGAGTCGGTTTGGTTCTGCACGACGATGGGTAATTCAAACTTGTCGCCGAAGTTAAGGAATCGCGGCGCGGATGGCCGAACCATTAGCGGGAGGCGCGCAGTTATGGATGATTCGTTCAGGCCGAACTGTTTGCCGCCCGCTACCGCGACGGCCATCACACGGTACCGAGTCAGACTGTCGGGGAGTTTGACCCCGACGGTTGCGCGGCCGTTGGCATCGGTGGGCACCGCCGGCGCGAAGGTCGCGAGAGCGTCGAAGTTCTCGCGCATTCGGATTTGCTCTTGCGACAAATCCGCTAATAGCGCGAGGCTTTCAAATGCTCGTCTGTTCAACGGCAATGCCTGCTGGGGCCGAGGCGCGGATGCAATACCGCCCGGAACGCCACCCCCGGCGCCGCCACCAATGGAGAATCTGCCGCTCTCCTTCAGCTTCTCGGCGAGGTCTTCCGGCGCAGCTAGCAGGACATTCTCGCGCGAATGATGATCGGTCACGTCGGCTCCGCGTTGCGTGTAGAACGTCGCGATCGGATCGCTGATGCGGTAGCCGCTCAACGCGAGCACTGCTTCATCAACCACTACGACTGCAATCTCGCTTCCGGCGACGGGTTTGCCCGCGGCATCGCGAACTTCAAGATCAACGGTCGTTTCGCCGCCGGGTTCGAGCTTAGAGTCGCGCGGCTTTGCTTCGACCGCAAGCTTTCGAGCGAGGGGCGGGACTTGCAGGTTCAAGGTTCCTTTCGCGAACGCGGGGCGCTTCGGCAGTTCTTCGAGCAACTTTCCTTCGTTGTCAGTGCGCGCAGCGGCTCCCACGAGATCGACCTGTGCGTAGAGATTGGGCGTGTAACCCTCCAGAATTGGAATCTTCAGCGTGTGGGACGGGCCGTCCATCGCAAATCGTTCGGTGGTAATGATTCCTGAACGACGCAGTGTCAACACACCTTCGGCAGGATAGAAGGGCGCTTGCACCAACACCTCGGCAGTATCGCCCGCGCGATACTCTTTGCGATCGGGAATCAACTGAGCATCTTCTTGCTCGAGGCCTCGCTTCGGTACTCTTCCGCCCGCCACCCACAGCGTAAGCTCGCTTTCGTTCTTACGCTCGCGATCATCCTGGATGACTGCGGTCACGCGATACTCGCCGCTTTCTTTGGTCTCAAAGCGGCACTCGATCGGGGCATCCGCGGATCGCACCACGCAATCCTGAGGGTTCTTTTCCTGTTGTTTCCACTCGCCTTTCTCAAACACCCAATCCATCAACACCGCTCGCATCTTGATCTCTCGTCCGGCGATGAGCTTTCCGTCGAGATCGGTGACGATCGATTGAACGATCAGCGGTTCGCCCTTTTGCACGAATGTTCGCGGGCTGCGAATACCGACGTAGAGGTCAGCCGGATGCACGAGAAGATTGACCGACGCAGTCCATGCCTGCCGGTTCACATCCAGGACTCTCGCTTCCGCCTTGACAGTTGATGGCTCGGGTCGATCGACCGCCAGGAAATCCATGCGCAAGGTGTGCTTGCCGGCGGCGTCGGTTCGGCCGGTAAAGGTTTCGACGTTGCCCGAGCCGTACGAGTTGCGAGCGATCCACCACGGAACCCATTTACCAAATGTGAAGTCATCGCGATTGGGCGGTGTGAATCGAGCCGTCGATGTGGTCACTCGCCAGTCCACTTCGGCGTTTGCGAGTCCGCCACCGGCGTAGTAGGCCGCATTCACAGTCGCGGTTGCACTCGCGCCGACGAAATGGGGCCCCTCAGAGGCCTGGGCGGTGACTTCATACTCAGGCCGTCGGAATTCCTGAACTTGAAACTGGTGCGACTGCGGGCTCCGTACCGCCAAGCCGTCGGCTTGCATTTCAAGCTGAATCTGAGCGTAGCCGAGATTCATCGTCGCGGGTAGCTTGAACGCTGTATCAAATCCCCCGAGCGCATTGACTCGAGCCTCGCCTTTCACCACCGGGTTATTTTGCGAGTCGCTCACCACGTAGTCGACTCTTGCCTGCGACACATCGAGGAGACTGACATCCCCACTCTTGCCCTCCCCGATGCGGCGAATCCAACCTTTTAGGTGAACCTCCTCGCCGGGCCGATACATCTTGCGATCGTCAAAGACAAACCAGCGGAGCGAATATCCTTGCTCTTTCCTGATCCAATCGCTGCGATCAATCCAGAAGGAAGCGTTCTCCGGCAGGATCGCAACATCCGCCGCCTTCCGAGCGACAAGGATGCGCAAGCCGTCACTCGATCGGCTGCCGAGGGCGATCTGTGCGGTGCCGTCGGCGCGAGTTGTAGCGGTTGCATCAGATCGCGAGCCGGAACCTTGTGCGACCTCAATAGACATTCTTGCGCCGTCGATAGGCTTGCCGTCCTTGAGCGAGGTCGCCCACCCTATCAGCTCGGAGTGGTCGACAAACGCATCGAGTCCGATCTGCGTAACCTGCGCCCACACCGCTACCGATTCCCGATACCGTCTGCCGGTTGTACCGGCCGGCTCCACAACTATGAACACTTGGCCCACGCCTCCCTCGAGCACCGGGCTGAGATCAATGTGAGTTTCGGTCATCTCATCGGGCTGAGAAATCACGCTTACGATCTTTGAATGGGCAAGCTTGCCCGGCGCCGTTCGCGGAGTTCGGTCATCGCGGTTGCGTATGTACGCGATGAACTGTCTCCAATTCTCGGGGCCTACCGAATAAAGCCGCACCCTCAGCGACGGTTGATTGACGCTGTAGACCGACAATCTTGGCGCCGCGGCAGGGTCCAGCACGACAAATTGCTTATCCGGTCCTGCGAGAGCCGGCGGCGCCGAACCAACGTTGAAGACTATCGGCGCGGTCTGACCCAAAGCTTGTCCGAACTGATCGCGCATTTCAGGATCGAGCATCACTCGATAGCTGGTACGGCCACGCTTGATGCCGCTGATGTTGAGCGTGTTGCCGTAGATCGCGCTCTTCAATCTGATCGGTTGGGGCTTCTTGCCGGCAGCCTGGATCTCTTCAACACGAACCTGAGACTGTTCGAAGCTCGATGTGTCGATCGGATTTGTAAAGTTGATGCTCCAGTCGTCAAATGGAGAGCATTGTGCGCGATAGCCGCAGCCATGCTCGGTCACCCGCAACGCTCCGTAGGTGCGAAATGCAAAGGTTTGCGGTGCTGCTGTTGTTCGCGGACCCTCAAGCGATGGAGTGCCCGGCCCGATTGCCACGTCGATGGCCGACCCGCCGGGCAGCATCGCCCGCGTGTTTGCGGAGCCGGGATCAACAATACGAAACGCAAGCCAGCGTTCCTTGGTAGCGCGAGCAGCAAGCTTGCTCACCGTCTCATCGGCTGAGACTTCCTCGCTGGTGGCGAGCCGGGTCTTCCATTCGCGATTGCCGGAGCGCAAGCGAATCGTAGTAACGACCGCAGATGGGCTGACACGCTGGTCGAACTCGACAAACATCAGCGGGTCGCGCACGGTCGGGACATCGTTCGGATAGGACGACTTGATCTGTGGCGGGGGAGTAACAAACTTCCAACGCTTCGCCGCCGCGAGAGTGGTTCCAGTAACTGATTTGGTGCCGGCAGGGATTTCAGCAGTGTACTCGGTAGCCATCGGGAAATGGCCTTCGGTTTCAAACAGAAGGGTCTTTGTGCCAACCCATCGCCAGCGACCCGCCGGCTGCGGCATTAGTTTTACCAGCACGCCGCCAGCTGTCGTGTCAGCGTGGGATGTAACCGCCACCATCGGCTGTGAAAAGGTCACGCTGAGCTGAGGAACTAGCGGGACGTCCCCTTCGGGTGAGTATCGAAGCACCTCGAGCGGCCCGCTTGCAGTCTCCGGCGCGCCGAGTGTCTCCCGAGCCGGGAATGAATCGGCAACAGTCTTGCCGGTGCGCGGCGGAGGCAAAGAGCGATCACGCAACGCGAATTCCTGCTCGTCGATTGGCTCTGGTTTTAGAGGTCGCAGCCGCTTCAAAACAATTTGCGCGTCATCCTCGGAAAGACGCGCGGCGGGGGCAGGCGAGTCGAGCGGCCGACTTGCCCCCGCGGAGGTTCCCTCGCTGAGACTGACGCGCAATCCTCTGCTCACATCGCCATCCTGCATTAGTGACGGCCCCCGGCGTCTTGCCTGACCTGCTATCGGGACCGTGAACGTACCGAGATACGGAAGTAAGACCAAAACCGCGCACAAACTGATTCTCAAACGCGTCCACATTGAGTGTTCCTCGCTCGACTGTGAGTACGGCACTGGCGCATCGTGCCCAAGGGAGCATTAAATCACGGACCGGTCATGAGAATGAACTCACAACTAACCCCGTCGTTGCGTTATTGTTTTGGTTTGGAGGGGCAATTCGCTCAACTGATTGATGCGCTGACTTGCCTCGGGCCCTCCGGAGTGGGGCGGCTCGATAGTAGCGCCACCGATTTATTCGCTGGGGGCCAGAGCTCGAGTCCAGTAGTCCCGGTGTGAGGTAGTGGGTCAGTGAGGTTCAGAGTACACGGTTTAGCTTGCTCTTGATCCTGCGAACGAAACAAGCAAGCTAAAGTTGTCGCTTTAGGTAGAGCACTTGAGGTCAATCCCAACTAGCGACATTCCAAAGGGCGATCGACTGCAATAGCGCACCAGACCTTGTTTAGCATTCGCGGCTTGCATCTTGGCAACCGTCTGAGGCCACCGAGTCATGTCGAGTGATACGCTCAAGACCGACATCGGCGACACGGGATGCGTAAGCTGGAGTCCTAACCCCGCCTCGCTGACGTCGACCGTTTCCGTAAACTCCCGCCAGCCATCCGCATCCGAGATCACAACGACAGGCACTCGCAACGATATTCGCTCAGCCTGGCGCCGATTGCCCGCCGTTCCCGCCTTGATGACGGTGTTTGTCCCTCTCCAGTTTGCTCCCGATGGAAAGTCCGGTTGCGAAAACCGCATAACCCCGAGAATTTCGTCGGCCGGTACAAATTCGTAGGCGGGGGCGAATGGCTTGGACGCATCAGTTACATAGTGGATCGCAGGAACGTCAACGCCGAGCCTTTGCAGCGAATCGCGATGTGCCGGCTCTTGAGGCTCGAGAGTGCAAAGCTCTTTCAGAGCTTCGACAACTTCATCGCGAAGGCCGCGCTCCTGCGCTGCGTTGGCGAGCGCTTTTAGCGTGCGCACCAGATTGAAATCCTCGCGCAACCTCCGAAACATCAATGCCAACCTCTTCAAGGTACCGAGGTGTTGCGGATCGCGATCAAGAATTCTCTGTAGGAAATCGATTGCTTCCTGCTCATCTCGTCTGGCAATCAACGCGTCAACGACTGCATCAATTTGTTGGGCAGCGTGGTCCAGGTCGCCAATTTCGAGCAATCTCTCGCCAACCAAAAGCAAGTTGCGGTACTCGCCACCATCGAGGTCCAATAGCGTCTGAAAGGTTCGTTGCGCATCGTCGAATCGACCCGCTGACAAATATGTCGAGCCCAGCATTCTGAGCGGTTCGGGGTCGGCAGGGTTTCTTCCGATCGAATCGCAAAGAAGCGGGATGGCCCTGTCGACTTGGCCCCGAGCGGCATAGATCGACGCGATCGCCGCCAGCGTCTTGGGCTCGTCAGGCCGCGCTGCACTGGCGCTCAGGTATGCGGCCAATGCGCGCTCGTCGTCGTGTTGAATGAGAAACTCATCGGCGGCCGCTACGAAGCTCGCGTGTGCTCGCTGTTTTAGGCCCTCACGCAGCCAGCGCTCGCCCAGAGTCATCAGTAGCGATGTATTCGAGGGGTCAATTTCCGCAAGCCGTTGATAGGCTTCCAGCGCGTTGTCTTCGCGCCCCGCGCGCGTGAATGCGTCGGCGACGTCGCCGTACAGCCGAGCCGCTTCACGGCGCAGACCGCGCGCCTGGTAACACTCTGCAAGCTTAACCGTTGAATCGAGGTCGTCTGGATCGATCCTCAGTAGCTTTTTCAGCAGAGCAATGGCTTTCGCTGTGAAGCCTTGGTGGCTATAACCCTGAGCAACACGAGAGAAGATGTGCTTAGCCTCTTCACTGAGTCCGGCTCGCGCACACAGATCACCTAGAGTGTTGAGCGCTGTAAGATCCGTCGGATCCAAGTCGACCAGCTTGCGATATTCTTCGATCGCTGCGGGAGTCCTGTCGTGTGAGAAATGTCTGTCGGCTATCCGCTGGGTCAGTGGCCATATACTCATAGGAGCTGGAAGCTGATGATATCCGCGCACCATCGACCATGAATGCTGTTACTCTTGAGCATTCACAAATCGCGTTCGTTCGCTTAACTGGGATAAATGAATAAGGGCGGTGATATTCCACAGGAGGTCCCGTTGGGTCGCTGAGTTGAGCTGTGTCGAAGCCATGGTTTTTTGTATCGCCCGGAATGCCCGCGGCGTATTAGAAGATCT
>CAZOOE010000361.1:0-7089 GCA_964581275.1 uncultured Clostridia bacterium
CATCTGGGACCAGAGTGGCTGGCCTATCGGCTGAGGTATGCGACTCGAATGCGAACGGGCGCGCTACGTCGCAAGATGCCTGCGACGGACTGGAACGAGCAACCTCTTCATCGAGTACTTGCGGATCGGTCGGTGGCGGACCCTCAAGCCTATTTAGAGTATCGCCGCGTGAGAGCTCCTCAGTTCTTCTTTTCTGCCGATCTCCGTAGCGAGTATCGATCGTATTTTGCGAGTTGGGATGCCGGCGTAGATACACCGGTGAAGCGCTGTGAAGCGCTTGAGCGAGGCAGGTTGCGCTACTTCGAACACACCGATGTTGAAGCGGGGTTTCCGCCCGATTGGCACGGCAACCCGTTCACCGGCGAACATGCGCCCGCCGATGTTCACTGGAGCGAAATCAGAGACTTCGACCACGGTGACATAAAGCTCATCTGGGAGCCTTCGCGATTCGGATTCACCTATGCGCTCGTGCGGGCTTACTGGCGTACGGGAGAAGAACGTTACGCCGAAATGTTCTGGAGACTTGTCGAGGATTGGCGCGAGCATAACTCGCCGCAGCTAGGAGTGAATTGGAAATGTGGTCAGGAGATCAGCTTTCGAGTCATGGCATGGTGCTTTGGACTTCACGGCTTTCTTGACGCTGAAGCGACGAATGCAGATCGCGTCTCGTCGCTCGCTCAAATGATTGCTGTCTCAGGCGCGCGCGTCGAGGCAAACCTCGACTACGCTCTCAGCCAGCATAACAATCACGGCATCAGCGAAGGCCTTGGACTCTGGACTATTGGCATTTTGTTTCCGGAGCTTCGATTCGCCGAAGAATGGAAGGAGACTGGCCGGCGGGTTCTGGAGACTCAAGGGAGAGAGTTAGTCTACGATGACGGAGGGTTCTCGCAGCACTCGGCAAATTATCATCGGTTGATGCTGCATGACTATCTTTGGGCCTTGCAACTCGGAGAAGTCTCGAAGCAACCTTTCAGCCCCGAATTGAGGGGGCGTGTTAGCAAGGCGGGCGAGTTTCTCTACCAGATTCAGGATGAGGCGAGCGGGCGAGTTCCTTACTACGGGCAGAACGACGGTGCGTTGGTCTTGCCTTTGAGCAATTGTGACTATCAAGACTTTCGCCCTGTAATACAAGCAACGCAGTATCTTGGGACGCAAACACGCTGTTACTCATCAGGCCCGTGGGATGAGGACCTGCTGTGGTTGTTTGGACCCGATGCTATGTCCGCTTCGGTCGAGCGGAAAGAGCGTACAGATTTCGATGCGGAGCACGGTGGGTGCTACACGCTTCGCTCTCAGGACGGCTTTGTTTTCACGCGTTGCGCGGCGTTTCGTCACCGGCCCGCGCAAGCTGACCTGCTTCATGTAGATTTATGGTGGCGCGGGCATAACATCGCGCTCGATCCGGGGACGTTTAGCTATAACGCTCCAGAGCCGTCGAGTAGTCGGCTCGCGCACACCGCTTATCACAACACGGTAACAGTAGACGAACAGGACCAGATGGAGCGAGTTAGAAGGTTCTTGTGGCTCCCGTGGGCGGTGGGTAGCGTGCAATCTCAAAAGCGCTCCGCAGCGGGCCATCTGGCCTACTGGGAAGGCGAGCACGACGGTTATGGGCGGCTGAATGCTCCGGCTCTTCATCGGCGCGCGATCCTTCGGCTTGGCGAACATTGGCTGGTGCTTGATCGTGTGACGAGTGGGGCCGCGCACGACTATCGGTTGCACTGGCTATTGATTGACGCGCCCTATGAGTGGGATGAAGGTGCGGGGCGGCTCACGCTCCAGACGCCGGCTTGGTCCTACTTTGTGGGGGTCGCGTCGTCGGCGAAGGAGAGTGCGTGTTCGATTGTACGAGCCGCCGAATCGGGCTCGCGCGGCTGGTGCGCACCTTACTACAACTACCGCGAGCCTGCGGTGTCCCTCGCGGTCACCGCCCGCGGAAGTTCGACTTGCTTTTGGACGTCGTTCGGACCTGGCCCGTGCCAAGTCGAGGCGAACGACGACAAGCTTCAGATGCAAACGGATCAATGGCTAGCGACGATAGACTTGCAGACGCATAACACTCAGGTGGCGTCGATCGACATAGCTGGAGCCATTGACGACCAACTGGAGATTGCCTGATGCAAGTGCTGCTTATTCATCAAGGATTTGTTTCTCCTTATGATTCTGGGGGCACCCGCCATTTTGAGCTGGGCCGCCGGGCTATTGAACAGGGTCACAAGTTTACTGTTGTTGCAAGCGACGTCAGGTACTTCACCGGAAAGCGCGTGGATCGCGCAAGTAATCTCAACTGCGAAGAGGTTGTAGAGGGGATACGAGTCATACGTGCCTATACCTATCCAAGTCTTCACGGCCGTTTTGTTGGACGCCTCGTTTCTTTCGTCAGCTTTGCTGTCACTTCTATTTGGGCAGCGCTGCGTGTCGAGGAGGTTGATATAGTCATGGGCACGTCGCCGCCTATTTTTCAAGCCGCCTCCGCATGGCTGGTGGCAGCCCTTCGCCGTCGCCCTTTTTTACTAGAGATACGAGACCTGTGGCCGGAGTTCGTCATTGACATGGGCTTTCTCAAGAACCCATTGTTAATTCGCCTCTCAAGATGGCTGGAACGTTTTCTTTACCGCCGTGCGACTCATCTGCTGGTCAACTCACCGGCTTATGTTGACTATCTGAAAGAGAAAGGGATGCCGGCCGAAAAGATCACTCTGCTGCCGAATGGAGTAGACCCTGCGATGTTCGATCCGGCGGCTGATGGCGCCGTCGTTCGCCGAAAGCTGAACCTGAATGGAAAGTTCGTGGTTGTATACGCCGGCGTGATGGGGCCAGCCAACAACCTCGATGTGCTCCTCGATGCGGCAGCTAAGTTGCGTGCGGATGAGCGCATCGTTTTTTTGCTGGTGGGCGACGGTAAAGCGAGAAAGCAGTTGCAGGCTCAGGCCGAATCGCTCCACTTAGAGAATGTGTCATTTGTTGGCGCGCAGCCAAAAGCCGAGATTCACTTCTTTCTGGCGAGCGCTGATGCCTGCGTTGCTATCCTGCAAGACATTCGCATGTTCCGCATGACTTATCCAAACAAAGTGTTTGATTACATGGCGGCGGGCCGTCCGATCGTGCTTGCGATTGACGGCGCCATTAGAGAAGTGGTGGAAGCGGCACAGGCTGGAATCTTTGTGCACCCCGGCAACGCTAGTTCCCTGGCGGAAGCAGTGCGCTATCTGGCGGATCATCGCGACGAACGAGAAGCGATGAGCCGGCGTGCTCGTTTATATGTTGAAAGGCATTTCAATCGCGCCGACCAGGGTCGACAGTTCATAACGCTCCTCGATAAGGTTCTGCTCAGCAGTAGCGCGAGAGGACTACCCTGAAATCATGAGTTACTCGGAGCAACACGCAACAGATGAGACGTCGGGCAACTTGCAGAAGAGGACTATCAAGATCGGCTCAATGCCTTTATGGCGAAAGAGCCAGATCGGATTGGGAATCATTCGAGGAGCACTCTTCTATCGCGTTGCGAGTTTCAACCGGCTCCCGATTATGCATCGGGGCGTAAAGGTAATGACTGCCAACGGCGAGGTGCGAATAGGCCACCTCAGCGAGATTCATGATCGAGTCGCGTTGTCGGCCATCACGGAGCCCGATAGGCCGAAGGCGACGCTTACAATCGGAGACTACACGAGCATCTGGTATGGAACGGTCATCAGTGCTCGGCACGAAATAACGATAGGCGATCAATGCGCCATCTCGTGGAACTGCACCATTATTGATAATGACATGCACGAGATTTGTTATTCCGAAGACGCGCCTCCTGCCCGCCCCTCTCACAACGCGGTCACGATAGGTAATCACGTTTGGATAGGGGCGCAGGCCATAATTCTGAAGGGCAGTACCATCGGCGAGAACTCGGTAGTGGCCGCAGGCGCTATTGTAACCAAAGACGTGCCTCCCTTTACTCTGGTCGCAGGCGCTCCGGCGAAAATCGTTCGAAAGATTGCAGGCTGGCGTTGAAGAAAGTGAACCCCGCGTCCGGCGTCTATCTGGCTGGCGGCAAACGCGTCCTTGATCTCGTCTTAGGCATTTCGGCCTCGATAGTATTTGTGCCGGTGCTTGCTTTCATTGCTCTTGTGATTCGCGTTCAATCGGGGTCGCCTGTATTGTTTAGCCAGGAAAGGCTCGGATGGCGCGGGCGATCTTTCTACATAAAGAAGTTTCGCACCATGACCGACATGCACGACGCTCAGGGAAACCCCCTGCCGGATGCAGAGCGATTAACGAAGCTGGGACGACTGTTGCGCGCGACGAGCTTGGACGAGCTTCCAGAACTGATAAATGTCTTGCGGGGAGAGATGAGTCTAGTCGGACCTCGGCCGCTTCATTCTCGTTATCGCGACCGATACACGCCTCACCAGTTTCGCCGACATGACGTTCCTCCAGGCTTGACTGGATGGGCACAGGTCAACGGGCGCAACGCCCTCACGTGGGAGCAGAAGTTCGATCTTGATGTGTGGTACGTTGATCATCAATCACTCTGGCTTGATCTGAGGATTCTCGCCTTCACGGTCTGGAAGATTCTCAAGCGCGAAGGCATCGGCCAGCCTGGTGAAACAACGGCGGAAGAATTTAGGGGCAATGCTTAAGCGAGTATCATGAAGCGGATCGTAATTTTCGGCGCGGGCGGATTGGCTCGTGAAGTCGCGGACATCTTCACGGCTTGCAATCAAGTGAAACAAGAGTATCAGATACTCGGATTCATTGACGATAACCCTGCAACTCATGGAAAGGAATTAAATGGCTTTCCCGTCTTGGGCGATTTCTCATGGTTTGATGGCGCGGACAAATCTGAAATATGGGCGACCACAGGGATAGGCAATCCTGCTTCCCGGCGCAAGGTCGTAAGAAAAGCTTTGGGCCATGGCTTGCAGTTTTGCAATGTCATTCATCCCTCCGCTGTCATCACCGAGTTTACGACTTGCGGTATCGGTGTGGTTATTACTGCTTGCTGCGTTCTCACAAATCGAATCATTATCGGAGATCACGTTTTCTTAAACCTCGACTGCACGGTGGGACACGATACGACCATAGATGAGTTCTGCAATATCAATCCCGGGGTGCATATCTCAGGGAACGTGCATCTGGAAACTGGTTGCGAGATTGGTACGGGCGCAGCAATTATCCAGGGAGTCACAATTGGAGAATGGAGCATCGTCGGCGCGGGCGCAGTAGTGACGGAAGATCTGCCACCAAATGTGACGGCTGTGGGCGTACCCGCGAAGGTGATAAAGGCGAGAGAATAAAGTGGATGAATAACAAGCCCGCCATACTAGGGAACGTACCGATCTTCGCAACCAGAATCCCGATTGTGCGTCCCGTTCTACCAGCGTTCGAAGACCTGGAGGCGGATATCCGTGAGGTCTTCAGAAGCGGCATGGTCACCAAAGGCCGCCACGTTGCGGACTTCGAGCGGGAAATAGCTGAGCACCTGGGTGTAACGAACGCCGTCGCGGTATCGAGTTGCACGCTGGGTTTGATGCTGACCTACCGAGGCCTCGGGCTGAGCGGCGAGGTCGTCGTGCCCAGCTTTACGTTCATGGCAAGCGTGAGCTCGCTGGTTTGGGCGGGACTCAGACCGGTTTTTGCCGATGTGTCGTTCGACACAACTAATCTGGATCCTGCCTCGGTGGAGTCGGCGATTACTTCGCAGACGACTGCTATTCTGGCCGTTCATAACTTCGGTAATCCTGCCCGGATTGACGCCCTCAGTGAAATAGCACGTCGCCACGGACTTAAGCTGATCTTCGATGCCGCGCATGGTTTTGGGGCCTTGTACAAAGGTGTGCCGGTCGGGGCCCAGGGTGAAGCACAGGTCTACAGTCTGAGCCCCACCAAGCTGCTCATCACCGGGGAAGGTGGCATTGTGGCGACCAATGATTACGCCCTGGCAGAATCGATACGCATTGGCCGGGAGTACGGCAACGACGGCAAGTACGACAGCGCCTTCGCGGGTCTCAACGCGCGCATGCCGGAGCTTAGCGCATTGATTGGTCTCTACAGTCTGCGCGGTCTCGAGCGGGCTGCCCAGCGCCGCAACCACACAGCGAACGTCTATCGGCGCGAACTAGGCCGACTTCCTGGTATTGGGTTCCAGGAGATAGACAAAGACGATCGAAGCTCATACCGGGAATATTCAATCATGTTGGATTGCGATTCCTTCGGTCTGAACCGCGATAAGCTAGCGATAGCGCTTCTGAGTGAGAACATAGATGTACGCAAGTACTACGATCCCCCGGTTCATCGGCAAACAGCATACAGGCGGTTTGCTCCAGCCGATGGCGTGTTGGATAATACTGACCTGCTTGCCGCTCGGAGCCTCAGCTTGCCAATGTGGTCGGACATGAGTGATGAAACAGTAGTGGATATTTGCCGAGCGGTCGCACGGATTCATGAGTCCGCAACTGAAGTAGCAATAGCGCTCGATCAATCAACCACGGCCCCCGCAAAGTAGCTACAAGAATCTGGATTGGAACGAGGAAGCTCGATGCCAACTCTCCGCTCTGTCCGTCTGACACAGCAAGTCCTCGTACGCGTCGTAGCCGATATCTTGCTGCTCAACACGAGCGCGTTAACGGCCCTCGCTTTGAGATTCCTTTACCTGGTGGCTTTCGAGCCCGCCCCTGCGGATGTTACCTACAACGCGCTATTCTGGGCTCTCGTAAACAACTATTTTCATATTGCGTGGCTGTTGACCGCGGTATGTTTACTCGTATTCGCGCTCAGCGGGTTCTACACTCGTGGTCGCGCATATCAGGGACGCTACAAGGCGTTGATTGTGACCCAGGCGGTTAGTCTGGGATACGTTCTGTTCGGCTTCATTGCCTACTTTCTGGGCGGTGCGCTCGATATGCCTCGAGCAGCCTTGGTGCTGGCGTGGGCGGTGAGCGTCGCGTTGCTTGTGCTCTCACGGGTGTGGGCGGTGGTATGGTCAAACGTCGTGCGCGCCGAGATCGGTCTCGAGAAGCCCGCGCCGCAGAGCGTGTTGAGGGTTCTGGTGATTGGCGGCGCCGGCTACATCGGATCGGCGCTCTTACCCAAGTTGCT
>CAZOOE010000362.1:0-7069 GCA_964581275.1 uncultured Clostridia bacterium
GGCTGTGCTGACGGGAATGGTCCCTTACAACAAGCTGGACATCAACGCGCCGGTGGCCGACGCTTTCAAACAGAAAGGCCTGACCTGGGCACAACTGCTGATCTCACTCGGCGCCGTTGCCGGAATCACCTCGGTGGTCCTGGTAACTATGCTGAGCCAGGCTCGGATATTGCTTGCGATGGCGCGGGATGGATTGCTCCCCGCAAAGTTCTTCGCCGCGGTTCACGAACGATTTCGCACCCCGTGGAAATCAACCATAGTCACCGGTATCTTTGTCGGAACGACAGCGGCGCTTCTTCCAATCGATGTATTGCTCACCCTGGTGAACATTGGCACTCTGCTGGCGTTTGTGATCGTGTGTTCGGCGGTGCTGATCATGCGGCGGACTCACCCGAACGCCCATCGTCCGTTTCGGGTCAAGTTTGTTCCCCTGGTGCCAATACTGGGGATTGCAATTTGTTTGCTGCTGATGTTCTCGCTCCCCGCGGAGAACTGGTTGCGCTTGTTCGTCTGGCTGGCAATAGGCTTTGCCATTTACTTTGGCTACGGCAGAAGGCACAGTGTTATGGCTCGCCGCCTCGCGCGCGAGATAACGGAGCAAGGCGTTTCGCCGGGCGGTTCGCCGTTCACGGATACTGATCGGTGAACAACAAATCTACATTGGTGGCTCGATCGAAAACCGTTCGTTGATGTTGGTAAACCAAAGGTTGATGCCGATGCCGCCTCCCGAAATGGACATCCGGCGCATGTATCCATCTCCTTTGCCGACATTAATAAGTATTGTGCCGGTCTGGGATCCCTCGGTTACCTCAAATTCGTAGGCGGCAGTATTAACCCCGTCGAGCGTCTGGTCACCAAGAGGATAACCTGTTATGAGCACATCCGAATTGTCAATCATCTGCTTGACGAACGTCCGAAAGTCAAACCCCGAGTCTGATTGAGCGCCGCCGCCCGCGGGCACACTAGTGACTTGCCAACCTCCATTACTCTTCAAGTAGAACTTGCCGCCGATCGCGATCATCTCGCCTTCGGGCGATAGAACGTGGATTCGATCGGGTTTCGTGCTCTCGATCAGTACCTCCCGCTGTCCCGTAGGTAAGGAGGTCTGCATTCGGGTCCGCAACGATCTAACTTCAGCCATCTTAGTCAACGCCCTTTCGAGTACCGAACGGGAATCCTGCAGGGTCGTGCCCGACGCGTTCATTCTGGGTTCCTTCTGTTCTGGGCGTGAAGGGGCGACCCGTGGTGACAAAACGTCGTCATCGGTAAGCATTTGCGCTTTCGATGGGCGCGTTTCTTGCGGACGCGCACCGGCCGCCAGAGCCAATTGCAGAACAACTATCGCAGACAGAGTCGCAATTCGGTTCATCCTATTCTCCGTGGAATTGATGGCGACAGAATGGGCCGCGGGCTTCGTCAGGATATCCTCCGACCGGATCACCGTCAACAGTAGTTACAAACGCACCTTAAACAGGCTCGCTATGGTAATATCTCGATCGGATAACAACCAGAGCCGGACCGAGGGGGATAGGTGTCTCAACGAAACTATCGCGACCCGCTTCACAACATCATTTCGTTGGACGAGTCTGTTCCGGACGACCGGTTGATCGTCGACCTGATCGATTCAGCTGAGTTTCAGCGCCTACGCCGGATCAGGCAACTTGGGCTCGCGATGTTCACCTATCAAGGCGCTGAGCACAGCCGGTTCACTCATTCTATCGGTGTCATGCATGTGATGACTCGCGCTCTGGACCGTCTGGGTTCGCATCACACGGTCAGTTCGGAGGCGAGAGTCGTGGCCCGCGCAGGAGCGCTACTTCACGACCTCGGGCACGGGCCACTCTCGCACGTTGTCGAAAAGGTGTTTCACTTTCACCACGAAAACTGGACACGCCAGATAGTTCTGGACCCCGGGACCGAAGTCAATCAAATCCTCAGCCGCTTCGATAGACAACTTCCCGGAAAGCTGGCGTCGCTCTATCAACACAACTACTCACCTGCATTTGTCTCGCAACTGGTTTCTTCACAACTCGATTGCGATCGAATGGACTACCTTCTGCGTGACAGCCTGATGACCGGCGCGAAGTACGGGATGTATGACCTGGAGTGGGTGCTGCACGCGCTGAGGATAGATGAACAGTGTGATCGAATCTACGTCGAGTCAAAGGGTCTGTATTCGGTTGAGGAGTATCTTCAGGCGCGTTACTACATGTTCCGGCAGGTCTACTTTCATCGGACTTTGCGCTCCGCAGAAGCCGTACTGAACTCGGCGTTGAACCGGGCGCGCTTGCTGATCGAGCGCGGCAAGCTTGGCTTTCACCTGGCCGATTCGGTGTTTGAGAGGATGCTTACCGGCGAACAAGTCCCAACCGCCGAATACCTTCAGCTTGACGACACCGACGTAATGTTTCGGTTGAAAGAGTGGTCGCAAGACGATGACAAGATACTCGCGGATCTGGCGGCCCGCTTGATGCACCGCACGCTGTTTAAGGCTATAGATCTCGGCGCGGATATATCGGACAGTTTTTGGGCAAAGGCGCGGGAGATCGTAAGTCGCGAGGGCTTTGATCCGAAGTACTACCTGATTACGGATCGCGCTGCAGACATCCCGTACTATGGTGACTATTCCACGGTCGGTGACCCGAAAAGCCTGATCTATGTCGAAACCGGGCCGCAGTCGTCGCTGCGCGAGATAAGTGAAGTCTCCGAGGTGGTGCGAGGAATGCGCGGGTTCAGTATCGACCGAGTCTGCGTTCCAGTCGAGGTCGCGGGCGAGATTTCCCGGCTAATTAGTGAGCACACCAGGCAAGCAAGTGTAAGCAATTCCGAGTAGGTTCCCCTCTTTGATATTGCTTTAGCGGAAGCTTGAGAGCCTGGTTCGATTTCGCTCGTTCGTCACCTCGTCGGTGACGGAGACAACTATATATCAATTTTTCGAATGGTCAATTCCCTGTATAGGTAATCGTTGCGTTGTAGGATTTGCGGTTGCCGGGGATGTGCCGAAGGTTGGACACAGTAAACCAGCGTCCCTAAAACAAGGCTCGCTGCGCGGCACTGATCAGGAGGTTCATTTACTGACAGGTGAGTAGGTCTGTTGATATCTGGAAAGAGTCTCGCGAACTCGTTCGGCGTCAGCGCGAGACACACGGAACCGCTGAGAGTTCCCTTGAAACTTGATTACCATCTCATCCTTGGTGAGGCTCACGCCGGCGCCGACTAGATTGGATGCAAAGACGTGCTGTCCGTCGTAGCGCACGCCGGTTGCGTTGATCGTCAGCGTTCCAGTGCATGAACCGCCAAGTAGTCCGCCGTGAAGATGTTTGACTTCAAGGGTGAGCGGGCTCGGTTCTGCTGCCTTTTCGCGCTGCTTCTTTTCTATTTGCTCTATCTTGTCATCTAGCTTCGCCACGGAGTATAGCGTGCTGCCACCCAACTGGCGCGCTTCCTTCCAGCGCTCGACCGCGGTCGCAACGTCTCCGCGTTGGTGCGCGATGTCTCCCAACACGGCTATCGAGGACCGATAGGCGTCATCACCACTCGGACTAATCTTGTGAAAGTACTCCTCAGCGCGATCGAGCTGCCCGGTCTTATAGTAAGAACGGGCAAGCGCGAACACTACTTCCGGGGTGCCTCTTCCGTTGACGACAGCAGACTCGAGGTCGGGAATCGCCTCGCTGAAGTTCTCTTTTCGGTACTGATCTAGTCCACGGAGTCGGTGGGTGTTGGGATCGGTGGCCTTCGCTGTGTCAGCCGCGCGATTCGTCTGGATCTCGCGAACCCGCGCTCGAGACTGCTTGTCCTCAGGGAACAGCTGGCTGACCTGTTCAAACTGCTTGATGGCTGCCTCGATATCGCCCCGCGCATACGCTTGATCACCTGCACTCGCGAGAGTCTCTTTCACCTGGTTGCGAATCTGTCGAGCCCTATCGTTTTGGCGGTCAATTGCTAGCGCCTGTTTAGAGTAATAGTAGGCACTCTTGTTAAGAGGGTCCGTCAATCGGCCGGCTTGAAGTGCCTCATCTGCTTTGCGCAGCAGGTCACGCACTTCGCCTCGCCGCGCTGACAGTTGGTTTTCAAGTTTTGCGGCGGCAGTCCGCGCATCCTCGTCAGTTGGGTAGTATTCCACCAGAAAATTATATACTTCTTGAGCCTGGGCAAGATCCCCGCGAGAAATTGCGGTCTGGGCTGACTGATGCGCTGCCTTGCGGATCCTCTCTCTCATCTCGGAAGCAAAGCCATTGTTCGAGTCAACGTTCTGAATCAGGTTGGCATAGTAGAGCGCGCTGCCCTCATAGACGATTCCGTAGTAACCGCGGCCGAAAGCTTCTTCGGCTCGCTGCTGCCACTGCCTTATCTGCTCTTCAGGAGGTAGACCGGCCGTTTCCGCAGGCGGCACCGGCTTGAGCTTGTATTCTACGGTCGCGGATTCGGCAACGTTTATTGGCTCTTCAATCGACTCAAACCCGTCTTTGGAGATTGTCAGCTTGTACGTCCCAATGGCCAGCTGCTCAAGCTTGACTGGAGAATGTCCGTAGTCCTTTGACTCGAGCCTTATGTCCGCACCCGAGGGCACAGTTAGTATGACCAGCTGATCAACAGTCGAAGGTTTCTTCGTGACTAGATAGACCCCGGCTACGGTCAGCGCAGTTAGCAGCAGCGCAGAACCGGCTGCCAACAACCACCAGCGCTTGCCGCTTGACGCCCCTGCGATTCCAGACGGCGCGTTCTCTATGTTGGCGGTCGGGTGTTTGGCGTCGAGTGTGTGCATGGATCCCACCGCAGAGTCACCCGGATCAGGAGCCGCCGCCGTACCGGCGGCGCCGCGGGTAACCGCCATGGTACGGTCTATGGCTTCGTCGTCCGCTCCGCGTTGTATGGGATTGATTTCGCTTAACATCATCCATATTCGCGAATAACAAACGCCTCTCTAGCTCCGCCCAGTAAAAGTTACTGCTTGCGTCGGCAGCTTATTCAACCGGCCCTCTGCCGGTCAGCCCTCTGACGCGTAAAAAGCTTCCTATAAGGATACAGTATCACGCTAGTAGCGGCAACGACCTAAAGGCTCTCGCAGTTCTGCCGCCAAGAACACACCGTTGAATAGTCGAGAAAGACGAGAGCGTCGGTTCTCACAACGTATCGTTAAACTTGTAACCAATACCCCACACGGTCAGAACATACTTTGGTCGCTTTGGGTGCCCTTCGATTTTAGTTCTCAATCGATTGACATGGGGGTCTATGTTGCGTTTGTAACCCTCATAGGCGGTATCCCATATTGCATTGAGCAAATCCTGCCGAGAGTACACGCGCCCCGGCGCAGATGCAAGCAACTGGAGGATGTTGAACTCGATCGGGGTGAGTACAATCGCCTTGCCGCCAATTCTCACCAGGTGTTTGGCCAGATCAATCTCCATCTCACCTCTCTTGAGAACCTTTTGGTCCGGGTTCCGATCTCCAGGTTTGGTCCTCTTCTGAAGGGCTTCGATTCTGAGCTCAAGTTCCCTGGGACTGAAAGGTTTTGCGAGATAATCATCAACTCCCACCCCATAGCCGGCTTCCTTGTCTCGTATCGTCGCTTTTTCGGTGAGCATTATGATGGGTGTCGTTACACCCTTTTCGCGAAGAAGCTTACAAAGCTTTACACCGTCTATGCCGGGCATGACGACATCGAGTATTATGACGTTCGCATGAGAAGAGAGTCCGTACTCGAGGCCTTTTATTCCATCCGCGGCTTGAAGCACATCGTACCCTCGAGCACCGAGATAGTCGGCCACTGTTGCACGGATCGACTTGTTGTCATCGACTATTAGAACCTGATTGCCGGAGATGCCACCCATACTGTCACGTTAAACGTGCTTATCGCGGCGCGGTTTCCCTGTTTACAGCAGGCGCATCGGCATGACCACATATTTGTAATCTGATTGCCCTTCCCCAGATGGTCTCAACAACGCCGGACTCTGTTCGTCCTTGAACTCAAACAACACCTCATCTGTTCCAACGACGCCGAGAAAATCGAGCACATATTGAGCATTGAACCCAATGCTCAGATTGTCGCCGGTATAATCCAGCGCAATCACTTCCCGGGCCTCTCCCACATCGGCGCTTTGCGACGTTATGCTCAGTTTACCACTGGAAAGGTCGACTTTGACTCCGTGGCTTCGCTCATCGGCCATCAGCGCCGCCCGCTTGATGGCTTGAGTAATCTTATCCACATTCAACGAAATCGATTTGTCGTTGTTCTTCGGCAACACCAGGTCGTAATTTGGAAACTGTCCGGCGAGCATTCGCGATGTTAGATGCCTACCCCGTATCTCAAAGTATAGATGGTTTTCGTCGCGCGACATCTCCACCTCTTCATCGGCGCCAGCGGTCAGCTTCGAGAGTTCTATCAAAGCCTTCTTTGGGATTATGACCCTCAGGGAATCACCACCATCCTTAGCCTGTTCTAAACTGGCAGCGGCCAGCGCCAGACGGTGACCGTCAGTAGCAACCATTTGCAATCGGCCTTCGCCAAAGGAAAGTAGCGCTCCATTGAGAGCATATCGCGACTCCTCCTGGGTGATCGCGAAGACGGTCCGGTTGATCAAGCTGTGTAGTATCCCTGCAGGGATTGTCACTCCAGCCTGGTCTGCCTTGGGCGTCGACGGGAAGTGTTCCTTTGCCTGACCAACGATTCTGAATTCGGATGCTGCGCAAACGACTTTGACCCAGTCGTTATCTTCCTTCGCGAAGTTTATTTCGGCGTCCGGCAGATTCCTAACAATCTCAAACAGTTTTCTCGCCTGTAGAACCATTGAGCCCGCACGCCCTGATTCAGCGGCGCACTCAGTTTGCAGAGAGACGTCGAGATCTGTCGCAATCAGGGAGATTGTTGATTCGTTTGCAGTTTCGATCAGAACGTTTGACAATATAGGGATTGTACTTTTCTTCTCGACTATTCCCTGAAGAAGGTTCAGCTCCTTCAAAAGAGCGCTCTTGCTAACGCTGAATTGCATGACCCACCTCTTTGGGTGTTGGCGCCTCGGTGGCGATTTCTTCGACTTCGGGCGACTGAGCGACACCCGCTGTGGCG
>CAZOOE010000363.1:0-7052 GCA_964581275.1 uncultured Clostridia bacterium
CGTCGGCGTATTTTCGGATGAAATGTTGAGCAAGCGGGAGGATGTCCTCCCTGCGCTCCCGAAGTGGCGGCAGAGCAATCGCGATAACGTTGAGGCGATAGAAGAGGTCTTCGCGGAAGGTGCCTTCGTCGACTGCCTGCCTCAGATCGACGTTGGTTGCTGCGATGATGCGTACGTCGACCTGCCGCCGCGTGGTGTCGCCAAGGGGCGAGAAGTCGCGCTCCTGAATCACACGCAGCAGTTTGGCTTGCGTCTCCATCGAGATGTTCCCAATCTCATCGAGAAAGATCGAGCCTCCGTCCGCAACCTCGAAGTATCCTTTCCTCGCGGCGATTGCCCCAGTAAAGGCACCACGGGTGTGTCCGAACAGCTCTGCTTCCAACAGCTCAGTCGGTAGGTTTGCCGAGTTGACGGTAATAAATGGCTTGTCTGAGCGCGCGCTCTGATTGTGTATTGCGCGGGCGATCAATTCCTTTCCAGTCCCGCTCTCTCCGGTAACCAGCACCGTGCTGCGGGCAGGCGCGACCTGTTCGACAAACGCTAGGATCTCGAGCATCTTCTCACTGCGCGCGACGGTCTCTCGCGGCTCCGTACTTCGCTTGAGGGTCTGTTTCAGTGTACGGCGTTCCTCGTCCTTGCGGCGGCGGCGCACACCTGAGGTAACCAGCTTGAGAATCTCCCGGTTGTCGAAGGGCTTGCTGATGCAGGTGAAGGCGCCACGCTGCATTGCGGAGATGGCAGTGTCGAAAGTTGCGTACGCGGTTATCATTACGACCACCCCTTCGGGGTCGAGCTTGAGTATTTCTTCGAGCGTGCTCAAGCCTCCCATACCTGGCATCGAGACGTCGAGTAAGACCAGGTCATAAGGACGCTGCTGAAACCTATCCAGACCTTCCTCGCCGCTTCGCGCAAGCTCAACCTGATAGCCTTCGGTTGTGAGCAAACTCTCGAGCACATCGCGCATTACTTCCTCGTCGTCCACAACGAGGATGCTGCCTTTCTTTGCCATATGATTGGTACCAGCTTGAAGAGCAAACAATTTTGCTGATCGGATTAGTCGCTCGCGGCTTGCATCTGTCGCGCGAAAGCGGTGGGTAGCTTGATGGTGAAGTGTGCGCCCTCCCCGGGACGGCTTTCAACAAAGATCCGCCCGTTGTGCTCCTGGATGATCCCATACGACAAGGCCAGCCCTAGACCCGTTCCCTGACCAACTTCCTTGGTCGTGAAGAACGGATCGTAGATGCGGGCGATGTTCTCGGGCGCGATGCCTACGCCGGTGTCTCGGAAGTCGATCACTAACGAAGTGTCGACCGCGCGAGTGTGCACCGTAAGTCTGCCGCCGTTTGGCATGGCATCGCGCGCGTTCAGGATCAGGTTCATGAAGACCTGTTGCAGCTTCGACGCGCTTCCATAAGCCGGTTGAAGGTGCTCGCCAAAAGTGCACGCGACCTTGAACTTTGCATTTCGCAGCTGCGGCTCCAACAACTGGAGCGTATCGTCAAGCACGCGATTGATGTCGACCTCACGGAATTGCGCGTCGCCAGTGCGCGAAAAGTTCAGAAGATTATTGACGATCCCTGATGCGCGTACGGTCTGAACGTGAATCTTCTCCAGCAGTTTTCGTTTCGGGTCGTTCTCCTGGACTTGCTGAAGAAGCATCTGCGCGTACGAAGAAATCCCGGCTAGTGGTGTATTGACTTCGTGCGCCACTCCGGCTGCCAGCAGTCCGATCGACGACAGCTTCTCACGCTCAAGCAATTGCTGTTCAAGCTGCGCGCGCTCGGTCACGTTCTCGATCACCACCAAAGTCCCGGTTACCACGCCGCGCGCGGCCTCGAACGGCGCAAGCGAAATATTGAGCGTGAGCGGGCGGCCGTCCTCGGTCGATGCATTGTACTTGTAGATGTGTCTGGTATCGCGAATTGCCCAGCCTTCCTGGCCGATGACATTCTGGATGGTCTCAATCAGATCCCGGTCGAATATGTCATCTACCCTCCGCCGCAAAGCGCGCTCGCGCGCGATCCCGAACACCTCTTCAAGAGAAGAGTTCCAGGTCGTCACCCGGCCCTCAAAGTCAATCACCAGGATCCCGACGTTGACACTCTCGATTATGTTCTCTGAAAATTCCTTGAGCCGGGCGAGTTCCTCCGCCTTCTCCATTTCAGACCTGTACAGCAAACTATTCTCTATCGCGACCGCTACATAGCCCGAAAGCGCCCTGAGCAAGTCTGTGTCTTCGCTCGTCAGCATCGCACCGGCCGTCGTCCGCCCGATCCCAATAAGCGACACCATCCGATCTCTCACCACGCAGGGTACGTAGTAGTTAAGTTCCTCGTAGCCCCTGCCCAACGCTTCGAGCCCCTCTGAGTCCAACAGTGCATCCTGTTCCCAACGAAGATCGTGAGCCACAATGAAGCCGCGTCCCGCCGAACGGATTCGTACTGTCTTCTTGATGTCCCCCGGCAGACTCACGTCTTCATCGATCCCCGCAGCATGCGCAAGTCGGAACCCCGAAGCCACACTGGCATCCTCGATGAAGATAGCGACCTGTCGAACCGACAACATGTCCGACAACCGTCTAACAAGCGAATCGAGTAGCTGTGGTAACGCGGTCGTCTGAGCCAACGTTCGCCCGAAGTCCTGAAGACCCGTTCGCAGCGTGTATCTTTCACCATAGAACCAGCGGTCTGCCCAGACTTGAAGCTTGTTCTTGATCGGCGCGAACAACATCGCGACGATGAGCATGCCCGCGACCACTATCGCGCGAGTCCTCCACGAATTCAGGTCCGCGGTCTTCCAGATGAACCTCACCAGATCGCCTACGCCTAGCAGCACCGCCATGTAAATCGCGGCGACCGCGATGCTAGCTGTGGCATGCACGAAGCTGCGGCGCATGATCACGTCGACATCCATCAACCGATAGCGGATTATCGAGTAGCCAAACGATAGCGGGATCAGAATCAGCGGCCCGAAAGCAAGCACCTGCATCGCCGGCGTGACTTCTACATTCAACAGGTAGGGAACCAGATAGAAGGCAGCAAACGGCACCGCTGAAAGACCGATGCCCCAGATGATCCACTTGAGCTGCTGTTTGAGCAGTGGTCTCTCGGCGCGAACGAAAGTGCGCACCAGCAAGCCGCTGCCAGCGACGAAGAAAAGAAAATAGTGGAGGAGTTCACCGCGGTCCAACAGATTCCGAACCGGGACCAGCGCCTCGCTCTTAAAGACCCCGGGGTTGTATTGCCAGAGAACGTTGAGGATTATTAGTGCTAACGCTGGCAGGTAAAACAGTGCCACCGTTGGACGTGAACGCAATGACCAGGCCTGACCCGATGGAAATCGGCCGCAAAAGTGCAGAAACACCGGAGCCAGCAGCGCAAGAGCCGCACCGCTGAGAAGATACACGACTTCGTCTAGTGTCGTGAACTCGCGGGTCGAGTGATAAAAGTAAACTACGAAAGAGAGCAGGAACCACGCGAAGAAATGATATGTCAACGTGGCTCGACTCTGCCTGAATAAAACGAACAACCCGATCATCAAATAAACCAGCGCTATGAACGCCAGATAGAGCCCGCGTTCGATATGCTGGTCACGCGCAACTACCGTAAAATCCACATCGTAATACGCCGGTCCCTTGATTCCGAAGATTTTTTTGAGAACTGGATCGGGATGGTGGATCGCATACCGCGCCCCGTTTCCCACACCCTGGGTATCGAGATAACGGGATAGAGTCTCTGCGCGAGTGACCTCTTCATAGTCGAGACTGCGAGCGCCTGTCCCGGCCCTCAACGCGTCATCGTACTTACCCCCAACGTAAAAGAAAGCTTTGACGTAGTCGCCCTTCCGTACGGAGTAAGCGAGGGGGGAATCGTGGCCGATCGATTTCGCCTGAACACCCTCAGGCGTATCGACCCATTCGATTCCGTCATCGGCAACCGGGGGGAGGCTCAATCGGTCTCGCAGGTTGAGGATGCCCACCACAACGAGCGCGACAGTCATCGCCAAAATGGCGACAAGCTTGGTCGTGCTCATCCTTTCCTTCATCGCTCAAACCCCTTTTGGCGTGCTTCAATCAAAGAAGGAGGGCAGCGTAGCCTGTGCTGCCTCGGTGCAACTGCTATTCCCGCTCTCACAGTCTCTTATACCCAACAAAACCCAAGGGTTTATGCAGGCTTAAGGACGATGCTAGGCGACGCTCTTCCATATTTTTGGAAGAGCCTCCAATTTTTTGGATACCGGCAAGTCCTTCTGTTTCACTCAAGAAGCGGGGCACATCCAGGCACAACACTGTGGGGGACATCGCAGCAGAACTCAAGTCGATCTCAAGAATCTCGGCCAAATGCGTGACCTGGGCCGCTCCAAATAGCTTGCCTAAAACCTGAGAGCCAGCCCAATGCGAATCAGCCGGTGGAAGCGACTTGCTACCAACTCTTGTCGGTCGTCGGCGATCGAGGTTTGTTGGTCCAACAGATTTCGCAGATCAACGACCGCCGCCCACTGCCCGGGTATGAAACTCAGGCTGGGCAATTCCTGGGTTAGTGAGATACTCAGGTTCGGATCATAGGTAGAGATCTGCCCCTGAAACGGATCGATCGCGAACACTGCCTGTCCGGGGGAGAGCCTGAGAACAGTCGAGACCTTTGTCCCGGTTCCAACGAAATTCGCGTCCACCTTCGCAGAGACTACGTGAAAGAGCCCGTTGCTGAAGAGATTGGCTGGGGTCGTTATGCCCCGACGATCAAGCTGTTGCCCCTCGCCAAATGAGTATCCTACCGAACCGTCAATGACTTTGTTGACGTGGCGATGGTAAACAACGCGGAGGCCTCGCGTACGTCCCGTTTGTTCTTCGGTGCGCGATATCGGGTCGGCCTGCGAGGCGTTGTTGGGGACCGAGAGCAGTCCGACGCCATGACCCGCGACGGTGTCCACAAATGCCATCACTTCAAGAGACGATTTATCAGACAACGTTTGCTCGCCCCCGAACTCGAGCCGGTAGCTTCGCTCCATCACCGGCTGTCCTCCGGCGATCGCTACTGGTTTCGGCTCAGAGAACTCGATTTCGCCGGATTCAAGACTCACTTTTGACTGAGCATCACTCGATGATCCAGGCACTAACCCGGCAAACACTCGTGTCCGTGCTCCTGCGTCTAGCGCTACTCCGAACCGCGGGAGAATACTCGTGCCGGACCCTCTCTCTGCAAAACGAGCGAACTCCATCCCGTAAACGATCAGCACCGGGCCAGACACCTGCCAGGTGTCAGTAGCAGAAACCGAAAACTGCCCAAGCCTCGGGGTCGCGCTCTGGCGAGAGAACGTGAAGCGCCCATACCCCATAGCAATCGCGACACGATGACGATCACCCGCGTGGGCGCTGGTAAACGCCCGTAAACTTTGAGGCGCTCCGCTGCCATGACCAAGCTGACCGCTCACTACGAGATTTGCATCTCTCCCAATCTGTTCCGACATCGCGAAGTTCGCGCCGGCGAACGAACTAGCGGCGGGGCTGCCGCTTGCGGTAGGCTGCGCGAACGCATTCACCGCGCCATGTAGCTCGGTCGAGCGAGCCGTCAACGCAACGGTCGAATCGTCATCCGTTCCGACAGGATCCTTCTTTGGCTCGTCGTAATGGAAAATGGTGCCGCGAACCCTGCGCGCGGCGTACTTCGAATCCGTGTTTAGACTCGTTTCGTCAGCTAGCGCAGTTATCCGGCGCAACAAAATAGAATCGAACACAGTGACCTTGTTTGGCTTCACGTCCGCCGGAAGCTCTATTGGATTGAAACCCTCGGCTTCCGCTTTCACGCGGTAGCGGCCTGGGGCGATACCCAGAGCGGTGAACTTACCTTCGCCATCGGTGCTGGCTCGACGAACGACCTTTTCGGCCTTCGTCGCTTCGGCGTCTGCGAGGACTAAAACGGCCGCACCAATCAACGGGCTTCCGCTCGCATCCATGACCACACCTCGTATGGACCCGCGGCCGGCGGCAGCTTCGGCCGGCAAACTGGCATACGCGATTGCACCAAATGCGATTAGAGCCAACAGTCTTGTCGCTTGTCTCATTAGGTCACCTCTTAGTCTGATAAGCAGAGGTCTAATCCGCGGTAGTCACAATTCTATCACCCGACCTCGGAGTGTCAAGGACCCTCGATTCACTCAACCAGGCGGTAAGCCGCCGAAAGGCGCGGCCCCGGTGACTCACCTCCACCTTCTCTGATGACGTCAGTTCCGCGAAAGTCTTCCCCAAAGGCTCGTAGAGGAAGATTGGGTCGTAGCCGAATCCATTCTCGCCGCGAGCGCTCTCCAGTATTACGCCCTGCACCTCGGCCAGAAATACCTTCTCTCCGCCTTCCCACACGACCGCAGCGGCGCAGGTGAAGCGGGCGCGCCGTTCCTGGTCCCTCAAATCTTTCATCCCATCGAGAAGTGTTGCGATTCGGGTGGCATCGCTCGTGTTCGGTCCGGTATATCGTGCTGAGTAGAGACCCGGCTTGCCGCCAAGCGACTCGACTTCCAACCCGGAATCGTCTGCAACCGTCGGTAGCCCCGAAACCCGATGATAGTGCCTGGCTTTTAGCAGGGCGTTCTCGGCGAATGTCGAGCCAGTCTCAATTTTTTCCGTCGTTTCTGAATCGTTTAGACCAACCACCTCAATAGTTTGCGCGGTCATTATCCGTCTCAGTTCGGCCATCTTGCCCCTATTGGTTGTCGCTAACAGTATGCGCACGCATCCAGTATATCATCGCCGCATTCATCGGCCACATTGCGCTAAATCCGGTATTGGTCAGTTTGAGATTAAGCTCAGCGTAGAAGGTTTAGCCTGCTTGTTTCGTTCGCAGGATCATTGAGAGCAAGGTAAAGCTTGTACTCTGAACCTCAGACTGACCCACTAACCGGAAATCCGCTTGTCGGCCCCGCCTGGAATTGGAATCCTTCAGAAGTAGAACCATTAGTAACGGTCTTCTTGCGTACAAGGTGTCGACCAAAGATTTCTCGGACGGGTCAGGACCTGTTCCGCACCAGGGATGTTGGACCAAACGACGGTAAATATTTCT
>CAZOOE010000364.1:0-4746 GCA_964581275.1 uncultured Clostridia bacterium
GAGCTTGTCGATTCGCGCGGCTTCATCATTACTGATGATTGCTTCTCCAAGGCAGCCCCGGATATGCCGGAGACAACTCGCCGGACCCGCGAGGCTCTCGCGCCGATAGTCAAGGCCGCACGCGTGCCTGTTGCGCAGGGGTTCGTCGGTTCAACCGCGGACGGTGTTACGACCACAATCGGGCGCGGCGGTTCGGATTACTCGGCCGCATTGATCGGCGCGGCGCTCGGGTCGGAGGCGATCGAGATATGGACTGACGTTGATGGCCTGATGACCGCGGACCCGCGGGTCGTTCCCAATGCCAGACGAATCCGCGTGATCTCGTTCGCCGAAGCGTCCGAGCTTTCATACTTCGGCGCAAAGGTCCTGCATCCGAGCACCGTTCTGCCCGCAGTCGAACGAGGAATACCGGTTCACATCTACAACACCAACAACCCTGGCTGCGAAGGCACGCTGATAGTCTCGCGGCCGCGGCCGTCGCGCAACCTGATCAAATCGATTGCGTTCAAGCGAGCCGTAACGATCGTCAACGTAACGTCGACCCGTATGCTTCTGGCTTACGGGTTTCTGCGAACAATCTTTGAGGTGTTCGACCGCCACCAGACCTCCGTCGACGTAGTGACCACGTCAGAAGTGTCGGTGTCGATGACGCTGGACAACACCGATCGGCTCGAGGGGATCAAACGCGACCTTAGTGGGATCGGAGAAGTGACCGTCGAACTAGAGAAGGCGATAGTTTGCGTGGTCGGCGATAACTTGAAGGTTACCGCAGGAGTTGCGGCGCGCTTGTTCCGAGCAATCGAGAGCACAAATGTGAACATGATCAGTCAAGGCGCGTCGGAGATAAATCTGACGTTTGTGATTGATGAAAGCGAAGTATTTCGAGTCGTCCGCCGGTTGCACGATCAGTTCTTCGCCGAGGTGGACTCGGAGGTTTTCGCGTGAATTGTAGTGAGATGTCTCCATGGACATTGGGCGGGTGGAATTCCCAGTTTAAGCCTTAAAGCCATAACGTGCGGAAGAAGGCTGGATGAAAAGGGGGTCAAGTTTACGCGAATCTCCGTTCGGCGTGACGCGCCTGTAGGATCGCGCTTTCGGCACCCTGATCAATCGATGATTGACTCAAATCACCCGCAGGTGTAAATTAGCGAAGTTGACAATTTCATCGTGGCGATTTAAGCAAATTGCTCCACGTAAAAAACTGCTAAACCGTCCGGATTTGACCCCGCGCAGTTTAGCGCGGGGTTTTTGCTTTTTTGGGGGCGTTTTGAGTACCGGCTTTAGCCGGAAACATCAATCAATGCCGTTCCGGCTAAAGTCGATAACCAAGACTAAGGATGCTTCCGGCTAAAGCCGGTACTCAGAACTAAGAAGGTCATGAAAGATTTTCGTAACGCAGTAACTGATGATCGGGTGTACGTCTTCGACGGCGCGATGGGCACGATGCTCTACCAGCGCGGCGTTTACATCAACCGCTGCTATGATGAGCTCAACCTCGTGGGCCGCGATCTTGTACTCGCCGTCCAACGCGACTACGTCAAAGCGGGCGCCGACATTATTGAAACAAACACCTACGGCGCAAACCGAATCAAGCTTGGGGGCTACGGACTCGAGGACAAGGCATACGAGATAAATCACGCCGGCGCTCGGATAGCACGCGAAGCCGCAGGAGAACGAGCCTTTGTCGCCGGCGCGATCGGAACGCTGGGCATACGCATCGAGCCGTACGGCAAGACATCGGCTGAAGAAGCGCGGGACATCTTTCGCCAGCAAGCCGAAGCGCTCCTCGAAGGCGGCGTCGATTTGTTCGTGCTCGAAACTTTCTCCGACGCCGCAGAGATCCGGCAAGCGCTGCTCGCCGTTCGGTCGATCAGCGATCTGCCGGTCGTAGCGCAGATGACCATTCAGACTGATGGGAACACCAGCTACGGAACGGCACCGGAGACCTTCTCGCAGCAGCTTGATGACTGGGGCGCTGACGTGATCGGTCTGAACTGTTCAGTCGGACCGCACACGATGCTCGAAGCCATCGAGACCATGCGCAGCGTAACAAAGCGCAAGCTCTCGGCTCAGCCAAACGGTGGGCTCCCCCGGCAAGTAGACGGGCGAATGTTTTACATGGCTTCGCCTGAGTACATGGCCAAGTACGCGAAACGGCTGATTCAAGCGGGCGCAAAGTTCGTAGGCGGATGCTGCGGCACGACTCCCGAGCACATCAAGCAGATCGCGAACGCCGTAGCAGCCCTCTCCCCGGGGCGCTCGACGGTGCGCGTATTCGTCCCGGAAGAAAAACCGCCCGACGTCAAAGTCGTTCCACGGGCCGAGCGCTCGCGTCTCGCCAGGAAGATTTGTGAGGGCGAGTTCGTCACGTCGGTTGAAATCGTTCCGCCCAAAGGGTGCGATCCGTCGAAGATGCTTGAAGGAGTTCGGTTGTTGAATGACGCCGGGGTCGATGCGGTCAATGTCCCCGACGGCCCCCGCGCGCAATCGCGAATGGGCGTGCTCGCGGTTTCGACATTGATCGAGCAGAAGGTCGGAATCGAGGCCGTCGTTCACTATTGCTGCCGCGATAGAAACCTCCTTGGAATGACCAGCGACCTGCTGGGCGCTGCGGGCCTGGGGCTGAAGAACCTTTTGATCATCACCGGCGATCCGCCGAAGATGGGACCCTACCCTGAGGCGACCGCCGTCTTCGACATTGATTCAATCGGACTTGTGAATATGGTCAACCGCCTGAATAACGGCCTGGATATCGGCGGCAACCCGATCGGCGGGCCGACGGCGTTCTTCATCGGCGTAGGAGTAAACCCGTGCGCGGTTGATCTGGACTACGAGCTGCGGCGCTTCGAATGGAAGGTGGAAGCCGGCGCGGAATTCGCGATCACCCAGCCGACTTTCGACGTCAAGCAGCTCAAGAACTTTTTGAAGCGCATAGAGCATTGCAGAATCCCGGTGATTGCCGGCATCTGGCCGCTGGTGTCTTATCGCAACGCCGAATTCCTGGCCAACGAAGTCCCTGGCGTCGTGGTGCCCAAGTCGGTGCTGAAGCGGATGGAACGCATCACTGATAAAGATGCTGCGCGCGAAGAAGGATTGGCGATCGCCCGTGAGACGCTGCTTGAAGTGCGAGACGTTGTTCAGGGTGTGCAGGTCTCTGCGCCGTTTGGCCGGGTCCAGTACGCGCTGGATGTGTTTAGCGTGCTGTGAATGGGTTTCTGGTTTGTGGTTTTGCAGATTCGAGTTCGACCGCGGAACCAGAAACCTGAACCTAGAAGCGCACGCCAATAGTTACATACTTGTCCGATGAGATCCGATTGATCGAGTGCGCTTTGAGGGCCGAGAAGCCGGTGCTTGGGATTTGTCTTAGTAGCCAACTGCTGGCGTCGGCGTTGGGAGCAGAGGTGAAAAAGGGCGATCACAAAAAGATCGGTTGGTTCCCAGTCACCCTAACAGAAGCGGCGAGTTCTGATCGGCTGTTCGGTGAAGTCGAACGCTCGTTCATGGCGTATCATTGGCACGGCGATGTATTTGATTTGCCCGACGGCGCGGTGTCACTTGCATCCTCGGCTCAAACTCAATGTCAGGCGTTTGGGTATGCAGAACGCCCGTATGCGCTTTTGTTTCAAGGTGGGTCGAGCTTATTGAGAGATGAACGGCGCCGCTTGAATTGCCTTTGTCCGCGATGATAGGTTGAAAGGCTTGGGCGTGAGGCGACCCGGTCCCCTTAAGGGGTTGCAACCAGTTTGACTCGGAGTTGTTTGGTAATGAAGACGCGAATCGGCGTTGTGGTTCTGGCTGCCGTCATGTTCTCGACTGGAGCAAGCAGAGCGCAGCAGCAAGGTGTCACCACCGAGACTCTGAAGGGGTATCTCGACAAGATGGGGTTGCGCTATGTCCCTCATCCGAAGAACCCTGATGCTTTGGTGGTGCCAAGAAGCGAGAACAAACACGCCGAGAGGCTCGACCTCTATGCTGAGGTTCGAAAAGATCAGTCACTGGTGCTTACAGTGTACCCAAAGCTGAGGGGGCGGTACTTCACCCTGGAGCGGGTAACCGACCACGAGAAGCTGTTTCAGAAATTGCTGGAAGCGAATCATCGCGCGTTTGCGACTTTTTTCGTTGACAAACAGGGCGACATCGGCGCGCGGTTCACCTTTACGACCGAGGCCGGCGTCGCCTACGACGCGTTCCGCATCGCAGTGACCGAATTGCTCCGAATTGCCGACGAGTACACGCCGACGCTTGACGAGTACATGCGCAAGGAAGAGCGTAAGCCACAGACTGTGCCCGACAAGTAAAACGGACTCGCGAGTTCGTGCAGCAAGAGGCAGGAAAGGTATGAGCAAGACCTTATTTGTAGCAACGATAGCGATGGCGCTCACCTGGATTTCGGGGTCGGCGCTCGCGCAGCAGACCGATCCGGCCCAGGTCGGGCCGCCGAAAGTCGCAAAGCCGGCGCCCAAGCTCACCTTCACTGAGCGAATGAAGCAGAATCTGCAAAGGACCGGGGCCAGTATCGACGAAGGCAAGAGCACCCCGGACATGGTTGTGAGCAACTATCCGGATGCGAAGGGCGGCAAAATCACGGTAGTGCTGGTGAACGACCGCCGACGCAATATGCTCGGGTTCTACATCTACAACTTCGGAAGCCTCAAGAGCGCGGCAAACAAAGAAGAGGTTTACAAGTATTTGCTGACAGCAAACGATGCAATAATGATTGGCAGCTTCTTCGTCGATGGCGACGAC
>CAZOOE010000364.1:4756-7044 GCA_964581275.1 uncultured Clostridia bacterium
GACATCGGCTACAAGTATCTGGTAAGCGGCGGACAGACAATCTCTCAGGCGGCGTTCGAGGCGGCGTACTTCACAATGACTGCGGTGGCTCGAGAGCGCAAGCCGGCGATCAGGAAATTGATTGGGTCTGGCGGCGACAAAGACGAGAAGCCTTCGGATGTGAAGAAGGCGGCGGAAGAGAAACCACCACTGCAGTAGGCATCAGACAAAGGCAGAGGGCAACTTGGTCGGCGAATCGCGAATTGGTATGAAGAGTGTCGGGCGTCAGCGCCTTTATAGGCGGTTTTCACAGACCTCGCCGTGGGCATTGTAAGACATGTCGTAGTCAACAGTGCCGGATCAGAAGCGCCTCTCCACTTGAATTTAAGAAGAAAATGACTGGACGAGAGCAAAGAACAAGATTACTTGTGGACCTACTCGCCGAGCGGATCCTCGTGCTCGACGGTGCTATGGGCACCGCTATTCAAGCACGCAATCTGACCGCTCAGGACTTTGGCGGCCTGCAGCTAGAAGGCTGCAACGAGAATCTTGTGCTGACTCGTCCCGATGTCGTGCTCGATATTCATCGAGGCTACCTCGAAGTCGGCGCGGACATTATCGAAACCAACACCTTCGGCGGCACCTCAATCGTTCTTGCCGAATACGGACTTCAAGATCAAGTTTATCTCCTGAACGAGACTGCGGCGCGACTGGCAAAGCGAGCGGCGGTTGAACTCTCGACCACGAACAAGCCGCGATTCGTCGCCGGTTCGATGGGCCCAACTACCAAAGCCATCTCAGTCACCGGCGGCGTTACATTCGATCAACTGATCGCCAGCTTCCACGATCAAGCTGCTGGGCTGGTTGCGGGTGGCGTCGACATTCTAATAGTCGAAACTCAGCAGGACACGCGCAACGTCAAAGCGGCGTTGATCGCAATATGGCGGTTGTTCGACGAGATCGGATTCAAAATCCCGATCATGGTCTCGGGCACAATCGAAGCGATGGGCACGATGCTGGCGGGCCAGACCGTCGAGGCGTTCTCCACTTCAGTGATGCACGCCGATCTGTTGTCGGTGGGATTGAACTGTGCAACCGGACCCGAGTTCATGACCGATCGAATACGCAGCCTCGCCGAACTGGCCGAGACGCGGGTGTCGTGCATACCGAACGCCGGATTGCCCAACGAAGACGGCATCTATCTCGAGACGCCCGAGAGTATGGCCACCACGCTCGCGCGGTTTGTCGATCACGGCTGGATCAATCTGGTCGGAGGTTGTTGCGGTACGACTCCGCCGCACATCCGCGCGCTCGCTCAAACGGTCGAGGGCAAGCGGCCTCGAGTGCCGGTAAAGCACCATCGTAGTCTGTTTTCTGGAATCGACTTTGTCGAAGCCAGCGACGATCAGCGGCCGTTAATCGTCGGCGAACGAACCAACGAAGTCGGTTCGCGCAAATTCAAGCGTTTGATCACTGACGAGAAATACGAAGAAGCGGCCGAGATCGCTCGGCAACAAGTCAAAGGCGGCGCGCAGATTTGCGATGTGAATCTCCAGAACGCTGACCGCGAAGAGCTCTACGATGTCGACCGCTTCTACGAAAAGATGATCCGGGTTGTGAAGGCCCCGACGATGATCGACACCACCGACCCGGTCGCAATCGAGCGTGCGCTTACCTACTGCCAGGGCAAGTCGATCATCAACTCGATCAATCTTGAAGACGGGCTCGACAAGTTCGAGCGGGTCACACCGCTGGCGCGCAAGTACGGCGCGGCGTTGATCGTGGGCTGCATTGACGAAGACAAGGAGCAGGCCCAGGCCATCATTCGCAAGCGAAAGCTCGAGATCGCGAAACGCTCTGTGAAGCTGCTCAACCAAGACTACGGGATCCGTACCGAAGACATCATCATCGACCCGCTGGTTTTTCCTTGCGCGACCGGCGACGCGAACTACGTCGGCAGCGCGGTCGAAACCATCGAAGGCGTGCGGTTGATCAAACAAGAAATTCCCTTCGTCAAGACGATACTTGGAATCAGCAACGTCTCGTTTGGTCTGCCCGAGGCGGGAAGGGAAGTACTGAACTCGGTTTTTCTCTATCACTGTACGAAAGCCGGGCTCGACCTTGCGATAGTCAATTCAGAAAAGCTCGAGCGGTACGCGTCGATCCCGGAAGTTGAACGCCGGCTGGCGGAAGACCTGTTGTGGAATCGCGGCGAAGACCCGATTGCAGCGTTTGCCGCGCACTTTCGCAGCGCCACTTCAAGGCAGAAGAAAAAGTCGAGCGATCTTCCCCTCGACGAGCGGTTGGGG
>CAZOOE010000365.1:0-7025 GCA_964581275.1 uncultured Clostridia bacterium
GGAGCCGCCTCCCGTGCTGGACGCGAATTCGATTCGCGGCGCGAAAGTGCTGCTAGGCGGGGCGCGCCCGGAAGGTGGGCAGTACGAGAAGGGGCACTACTATCTGCCGACGATTCTGGTTGACGTGCCCGACGATGCGCGAGCTGTGCAGGAGGAAACGTTTGGGCCGGTGCTGCCGATCTTTCGCGTGAGCAGCCTCGATGAAGCGATCGAAAAGGCCAACGGCTCGATCTATGGTTTGGGCTCTTCGATCTGGACCAAGAACCTGGACAACATCGAGACTGCGATTGACAAGGTTCAAGCCGGGAATGTTTGGGTGAACTCGCTGCACTACGGCTACGATGAGCTGCCGTTTGGCGGAGTGAAGGCCAGCGGCTTTGGAAGGGAACACGGGCCGGAGGCGCTTGACTATTATCTCGAGCCGAAGGGTGTGGTGATAACTCGCTGATTGTCGCGCTGCCTTGCCAGGATTCGATCTGATGGTGTGGTTTTCAACGATTCTCATTCTGCTCGTGCCGGGCATACCTGCCCGGTTTGCTGGGTGTCCGGCGATCCGCCGCTGGCGTTGAACCCACCGAGGACCTTCACAAGAAGCACAGAAGGCTAGCTACAGCCAGGTTTGAAACTAAGGAGACAGTGAAGCAATGGCGCAAATGCTCATCGGCGGCGAGTGGGTAGGCTCCCGCAGCGGTAACTTAATCGAAGTTCTCAACCCGGCGACCGGAGAACCCGTCGACACCGCTCCGCGCGGCACTGCAGAGGACGCGCGCGAGGCGATTGATGCGGCTCAAGCAGCGTTTGCGGTTTGGAGCGAGTGGACCCAAGCGAAGCGCGCGGATGTGTTACGCCGGGTCGTCGATCTGATTCGTATTCACGAGAAGGAACTTGCGACCTTGCTGACGAGAGAGCAGGGCAAACCGCTTCGTGAAGCGATGCTCGAGATTCGCCGTTATGCGCACACCCTTGAATACTACGCCGGGCTCGGCAAGAACATTCGCGGGGGCTACATCCCTCAGATAGACGAGAACAAGTACGGGCTGATCATCAAACGCCCTCTCGGCGTTGTCGGCGCTATTGTGCCGTGGAATTTCCCGGTGTCTCTAATGGGTAACAAGATCGGTCCGGCGTTGCTGGCAGGAAACACGATGGTGATCAAGCCGGCGGAAACTACTCCGCTGACCGATCTGCGAGTCGTGGGTTTGTTTCTCGAGGCAGGTCTGCCAAAAGGCGCGCTCAACGTCGTCACCGGCCAGGGCTCGGTGGTGGGCGAAGAGATCGTGATCAATCCCAAGGTTCGGAAGATCGGCTTTACGGGCTCGACTGAAGTGGGCCGCCGCGTGATGTCGTCCGCCGCGCAGGGCATCAAACGGGTGACCTTGGAACTTGGCGGTTCGGATCCAATGATCGTTTGCGACGACGCCGACGTCGATGAAGCGGTAAAGGCGGCCGCGACCGGGCGTTTCTTCAACTGCGGTCAGGCGTGCCTGGCGATCAAGCGGCTCTACCTGTTTGACTCGATCGCCGATGACTTCACTGACAAACTGGTTGCACGAGCCAAGAAGCTCCGCGTCGGAAACGGAATGGCTGAAGGCACGATGATTGGCCCGCTTCATTCGGCGAACCAACGCGAAGAAGTGGAGGCCCAGGTTCAAGACGCGATCGATCGCGGCGCGCAAGTCCTCGCGGGCGGCGATCGCTTGCGAGGCGGCGACTACGACGGCGGCTACTTCTATGCGCCGACTCTCCTTGCTGGCGTCCCCGAAGATGCCCGCGTCGCTACCGAAGAAGTTTTTGGCCCAGCGCTTCCGATCTTCCGAGTGAAGAGTCTGGAAGAGGCAATCGAGAGGTCCAACGACTCGATCTTTGGTTTAGGTTCCTCGATCTGGACAAACGATCTGAATCGCGCGACTCGAGCAGCCGACCGCATCCAGGCGGGTTACACGTGGATCAATTCAGCGCAAGTGATCTACGACGAGCTTCCTTTTGGCGGCTTTAAACAGAGCGGCCTCGGCAAAGAGCACGGTACCGAAGCGCTCGATTACTACACCGAGACAAAATCAGTCGTCGTCGCGACCAAGTAAGCCGTTGCTCTTTGCGAACCTTTGCGACTTGCACGAAACGCCTCTTGTCGCGAAGCTATCTCGTCAAGAGGGCAAGGATCATCGCAAGATCCCAGCTTATGCCTGAGATAGAAACGTCCAGAATGCTTCTTCGCCTGTTCAACCCGGACGACCTGGACGATCTTTCGCGGATCTACGCCAATGCCGATGTGATGCGATATTTGTCCGGTCATCCGCTCACGAGAGAAGAGACGGAGAGCTGGCTCAAGTATTTCCTGGCGGGCTGGGAGCAATACGGGTTCGGTTGGTGGGCGCTGGTTCTGAAAGAGAGCGGACAGTTGATAGGTCACTGCGGGCTGCAGTTCATCCATGTTACTCCTGAGGTCGAAGTTACCTACGGGCTCGCCAGGCCGTATTGGCTGAGGGGCTTGGCTTCGGAGGCAGCGCGGGCCTGTCTTCGATACGGGTTTGACGAGTTGAAGCTCGACCGCATTTATGCGCTTGCGGACCCCGGAAACATCCGCTCGCACCGAGTGATGGAGCGGGTCGGCATGAAGTACGATAGGACCGAGTATTACAAGGATGATCTCTACGAGGGCGACTTGGTCTACTACATCATAACGCGCGATGAATATCGCCTCGATGGTTCGCCATATCGCTTTTCGCCATTCGCCGGGGACAACGAGCGGATAGACTTCGCGGAGGCATTCGAGGAACGTAAGCGGGAATGGAGGAGACAACAACCACCCAATTCCATAACTGAAGTAGACGACACATAGACTAATTGCGGAGGGCATCGAGGCGCAAATGGATCTAGGCGTTTTCTCGCCGCCCTCGGCGGCAATCTTCTGACTATTGGAGAGGACACATGGCATTTGAAAACGTGCTGATCGAGAAACGCGGGCGGATCGCGATCGTGACCGTGAATCGTCCGGACAAGCTCAACGCGCTAAACATCGCTACGCGCAAAGAAATACTCATCGCGTTCGAGCAACTCAAACACGACGATGAAGTTCGCGTGGTGATTATCACCGGCGCCGGCGAGAAATCTTTCATCGCCGGCGCCGACATAAGCGAGTTTGCAGGCATGACCGCACTCAAGCAACGAGAGGTGATGAAAGGCGGGCGAGCCTTTGACTCGGTAGAGGATTTCCCAAAGCCGGTAATCGCGATGATAAACGGATTTGCCCTGGGTGGTGGTTGCGAGCTTGCGATGTCGTGCGACATCCGCATCGCATCGACTAAGGCCAAACTGGGGCAGCCTGAAATCAAGCTCGGAATAATCCCGGGGGGCGGCGGAACTCAACGCATGACTCGGTTGATCGGAGAAGGGAAGGCGATGGAACTGATCCTCACCGGCGACATGATCACCGCCGAAGAGGCCAAGCAGCTTGGCCTGGTCAATCAGGTATTCGCGCCCGAGGAGCTCGAGGCGAAGACGATGGAGCTCGCGAACAGGATTGCCGATTTGAGTCCGGTTGCGCTGGCGATGGCGAAGGCGTCGGTTAAGAACGCCTCGCGAATGAATCTCCGCGAAGGTCTTGATGCGGAGATTGATCTGTTCGCGTTGTGCTTTTCGAGTGAGGATAAAGAAGAAGGAGTTCGTGCGTTCATCGAAAAGCGCAAGGCGGAGTTCAAAGGAAAGTGAAACTGGCGTATGAGAGCATGGAGTTCAGGCTTTAGAGACGTTCGCCAACCAACCCAAGGCCAGGCGAAAAGTTGAACTCCATGCTCATGTCCTAATACTTACTGTGCCGGGGTATCCGCTTTTTGCTCCTCAGCCTTCTTCTTCAGATCGCCCTTAAGGTGCGAGTCGTACCACGCAATGATTCGTTTGTGATAGTCCTTCACCTCATCAACGGTAGTAGTAGGCATTCCGTGGCCGCCGTTGGTGTAGCTCACCCACTCGACCTCTTTGTTTAGTCGCCGTAGTGCGTAATACATCTCCATTGACTGTCGAGGGGGAACGTTGTGGTCCTGCTCGCCGCACATCAGCAACAGCGGCGTCTTGATGCGATCGGCAAACATCACTGCCGAATGCTGGATGTACTTCTGAGGCTGCTGCCACAAAGTCGCGCCGAGACGATCCTGACTCTTCTCGGGTGCGTGAATGTTGCGCACCCCGAGCCGCGGACTGTCGGTGTAGAAGCTGATCATGTTCACTTTACCCGAAATGTTGATCGCCGCCTTGAATCGGTGGGTTTGGGTGATCAGGAGATTGGTCGCGTATCCGCCGTAGCTCGTGCCTTGCACTCCTAGCCGCTCTGGATCGGCAATACCCATTTCGATCAGCTTGTTTGCGGCCGAGCTCACGCCTTTCATCCACGCTTCGCCGGGAAATCCGATCTCGAGGTTCACCGATGGCTGCATCACCGCGTAGCCGTTCGAGGTCAGAATGTTAAGCGTGCTGTTGAAAGCGTCGTCGAAGAACTGCTCGTAGATGTTGAACACCGTCGGATACTTGCGGCCAGTCTCGTACTCGACCGGATAATACAGGACGCCGTACATTTTGTTGCCGTCGACGTCGAGATAAGAGACGAGCTCGGTCTTGCTCAGGCGCTTGGCTTTCAGCTGAGGGTTTGAGTCAGTCAAACGGCGCACGTCTTTGAAACCAACATCTGCCGCGTAGAGTTCCGCCGGCCGGTTGCCTTCCGCGAAGTGAAACACGAACGTGCGACCGTCTTTCGAGAGTTTGAAACCTGAGTAAAGGTGCGAATCCTTTATGAGGTCGTCGAGTTTCTTTCTTTTTACGTCGTAGCGAACGAGCCCGCGCTCCCACTTGGTTCGCGACGAGTAGCTTAAGAAGATATCCTCTGAATTCGGACTCCAATCGACAACTTGATAGCGTGGCGATTCTTTGTCCTCTTCGGACATTTTAAGGAACATCTCCTTGGCGCCAGATACGGCGTCCATCAGCCAAAGGCCCTCCTTGTTTGACGCGACGATCCAATCGCCTTTCGGGCTCAATCGAACGACGCTGAACTTCTCCTTGTCTTTCGCTTTGTCGGCATCGTCGTTTGGTTTGTCCGAGGATTCCGTCTTGACCTTTTCAGGTTCAGGTTTCTTGCCGGTCAGCTGGCGCGGTTCTTTGTCGTCGATCGATGCGGCAAAGATGTTGTCATCTTTCGAGTAAGCGTAACGGCGATTGTCTCGCGACCATTGGATGTTGATGCCTTTGGTGGATTTGATGATCGTGCGCCGTTCGCCGCCGGCGGCCGGCATCAAGTGAATCTGATTTTCGGTGCCGCCGATCACGTCGTAGTCCGTTTTCTTGGTGATGTCTTCCGAGTAGGTGATAAATGAGCCATCCTCGGACAGATCGTATGAACCGAGCTTCGTCTCGGGAAGGAGCTCGCGGATTTGAGCGGTCCGCACGTCGTAGGCTGCAAGAGAGCGGAGGGCAGACATTCGGCGCAGATCTTCCCAGGCCAGGAACGGTTCTTTGCTCGAATGCACGACGACCGGCCCGGTTGTTTCGTATGCGAATCGCTCGGCTGCCTTCTGGCGCCACGCATCGTTTCGCAGGGCGAGCAAGAGCTGCGATCCGTCGCGCGACCATTCAAGCTCGGCGTTGTCGGCCGGTTGCTTACCTGGTGGCAGGGTTACGCTGACCATTTTGCCGCTGGCTCGTTCCCAGATCGTCGGTTCAAACACGTCCCCTTTTAAAACAAACAGCGCGAGTCTATTCCCATCAGGTGACCACCTCAGCCCTCGCACCTGTCGTTTGTCTCGAAACAGCTTCTGCGACCCCGCGCTTTGAGTGTCGATAAGCCACACATCGACCAGCGCTGGCGCGATGTAGGTCGGATCCCCGAAGCGATGGTTATCGATTCCGATTCGATCTCGGAGCGTGCCGGAGGTCGCAGCCAGCCACCGCCCGTCGTCGCTCAGATCCGCGAGGTTGACGTTTGCAACGTCGAGCAGGTCATCCACTGTGAAGGCCGAGCTTCCAGCCTGCGCGCTCACTTGCAGCGGCAGAGATGTCAGTGCCAGCACAAACGCGATGGCTAGCGAGGCGATCGTTTGTCGATTGGTTGAGCGGCGCATAATAGTTATTCTCCAAGCGAGGCGATGGTTGAGCCTGATTTCCACTGAGGCTGAGTTAATCTACTACTGGCCTGTTGCGTGGTCAAACAACGGTCCGAGTGCGAGGCCTGCCCGTCAACAAAAGAAAAAGAGAGCACGCAAGGATGCTGGCGTTCCCAGGTATTCGCTTCTCAGCTGCTTGTTTATCCGATATATTAAGCCGCCGCGATTTCCGTGGCGGTCAACAAGCACCAGCAACTACATAGTCTGAAGGGAGAACTACCTATGCGCCCGCGCCTGTTTCGTGTCTACATCATTGTCGCCTCAACGCTTGCAGGCGCGGTGCTGTCTTGTGCGCAGCTCGGGGCGGCGGCCGCCGCCGACGTCCCGACCCCCGAACAGTTCCTCGGCTTTCGGGCAGGTGAAGATAAGAAGCTCGCTCGATGGGAGAAGATTGTCGAATACATGCGAGTTATCGCCAACGGTTCAAATCGGGTACGCCTGCGTGAGCTTGGCAGGACTACTAACAACAATCCATTCATCCTTCTTGAAATCAGCTCGGCCGATACCATAAACAATCTCGATTACTTCAAGCAGCTCGAGCGTAAACTCTACTTTCAGGGCGGCGCCCCGACCGTTACCGAACGCGACGAAATAGCCCGTTCAGGCAAGGCGGTGGTGTTCGTCTCCTGCAACATTCACTCGACCGAGATCGGCTCGTCGCAGATGGTGCTCGAGTTGGTTCATCGGCTTGCCACTGAAGATTCGCCTCTGGTCAAGAAGATTCTCGACAATGTCATTTTCCTGCTCGTGCCGAGTCTGAACCCCGATGGGCAGATCATAGTCACCGATTGGTACAACAAGAACGTCGGCACCGAATACGAGGCCAGTCCGCTGCCTTGGGTCTATCATCCATACATCGGCCACGATAACAATCGA
>CAZOOE010000366.1:0-4107 GCA_964581275.1 uncultured Clostridia bacterium
GGTACACGAGAAAGTTGGGCTAAAGGTCACGCAGCAACATACGGACTGGCTTATCATTTCGACGATATCGAGCAGCAGCGCGAAGCAGGCACGCTCGGGATGTGGGCCTTTCTGATCACCGAGATACTGTTCTTCGGCGGTATGTTCATGGCCTACCTCCTTTACCGAACGAAATATCCCGATGCCTTCGCGGCGGCAAGTGCGCACTTGAACTGGAGGCTCGGCGCGGCGAACACCGCCGTGCTCATAATCAGCTCGTTGACTATGGCGCTCGCCGTTTACTACTCGCAAACCGGGAATCGCAAATTGCTGATGCTGTTTCTGGTGTTGACGATGATACTCGGCGCGACCTTCCTTGGCGTGAAGGCTTACGAGTATCACGATAAGTGGGTGCATCACCTCGTTCCGGGTTTCGGCTTTCAATGGGAAGGACACGGCGATCCTCAGAACGTTCAGATGTTCTACTTCATCTACTTCATGATGACCGGCATTCACGCGCTTCACATGATCGTCGGGCTCGGAATAATGACGGTGATCCTGATAATGGCGAAGCGCGGCCGTTTCACTCCGGAGTACCATTCGCCGGTCGAGATATCGGGTTTGTATTGGCACTTTGTCGACATAGTTTGGATATTCCTTTTTCCGCTGCTCTATTTGCTGGGAGCACACATTCACAATGGATGAAGGGCAGGAGATGTCAGAACACGTAGTCCCGAGAAAAATCTACTTCGCAATCTTCGGCGCGTTGATGGCCGGAACGGCGCTCACGGTCTGGGTCGCCAACTTCGATCTTCCCGGGCCGTTGAACGCAATCGTTGCGCTATCGATAGCCGTATTCAAAGCGACCCTTGTAGTGCTTTACTTCATGCACGTTCGCTACAGCTCAAAGCTGACCTGGGTATTCGTGTGTGCGGGCATTATCTGGCTGATGATTCTGTTTGCGTTCACACTTTCGGATTATATGACCCGCGGGTGGGTGCCGGTTGCGACAGGTTAGCTTCAAATCTCAAACAGCTCGTCAGTTGATCTTGAGCGTTAACCTGGCTTCTTCGGCCTGCCTTACTTCGCCAATGAACCCACGCTTGCTGGGGCCGGTTGGTGTTGCTATCATCGGCCACATCGAGTTACAAGCCAAAGGGGCTCGACGCACAAACCAATAAGCTGGCCTGCGCGTAATAACAGGCGAGGAGGGATGCACATGCTGAAAACATTAGTCTGCTTTGCGATAGCAAGCATTTTGGCGGCAGCGACTTCGGCGTCGGCCGCGGATAACCGGCGTACCGTTGTGATCTACGATGGCGTTCCAACGGAAGTGACTGCCTCATCTGAAACCTCGAATGATCTATGGATTACGATGAATGATTTGAAACGCGCTACGCGGTTCGTCGTCAAGCCCCAAGGTGTCTGTCGTGACGAGTTGTGTTTTCCTCTTCCGGCAAAAAGAAAAGCCGAGTTTGTCTCGAAGCGCGGCACAGAGACCTGGTTTAACCTGACCGCGTTCGCCGCGATGGTCAAGCAGCCGGTTGCGCGCGATGAGAAGAACCGAGTGTGGTATTTCGGGAAGCGCGATGACGAACGCGGCACTTCGCTGGCCTCACTCGAAGCTCCGAACTTTACACTCCCGGACATTGACGGTAAGAGCCATTCGCTTGCTGAGTATCGGGGAAAAAAGGTGCTGCTGGTCACCTGGGCCTCATGGTGAGGCTGCCGGTTTGATTTGCCAGGCTGGCAAAAGTTCTATCACGAGCTCAACAACAAGAACTTCGAAATCATCTCCATCGCTCAAGACACCGGCGGCGCCAAAGATGCCACTCCCTGGATCACTGCAGCCAAACCCGAATACACCGCGCTAATCGACGACAAACACCTGGTCACTCAGCTTTACAACATGGTAAATGTTCCGACTGCGGTTTGGATCAACGAAAAGGGGATGATAGTACGGCCCAACGAAGTGGCTTATGTCGACAACCGGTACAAGTCAATGCACGGCATAGATGCGGGACCCTACCTGGACGCCATTCGAGATTGGGTTGCGAAAGGCGATCGCAGTGCGTTCGTAATGAGCGAGCAGGAGGTTAAGGAGCGACTCAAGCCGCCGAGTGTTGAGCGCGCGATGGCCGACGCCGAATTCGCACTTGCCGAATATCTCCACAAGGGCGGCAACGCCACCGACGCGATCCCCCATTTCAAGGAAGCTCAGCGGCTGGACCCGGACAACTGGAACTACAAGCGTCAGGCATGGGCTCTGACGGATGCGGAGAAGAACTACGGCACCAGCTTCATGAAGGAAGTGCAGAAGCTGAACGGGAAGCCTTATTATGCGCCGCGAACGCTGCCCCAGAAGCCCTAGGGCGTGCAGCGTTTTTCGGCGACAACCGGCTCGACACTCGAGGTAACTACGCTCTGAGCTCGTCTACAAGTGATGAGTGATCCCGGACGTCATTCCGGGTGCAATTAAAAATGGACTTGTCTGAACGCAGGCTCGACATCAGTCGGCTGCTTCGCATACGCGATTTGGGTTCTTACCAGGTGACAGGGAAGAATCCTTTGCAGTAAACAGCGCTTTGACAATCTGAGCTACTACCGCTGCGGGAGATTTGCCGGTCGTCTTTATCTTTAGTCGGGATTCGGCGTAGAGCACCTCGCGTCGCGCCAGCAACGCTCTCAATTCGCCCATTGCCGAAGGGCGGCCCTGCATCGGCCGCAGGTCGCCCTGCCGTCGCATTCGCTTCATGAATTCTTCCGGCGTCGCATGCAACCATACCGTGAAGCATCGCCGCTTTGTTATCTCCCAGGTCTCGGCATCGGTCACCAATGATCCGCCGGGCACGAGTACACAGCCACGCGAACTGGCAAACAATCTGTGTATAGACTCGCGCTCCAGCGCCCGATAATAAGCCTCTCCGTGTGTGGCAAAGATTTCACCGAGGGACATTCCTGCTACCGTCTCAACCAGCTTATCGAGCTCGACAAACTCGGTCTTCAGCCGCCGCGCCAACGCTGGCCCTACGGTTGACTTGCCTGCGCCGCGCAAGCCGATCAAAGCGACAAACCGCGGTCTGTATTTACCGCCTTTGCGCGCGTCCAGCCATTGCTGCAAGTCATGCAAATCATCGCCGCTGAAATCGCTCAGCGATCGCCAGATTTCCGCTCGTAACGAATGATCATCGTTGCCCGGCGGAATCATTTCGTGGGTGGAGCGCCCGAGCACCGCGGCCACTCGCGCAAGACCCGCAATCGAGATATTTCCCGCTCCCGACTCGAGCTGATTTACAAAGCGAGGCGACAACACCGCTAGCTGGGCAAACTCTTTGACTGTCAGGCCTGCCGCCAGTCGCAGCGCCCGTGTTCGCGCGCCAACACCGGCCAATAGCGAGCTCTTGTCTGGTTCACGACTCATGTTAGTGCGAATTATAATGCGCTTGCGTCTGTTGTCAACCGGTAGTATATTGCGGAGCGATAGGTCAATAGAATTCCGAGTCTCTCGGATTGTAGAATACGGCACGAGCAATGGTGACGCCCGCGACGCAGATGGACTTTTATCACCGCGAGATGGAAACCCTTGATCGCATACGCCTGCGTAAGTTGCAGGACGAGAGGCTGCGCCGTTTGTTGGAGGCGATTGCGACCAATCGGTTCTATCGGGAGAAGTTTGACAACGCGGGAATCGAGATGCGGAATTTACGCTCAGCGGACGACCTCAAACGATTGCCGTTCACAACAAAAGAAGAACTTGTCGCTGAACAGCAGGCTTACCCACCTTACGGTAGATTACATACCTATCCACTGGCGCGTTATCGTTATCTGCATCAAACATCGGGCACGAAGGGCAAGCCTCTCAAGTGCCTCGATACACCCGAAGACTGGGAGAGCTGGATGCGTTGCTGGGGCTATGTCTATCGGGGCGCCGGCGTGAGCGAGGAGGATCTGGTCTTCTGCGCATTTTCGTTTGGTCCTTACTTGAGCCACTGGGCAGCGATAGACGGCGCGCGCTATGTCGGTGCGCTGTGCCTGTCAGGCGGCGGACTGAGCTCCGAACAGCGACTGCGCATGATTCTAGACAACCGCTGCACGGTGCTCGTCTGCACCCCGACCTACGCGCTACAT
>CAZOOE010000366.1:4117-7012 GCA_964581275.1 uncultured Clostridia bacterium
CCGAGCGTAGACAGGGGGCTGGTAGCCGTTGTCGCAGAGAGGTTGGGGCTGGACCTGTATTCTTCCGACATCCGAACAACGATTCACGCAGGCGAGCCGGGTGCGAGCGTTGACACTGTCAAGCGCTGCATCGAGGAGGCCTGGGGAGCCAAATGTTTTGACCATGCTGGCGCAACTGAGGTAGGCGCCTGGGCTTTCGATTGTCAGGCTCAAACCCGATCCATTCATCTCAACGAGCTGGAGTTTATCTTTGAGGTGATAGATTCTCAGACCGGGGCAACCATTGATGAAGGCATCCGAGGCGAGTTAGTGGTAACAACGCTTGCGCGGTTTGGTATGCCGGTGCTTCGCTATCGGACAGGCGATCTCGTAGAGCTGTCCACGGAGCCGTGCGAATGTGGACGGACGCTGGCGCGGATTACAGGCGGAGTGCTGGGCCGCGCTGACGACATGCTGATCGTGCGCGGGGTTAATCTTTATCCGAGTGCGATTGATAATCTGCTCCGCGGCTTGCCGGCGATCGTCGAGTACGAAGTGGAGATCAGGCGTATCGCCGGCATGGATGATCTGCTGCTAAAGATTGAGAGTCGTGAGCTCGAGCCATTTTCACAGGTAGAGCGGGCTGTGCTGGCCGCATTTCGGTCTCAATTGAACATTCGTGTTAGCGTCGAACAGGCGGCGCGTGGAAGCCTGCCGCGCTATGAGTTCAAAGCGCGACGTTACAAACGCGTGACCGGATAATTATGTCCAGCAATCGTATCGAGTTCGTAGTCCGGCCTTCACGCGGAAGCTCGTACCACGTGTGTCGCAGTAGCCGCCTTCACAAACTGCCGGCTGAGGGCCGGACTAAGAGCGTTCCATCCGAGCAAAAGGTACGGTTCGAATAGTAGAAGCGAGTAATGGCGATTACAAGAACGCAAAAAGTCCACATTCAACTCACCCTAAACGGAGAAGAGGCTGAGGTAGCTTTTGCGCCGCACAAGACCTTGCTTGAAGTGTTGCGCGAGGACCTTGCGCTAACAGGGACAAAACACGGCTGCGAACTGGGCGAGTGCGGTGTCTGTACGGTTTTGATTGACGGCCGGCCGATGCTGTCGTGTCTCTTTCTCGGGCTCGATGCCGAAGACCGCCGAGTGACGACGATCGAAGGCATGGCCGCAGGCGGACAGCTTCATCCGCTGCAGGAGACATTCGCCGATCTTGGGGCGGCGCAGTGCGGGTACTGCACGCCGGGATTCCTGTTGGTGGCAAAAGAACTGTTGCAGAAGAACCCGTCTCCGGATAGAGAAGCGATCAAGGAAGCGCTTGCCGGGAATCTTTGCCGCTGCACTGGTTACCTGAAGATTTATGAAGCGGTTGAGTTGGCCGCCGCGCGGATGCGAGGTGAACAAGCCGAACCAGTGCGCGAGACAATATACGGGTTTGAAGTGTGATTCTGGTGGGTTAACAACCGGCGGCGATCCGGACATTAAGGCCCGATTAGAATGAAAACAAACGGCAATAACGGCAGCGAAAAAAAGGTCATCGGAAAACCCTTCCGCAAAGTAGACGCGCGGGCAAAGTGCACAGGCCAGACTCGATTTGCCGACGACATCGTTCTCCCTCGAATGCTGTTTGCCAAGCTCCTGCGAAGTCCGGTGCCGCACGCCTTGATCAAACGCATCGATGCCTCCAAAGCGCTGGAGCTGCCCGGTGTGGTTGCGGTTATCACCGGAAAGCATCTCCCCATTCCGTACGGTATCCTCCCGGTCAGCGAGGACGAACACGCGCTGTGTATCGACAAAGTTCGTTTCATCGGCGATCCAGTTGCGGCCATCGCCGCCATCGATGAAGACACTGCCTTCGATGCGATGAATTTGATTGAAATCGAGTACGAAAAACTTGCACCGATCGCCACAATTGAAAGCGCACTGCAGACCGACAAACCTCGCATTCAGGAATACGGGGATGGCCGCAACGTTCACAAAAAGACGGCGCTGGGATTCGGCAATATTGACAGTGGATTTTCCAAAGCGAATCTCGTTCGTGAGGACGTCTTCTTTTACGAAGGCAACACTCACCTGCCGTTGGAACAGCACGCAGCAGTTGCGCACTTTGATACAGATGAAAAGCTAACGTTGTGGAGCGCGACTCAGACACCGCATTACGTTCATCGGGCGCTCGCGAAGGTACTCGAGTTGCCTGCCAGTCACATTCGCGTAATCGCGACCCCAAACGGCGGCGGCTTCGGCGGCAAGAGCGATCCGTTCAATCATGAGATGGCGATTGCGAAGCTCGCGATGCTGACCGGACGACCGGTGAAGATCACGCTCACCCGCGAAGAAGTCTTCTATTGTCATCGCGGGCGACATCCGGTCCTGATGTGGGTTAAGACCGGTGTAAAGAATGACGGCGCGATCACCGCCATGCATTTTCGATCATTTCTGGATGGCGGTGCCTACGGCAGCTATGGTGTCGCAAGCACCTTTTATACCGGGGCGCTTCAGACCGTGACCTACGATGTTCCGCGCTACAAGTTTGAAGGTCTTCGGGTCTTCACCAACAAGCCGCCGTGCGGACCGAAGCGCGGGCACGGTACTCCGCAGCCCCGCTTCGCCCTCGAGGTACAGATCGACAAGATCGCTGAAGAGCTTCAGCTCGATCCGGTCGAGATGCGCCGGCAGCACCTGGTAAAGCCCAACACGATCACCGCGAACTATCTTCGCGTTGGCAGCATCGGTCTGGCGGAGTGCATCGACAAGGTGGTGGGCGCCTCCGGGTGGAAAAGCAAGTTCAAGAAGTTGAGATACGGAAAAGGCGTTGGGTTCGCCTGCAGCTCTTATATCTGCGGCGCCGGGCTGCCGGTCTACTGGAACAACATGCCGCAACCTGGAGTGCAGCTCCGGCTTAGTCGTC
>CAZOOE010000367.1:0-7002 GCA_964581275.1 uncultured Clostridia bacterium
CGGTGGGAGCGGTGCAGTGTACCTGGGTCCTTATGTGTCCGAGTGGGTCCATCTCGAGCGAGCCTATGAACACACCCGGGTTGGACAGGTGCCCAATCGCTATGAACACACCGTCGGTGGGGAAGACACGCTGTTCACCTGTCTTCAGATCTCTGAGTCGCACGCCGGTTACTCCGGTCTCGCGCGTACCGAGTATCTCTTCAACTCCGGTGTCCCAGATGAAATCGATCTTCTCATTCTTGAAGGCCTTGTCCTGCATGATCTTTGAAGCACGCAGGGAATCGCGGCGATGAACGACCGTCACCGCGGTCGCAAACTTCGTGAGGAACGTTGCCTCTTCCATCGCGGTGTCGCCGCCGCCCACAACAACAAGCGGCTTGCCTCTAAAGAAGAACCCGTCGCAGGTCGCGCAAGCCGACACGCCGTGGCCGCCCAAACCCTGGGGGGTTGGCGCCTCGCCGGGAATGCCGAGCCACTTGGCTGAAGCACCGGTCGCAATGATCAAGGCGTCCGCCTTGATGATGTGATCCTCGGCCTCGACGGTGAACGGCCGCCGGCTCAGGTCGGCCTTGCTTATCCAGCTGACTAAGAACTCCGTCCCGAATCGGCCGGCCTGTTCGCGAAACTGTTCCATCAGTTCCGGCCCGAGAATTCCCTTCCCGAAGCCCGGATAGTTTTCGACATCGGTTGTGATCATCAACTGGCCGCCCGGCTCGGGACCCTCTACCACCAATGGCTTGAGGTTGGCTCGCGCGGCGTAGATAGCGGCTGTTAGACCTGCCGGGCCCGACCCAAGAATCACGACCTCTTTATTCAGAGTCTCTTTCGCCATAAATACTCTCCAAACTCCTATCAAACGTTCGTAGTCCGGCCTTTCAGCGAAAGTTTGTAACAACCTAAGACCATTGACCGGTCGCTTGTAGCCCGTCGCCAGTCGTTACCAACTTCCGCCTGAAGAAGGCCGAACTACGAACTCCTGGTCTCTAAGCTCTTCGCGAACTGATGTTGTCAACTGGAAGCGGCTCGATTCAACACAAAGTTCGCCATCAGCCGGACGCCAAAACCGGTCGCCCCCTTCGCAATATAAGGCTTCTCCTTTTCGGTCCAAGCGGTCCCAGCGATATCGAGGTGAGCCCATGGCACCGAGCCGGCGAAGTGCTTCAAGAAGTATCCCGCGGTTATCGAGCCCGCGGTTCGGTTGCCGACGTTCTTGACATCCGCGATGTCGCTGCGAATGATCTCGCCGTACTCCTTGTCGAGCGGCAGCGGCCAAATTCGTTCTCCACTTTGCTCGCCCGCTTTTACCAAATCGTCAATCAAGCGCTGATCGGTTCCCATCACCGCAGCTCGAGCCTCGCCAAGCGCAATCACGCACGCGCCTGTCAGCGTTGCGGCATCGACTATGCACGTCGCGCCGCGATTGATTGCATAGGTAATCGCGTCGGCTAGAACCAGACGGCCTTCGGCATCGGTGTTTACTACTTCGACGGTTTTGCCGCTCAGACTTCGAACCACGTCTCCGGGCTTGACCGCGCGGCCTGAGGGCAGGTTTTCAGATGCGGGGACGAGCCCGATGACACGAACGTTGGGGTGAAGACGCGAGATCACCTGCATGGCTCCGATCACCGCCGCGCCGCCTCCCATGTCATATTTCATGTCTTCCATCTTTGCGGCGGGCTTGATCGAAATACCTCCCGAATCGAAAGTGATTCCCTTCCCGACAAGCGCAATCAGCTCTCCCTTGGCGCCGTCATCACTGGTCCCGCCAGGCTCGTAGCTCAGCACGATCAATCGCGCGGGCTCCTGGCTGCCACGCGACACTGCTAACAGCGCTCCCATCCCGAGACGTTTCATCTCGTCTTCGCCCAACGCCTCAAACGCGAGCCCTTCTCGCTCGGCCATTTGTTGGGCTCGAAGCGCCAGCTCGGTTGGGGTCATCACGTTCGAAGGTTCAAAGCCCAACATTCGCGCGAGGTTTGTCGCCTCGGCCATTGCGCTCCCTGCTCTGATGGCGCGCTGGAAATCAGGTTGTTCCGCCAGTTCGCCGATCAAGTCGAGAGTCTCAATGTCCGCTGAAGGCTCTTCCTTCAACCTGTAGAGCTCGCCATTCATCTGGCCGATCAAAGCGCCTTCGACTATCGCCTGCACGTAAGCCTCGTTCTCCAGCTTGCGGGTGACCAGAAACGCCGCCGACCGAATTCCCCCGCTCCTAATCAGCGTACGGAGCGCGGCGCCGGCAAGACGCGCGACGCTCATTGAATCGATCTTGTCCGAAGGGCCGGCTCCATACAACAGCAGCCGCTTCGTCGAGCACATCCCAACATTGTGCAGGAGGACCGACCGGCCGCGCTTGCCGGTCATCTCTCCGTCCTCGAACAAGGACGCCACGGCACCGCGCGTGAGATGATCCAGCGCCGCCAGCGCCGAAGCGTTCTCAGCATCGCGCGGCGTTTCGCCTTCGAAGACCGGCACAATCAGTACATCTTCCCTTATTTCCCCGAGATTAATGCGGCTGGCAGTGATCTTCATTTGATTTATGATAACTCCTTCTACGTCGAGCCGAGAACCACGGACGGCTCAGAACGAAAAAAGCTGGTAACAATTGGTACCGACAGGCTAAAGGGCGTGAATTATAGCCTCCGTGAAATCGAGCGTAGTAGCCCTGCCACCGAGGTCGCGAGTCAAGACATCACCTTCGGCTAACACTTTCTCCAGGGCGGCTTGAATCCGCACCGCCCTATCGCGCTCGTTCAGGTGCTTCAACATCAACACTGCGCTAAGCAGCAAGGCCGTGGGATTGGCGATGCCGCGTCCGGCAATGCTCGGAGCTGCTCCGTGTACCGCCTCAAACACAGCGATCTCTTCACCAATGTTAGCGCCCGGGGCGACGCCGAGCCCGCCAATCAGTCCCGCGCCAAGATCCGAGATAATATCGCCATACAGGTTCTCGAGCAGCAACACGTCGAATTGAGCCGGGTCGATGACAAGCTGCATGCAAGCATTGTCAACAATCAGATCGTTGGCCTCGATTTCGGGATACTCCTTCGAGACTTCTCGAAAACAGCGCAAAAACAGGCCGTCGGACAACTTCATTATGTTTGCCTTGTGAATGGCAGTGACCTTTTTGCGCCCTTCTATTCTGGCATGCTCGAAAGCGAAGCGAGCAATGCGGCGGGATGCTTTGTCAGTGATAATCTTCAAGCTCTCAACGACTCCCGGTACCACCTCGTGCTCGAGCCCCGAATAAAGGTCTTCGGTGTTTTCGCGCACGACGATTAGATCGACGTTCTCGTAGCGGCTGCGCACACCTTTGAGCGATTTAACCGGTCGCAGATTCGCGTACAGATCCAGCGCTTTTCGCAAGCGGACATTTGAGCTTACGAAACCGGTCCCGATCGGAGTCGCGACCGGTCCTTTGAGTGCGATTTTATTCCGCAGGATTGAATCGATCAGGTCCTGTGGCAACGGATCAGCGCCGCGGGACAGCGCTTCGGCGCCGACAACAAAGGTTTCCCATTCGGCTTCAAACCCGGTTGCTCTTAACACCGAGATAGTAGCGCCAGTAACTTCAGGGCCTATGCCGTCGCCCGGTATCAGTGTGATCTTTGGCTTCACCGTGAATGCCTCCTAGTAGGACAAGCCCATCGAACCCGCCGCAAGCTCACAATCATACATGAGCGACATAGAGCCAGACAACCAGAGGTCAGAGCTCAGAGGTCTGACCTCTGACTTCTGACCTCTGACAGGTACCCCTTTATTGACAAACCCCACCTACTCTTTTAGGTTTAATTGAGAGTCACGACTCGAACGAGGAACCGATGTACGAAGTTATGATCGAAGAGGAATTCTCTGCCGCCCACGCTTTGCGCGGGTATCGTGGCAAGTGTGAAAATCTGCACGGCCACAACTGGAAGGTCGAAGTCTACGTGCACGGCGCGGACCTTGATCACGTCGGCATGTTGGTGGACTTCAAAGAATTGAAAGCAGCAACGCGCCGCGTGATGAAATACCTCGATCATCAAAACCTCAATGAGCTGAAGCCATTTGACGTTGAGATGAATCCCTCAAGCGAACATCTCGCTGGCTTCATCCTCCACAAAGTCTCCGAAGAGATCAGCGACAAACGCGTGCAGGTGTACAAGGTTCGAGTGTGGGAGACACCTTCTACGTGCGCGACCTACGAAGTCGGTTCTTGACTTCCAGCTTGCCGATCGGCGGAGTTAGACCCAAGACCCATCGCCGTCGCCAAGGTAGCTACCGTCCCGGCGTCTTTTACTTTTTTTGAATAACCAACCTCGAAACTCTATGCGAGCGCGGAGCGGACCTTCTGGCGACAGTCGCTAATGGAGCGATTCTTACCCTTGAGTACACTAACACTCACAACATCACCGCGCCTGATCTTTCTACTGTCAATCTCATCCTCGAGGCCAGCCCGTGGGGGTGGAAAGGCGTCGCTGACCGGAAAACGCATCGTTCATTTTTCTAAACAAGATTCCATCGGGAACGACTCTCGACCGGCTGCGCGATTACAACCTTGCCGGACAGCTTGACCTACCCCTTAGCAGAAGGCAGAAGGCGGAAGGCAGAAGGCGGGGGGCGGAAGGCAGAAGGCGGGGGACGGAAGGCAGAAGGCAACAGGCGGAAGGCAGAAGGCAGAAGAGCTACATCAATTGTCGCTTGCCGGTGAATCTCCGCCTACGGGCTGAGCCTACGGGATGTCGAACCCAGATCTGGAAGTTCAAAAGATAGGCGCAGTGGTCCTGACCTTCGCGGGCCGATTCCAACACCTCTGTCCGGTGCCGATATTCCCCTTTGTATCCATCGTCGTTCCAGCGCAGTCACCGAGTCGTCCTGCCTTCTGCCTTCTGCCTTCCGCCTTCTGCCTTCCGCCTTCCGCCTTCTGCCTTCTGCCTTCCGCCTTCTGCCTTCTGCCTTCCGCATCGGGCGGGTCGAATCGCAGCAATCAGCCCCAAGAACACGCTCGCTAGTGCGCCGAGTAAATGGCGTTGAATAATAACGGAAACGTCGCGTGAGTCTGGGCTCGATGCTGAGGTCGCAATCCGAATAACACGATGCGGCCCGCGTTCATCTCAATCGACACGACTGCCGCTCGACCTGCCATCAAGTCTTCGCCTTTTAACCAGCCGGAAGCTACCACATCGGAATTAGGGTAGCGGGCCACCACTGAAGCCTTCTGCGAAGAGAAGCCTTCTACCAGCGCGAAAAACGGACTGTTGTTGTAGAAGCCATACGTTTCCGAAGGCATTCCGAGGCCAACCGGATGCGTGTTGTCCACCTGAATACGAACGATCGTTCCCGGCGCGAAATGCTGATCGCGAGTCAGCCCGCGCTTGAGATTTCTCACCGGTATCGAGAACTTGTCGATCATAAGATCACAACTCGCGCCCATCGCAATCAAAGTCCCGCCGTCACGAACAAATTGGCGAAGTGCCTCGATGCCGTCGTCGCCAATGCCGCCTCGGTACTCCTCCCGAACCGTCTTGAAGTCGTACCCGTTGAGAATATCTCGGGGCGGCTGGTCCGGAAGAATAATCGCGTCGACCTTTTCTCGCAGCTTGCCTCGCTTGACGTCAGCGTTATGAATCGTCGTATACGGAAACTCGTACTGTTCCAGCAGCCAGCGCGTCCAGCCTTCGTCCATGTTCGCGGTCCACGATTGGTACATTCCGACGCGCGTCGCACGCAGCCGCAATGTCGACAGTGGCAATAGCTTTTCACTCGACACTGCTGGCCTGCTCGACCTAGAGTTCGAGTCAGGTGTTATTTTAATGACGAGGCCGAAATCGCGCGCAACCGTCTGAAGCAATTCGCGGGGAGCTCCTGTTCCCGAGACCCGCGGCTTTTCGTTCGACGATAAGAGGAGGAGATCCGTCTGGACTCCGGCCTTTAGCAACCGATTGATCGCGCCTGCCGAGTCCGCCCCTGTGTAGTCGAAGCTGAATTGGCTTCCTTCGCCGCGAACTTCCCCGCCTGACTTCGGGTGCGCCTCAAGCTTAGTCAACCTTGTCTTTTCGACCGGCGGATTCTTCGCAAACACCGCCTCGACACCCATCTGCATTCCGAGTGACCACGCGGTCACGTCATAGGGCGGCTCGGGCGGCGAGTTAGGACTTCGGCGGACCTCAGGATAAGTTTGTTTCTCGAGCAAGTCTTTTGCATAACGAGCGAACCCTTGGTTCATCGGAATTACAAAAGTGCCCGACGGATACTTCTTGCAGTTTGCTTCAAACTCGGTTTTGGCACTTGACCCTTTCACGCCAGCCATCTGCAATCGCTCGATCAGGTGAATGGCCTCGCGTGGATCGTGCTGCTTGTCAACCGTGATAATGATCGCCGCAGGATCGCCTTTCGCGCCCGCTTCGACGGTGGCGCGGTTGACTTCGTAGATTTGACGAAGCAACTGCTCGCGATGATCGGCTGCAGTTTCGAGCAATGCCATCGTGGCTATCAACTCGTAGTCCACGATGTCTCGAAGCGTCCATTTACCTCCAAGCCACGGGCGCGGATACTCGGTGCGCGGGGTGATATCGCGCGGCGCTGGCAACGGTTCGTTGGGATTCTCGATCTGTCGCCGCTGTTGTGCTTGAAAATCTTCCTCGGTTGCCGTCGTCGCGCGGCCCAGTTGCGCCCTGCGCTGCTCAATCGGACTAGCGATGCGCGCGCTCGCGACTTCGGTCAACAGGCCCACCTGGTTGTGCCACCAGCCGCTCCACGCCATCGCCCCTTGCCAGAAGTTCGTGTAGGTCGAGTTGTAAATGATACCTTCCTTGCCTGCGGCTTCAAGCGCCGCGGCTTGCGCCTGTCCCAAAATCCCGTTCCCACGATGGATCAGCGGATGCACGTGTTGATTGATCGGATCCGTCGCCGGCATTACGAATATTCGAGCGCCCTGGCTGCCCATCTGATGCTCATCCAGCCACACAGAAGGAAACCAATCGTGCCACAATACCTGAGCCGTCAGCTGGCTCTCCTTCTGCGTGA
>CAZOOE010000368.1:0-6955 GCA_964581275.1 uncultured Clostridia bacterium
AAGAGTTGGACCTGCGGGATGGCTGGCGATGGAGCCCGGATGGCAAGAACATTGCTTACTGGCAACTCAACAGCGAAGGCGTTCCCGACTTCTACCTGATCGACAACACGAGTTCGCTGTATCCGATTCTCAAGCCGATTCCATATCCAAAGGCGGGCGAGACGAATTCGGCGTCGCGCGTCGGCGTGGTGAATGCGCAAGGCGGTGCGACACGATGGCTGGATGTCCCCGGCGACCCGCGCAATCACTACATCGCGAGGATGAACTGGGCCGAGAGTTCCGAACAGGTCGTGCTGCAGCAGCTCAACCGCTTACAGAACACCAACCTTGTGATGCTCGGCGACATTCGCACCGGAGCAGTGCGAACGATACTCACCGATCACGATGATGCGTGGGTGGATATACACGGAGATGACATCGAGTGGCTCGACGGTGGAAAGCGGTTTGTATGGGTTAGCGAACGCGACGGCTGGAGGCACGTGTACGCCGTGTCGCGCGACGGAGGGAAGATCACCCTCGTCACTCCGGGCGCGCTTGATGTGATCAGTGTCGAGAGCGTCGATAAAGCGACCGGATGGTTGTACTGCTACGCGTCGCCCGAGAACGCTACACAGCGATATTTGTATCGGGCAGCACTTGACGGAAGCGGCAAGTTCGAACGCGTGACTCCGGTGAGTGAGCCGGGTACGCATTTCTACAACTTCTCGCCCAACGCGCGATTTGCTTTTCATACTCATTCAGCATTCGGGAGGCCGCCGCGGACTGAACTGGTGCGACTGCCCGGTCATGTGCCTCTGCGGTCGGTTGTAGATAACGCGGCGCTCGTCGACAAGGTTAGCAAACTCAAGCGAGGTCCGGCCGAATTCTTTCGGGTCGACGTAGGGGGCGGTGTTCAGCTTGACGGCTGGATGATAAAGCCTTTCGACTTTGATCCGGCCAAGCGTTATCCGGTTCTGTTTCACGTTTACGGCGAACCGGCCGGGCAGAGGGTGTTGGACACCTGGTTCGGAGAAAACTACCTGTGGCATCTGATGCTGACGCAACAGGGTTACATCGTTGTGAGCGTGGACAATCGAGGCACACCGGCGCCGCGAGGACGCGCGTGGCGAAAGATCATCTACCGGCAGGTGGGCGTGCTCGCGTCCGAAGAGCAGGCGGCGGCAGCGAAGGCCATCATGGCCCGCTGGAATTTTGTTGACGCGACGAGAATTGGGATTTGGGGCTGGAGCGGCGGCGGCTCGATGACCCTGAACATGATGTTTCGCTATCCTGAGATCTACAAAACGGGTATGTCGGTTGCGCCGGTGGCGAATCAGCGCTACTACGACACGATCTATCAAGAGCGGTACATGGGATTGCCTCAGCAGAATGCGGAGGACTTTAAGCAGGGCTCCCCGATCACGTTTGCGGACAGGCTGCAGGGGAACTTGCTGTTGGTGCACGGAACGGGGGACGACAATGTTCATTACCAGAACACCGACGCCTTGATCAACGCGCTGGTGGCTGCTAACAGGCCGTTCACGCTGATGTCGTATCCGAATCGCACTCATTCGATCAGCGAAGGCGCGAACACCTCTCGACACCTGTTCGAACTCCTGACGAGGTATCTCCACCAGAACCTGCCCGCGGGCCCACGTTGACCCTGGCCCTGAGACAGGGAAGCCACCCTCGAGTCCCGGAGGGACGGATGAGAATAGCCCACCGATTATTAGACGTCCCTCCGGGACTGGTGTTGGATTTGGTGGAAAGGAGACTTTCGGCGGAAGCAATGCTGTTCAGACTTCGACCCGACCCTCGGGCAGCGCGCGCAGCAGAGACGGGTCGTCCAACGATTCCTTCGAGCGCCTAGGTGTTGAAGTCACGCCGTCAGCGGCTCGCTCGAGCGCGCCAGCCAGGGCAGCATTGAACCCCGAGATTAGAAGATTGACGTCTACCAGCAGCGCGGAGCCGCTGCATCTGCGATGGAGTGAAAAGTTACCAAGCCTTTGACCGCTGCTCTTCTTCAGGTCAAGACTTAGTCTCCATTCGGCTTCCGAGACGGACTCGTGTCCGTTGCCGTTTGTCTTTTGCCACTTGAGTGACGATCCGTTGTATTCTGACGCTAGGACGCTGAGCGGACCCGGAGCCAGGCTGAGCTCAAAGCCATCGAAGTCGTTGGCTTCAAACGCCTCTCGAAGTATGCTCGCAACCCCGTCAGTATCCCGCGATTTCGACAACGCCTCGGTGGCCCGGCGAATTGCGAGGTTGTTGACGATTATCTTTTTCTGCTCAATCGTGCGCACCGCAACCCGCCCCAGCTCGACAAACTCGTGATACCCGAGGTGCTGCACGCCTACCCAGATCCCGGCGCCTATGACGAACAGGACGATGCCTATCATCGGACCGGAAGGATACAAAAGGAACAGGCTGAGCAGCCCGCAGATGGCGGAGACCACGTACAAAATGAACACGACTTGCTGCTGCGTGAAGCCCCGTTCGAGGAGTTTGTGATGGATGTGCCCGCGATCGGCAGCAAACAATGGCTGGCCGCTTAAGAATCGCCGCAGCACAGACAACACCGTCTCCAAGACCGGAAGCCCGAAAGAGACAACCGGGATCGCGACGGCAACCAGGGTCGGAGCCTTCTGTGCCCCGGCTAACGCAAGGGCGCTCAGCATGAATCCAATAAACAGACTCCCGCAATCCCCCAGAAAAATCGTCGCCGGGTTGAAGTTGAAACGCAGGAATCCGAGAATCGAACCCGCCAGCGCAAGTGTGAGCGACGAGACCAGAAAGTTGCCGCTCACCAGCGAAACCACGAAAACCGTAACAGTCGAGAACAGTGCCGAACCCGCCGCAAGCCCGTCTACACCATCAAGCAGATTGAAAGCATTTGTAATCCATAACACCCACACTATCGTCAACGGCAGCTCGAGCCACCCTAGTGTCTGTGACCCGAACAGCAGCGGTAATTGGAAGACTCGGAATCCGCCGAGGAACAACAACGCCGCTGCCGCCGCCTGTACCGCAAACTTCACCTGAGGTCGGACAGAGCGAAAATCGTCAAAGAGTCCCAGGAGAAATACGAGAGTCGCGGGCGCCAATATATTCAAAACCGTTCGACGCGAAAGCGACACTTCCACCCCCGGCAAACTCGGAACGGCTATTAGCACGATCGCCACGATTGCAAACGCGCCGAATATCGCTATTCCGCCAAGGCGCGGGATCAAGTCCTTGTGTATGTGACGAGAGGAAGGCGGAGCGTACACCCATCCACGAGAGTTCGCGATGTTGCGAATGCCGCGCGTACAGAGAAACGAGATTAGCACCCCGACGACAAATATACCGAGATAAGTTGCGGTCATGAGGAACCTGTACTTAATCCAAAAGGAATGTAAGCCTGAGGGGGCGCGTTAAAGCGCGTCAGAGTGCTGGGTCTTTGATTTCAACCTCGCGCGGCACTGGTGACTCGGAAGGGGCCTGCGTAAGAGCTAGAGTAATACACTTTTCGAAAGTTTCCAAGTAAAGGTTAACGGCATGTTCCCGGTCGAAGCGCTCTTCAAACAAAACACGGGCCGCTGAACCGAGGTCTTCCGCCTTCGATTTTTCCGAAGACCACTCCTCAATTACTCTCACCAATCCGTTGCTGTCACCGGTGGGCACTACCGCGCCGCACCTGTTCTCTGTGACGATGCCGGCGATTTCACTATGCCGGTCGCCTACAAACAGCAACGGCCGTCCGGCGGCCATAATTGCATAAGCCTTGCTGGGCACGCTCAGCCCCGCCAGCCCGTCGGCCAGTGTCACCAGCAGCGCATTCCCCGCCGCCAGGCTAAAGCGCAACAAATCCCGCGGCTCGTAAGGCAACAGCTTTACATTATCGAGGGCGTGCTTGCGTCGGAATTCACTGATATCACTCTTCTTTGCGCCATCTCCGACAAACAGGAAGACTATGTCGGTGCGGTCACGCAATAGCCGCGCGGCTTCCAACACTGTCGAGAATTCATTGACTCGCCCTAGATTGCCCGAGAAGAGAACCACAAAAGCTTCGCCGAGGTTGTGTTTCTCAACAAACGGATTGCCGGCTTCGGTGAATGGCCGGATTGCCGTTCCATCTGCCCAGTTGTGTATCACGTCTATGCGAGAAGCTCGCGGATCGCCAACCTTTGCTGCGATACGCTGGCGCATTGACTCACTCAGCACAACGATGCGATCGCACCTTCGGAGCGCTTGGGTGCTAATCCACTCGAGAGCCTTGGTTACCGGACTCCTGGGCCGTAGCGTGCCGAGCGCGACGGCTATGTCAGGGTAGACATCCTGAACCAGCATGATCACGCGCATGCGTCGCAACCGGCCGATCAACAGAGCTGCTAGGCCGATCAACGGCGGCGTGGTGAGTGCCATAACCGCGTCGTGCGGCGGCAGACGCAAAAGCGTCCAAGTTGCGCCGAGGTAAAACGAAGCGTAATCCGAGATTCTTCCCGCGACACTGCGTTTGCCGAAACCGGTCGCCCATGCTCGCTCGATGCGCACGCCTCTGTAGTCTTCGCGTTGTGTAAGCTTTTCGCCTCCGGTGTAACGACCGCGGCCAGCGAGCGCAGTGACAGCGACGCCTCGCTCTACGAGGCTTTCAGCCAGATCGGTCATCAGCTGGCTGGTGGCTGAATGATCGGGATAGAAGAATTGGTTTAGGATGATTAAGCGCATTGAAAAAAAACGTTCAGGGTTCAGGGTTTGTGGTTTCTGGTTTGTAGTTCCGGGTCTTTGCTGTTAATCGCAAACGTGAACCGGAAACTAGAAACCAGAAACCAGAAACTCTGAACCCTAAACCCTAACCCCTGAACCCTGAATCGTCGCTCTATACCATTCGATCGTCCGCCGCAAGCCTTCGACAAAGTCGATCCGGGCGTGAAACCCCAGCAGCTCTGCGGCGCGGGTCACATCAAGAGCGCGGCGCGGCTGCCCGTCAGGCTTGTTTGGGTTCCAAACTATCTTGCCCTTGAACCCCGTCTCCGTAGCAATCAGATTGACCAGATCACTGATGCTGATCTCGTGGCCTGATCCAAGGTTTATCGGGTTTCGGCCGTCGTACTTTTCGGTGGCGAGCACGATCCCCTCGGCAGCATCATCTACATAGAGAAACTCTCGCGTGGCGCCGCCAGTTCCCCAAACTTCGATTTCCTGCTCGTCTCGCTCGATCGCATCGACACACTTCTTGATCAGCGCGGGAATCACGTGCGACGAAGCCGGATCGAAGTTGTCGCCCGGACCGTAGAGGTTGACCGGCAGCAGATAAATTGCGTTGAGCCCGTACTGGTCGCGATACCCCTGAGCCTGAACCAGCAACGCTTTCTTGGCGACACCGTAAGGCGCGTTGGTCTCCTCCGGATAGCCGTTCCAGAGCTCATCTTCCCTGAATGGGACTTGCGCGAACTTTGGGTACGCGCACACCGTACCAAGCTGAACGAACTTCTCGACCGAATACCGGCGAGCGCCCTCAATGAGTTGGACGCCCATCATTATGTTCTCGTAAAAGAATCGACCCGGGTTCTCGCGATTCGCTCCAATACCGCCTACAACCGCAGCAAGGTGAATGAGCACTTGCGGGCTGGTGTCGCGATATAATCGCTCTACATCTTCTCCGCGAACGAGATCGTACTCCGGGCGCCGCACCACGAACACATTGGTGCAGCCGGATTCGGCGAGGCGCTTCACAACACGCTTGCCGAGAAAGCCGCCTCCGCCGGTGACGCAAATTCTCTTATCTGCAATTGAGCTTTTCATTCTCAACGGATTCTTTGCTTTGTGCCCTACTTCGCCCTCACCCTGATCCCCAGCGAGTCGCCCCCGACGATTGTTGTCCGTCAACTGATGATCGTTCCCGCTCTTGCGTAGCGAGCGAGAGGTCGTGATCGACCATCAGCGTGACCAACTCTTTGAAACTGATAGTCGGCTCCCAGCCCAGGACCTGACGGGCCTTGGTTGCGTCACCCAGTAGCACATCGACTTCCGCCGGCCGATAGTACCTTGGGTCTATGTCGACGTGTTGCTTCCAATCAAGATCGAGGTACCCGAATGCCAAGTCGAGAAAGTCTTTGATCGAATGAGACTCTCCGGTGGCGATCACAAAGTCGTCGGGGTATTCGGCTTGCAGCATCAGCCACATGGCTTTCACATAATCAGCGGCGTGCCCCCAATCGCGACGGGCATCGAGGTTGCCGAGATAGAGTTTTTCCTGCAGACCGAGCTTGATCCTGGTTGCCGCGCGTGTGATCTTGCGCGAAACAAAAGTCTCGCCGCGTCGCGGCGATTCGTGATTGAAGAGTATGCCGTTCGAGGCGAACAGATTGTAGGACTCGCGATAGTTGACGGTGATGTAATAACCGTAAGCCTTGGCGCAACCGTAGGGAGAGCGTGGATAGAAGGGCGTCCTCTCGGTTTGAGGGACTTGAAGGACCTTGCCAAAAATCTCGGACGAAGAGGCCTGATAAAACTTGGGTCTGATTCCGGTCTCGCGAATAGCTTCGAGGATTCGCACGACGCCAACGCCGGCAACTTCGGCGGTATATTCGGGGACGTCGAAGCTAACGCGAACGTGGCTCTGTGCGCCGAGATTGTAGATTTCATCTGGCTGCACGGTTCGCAGAATCGTGTTTAGTGAGCTTGAATCGTTCAGATCGCCGTACAAGAGCCGGAGCCTGGTCTGAGGTTCGTGCGGGTCCTGGTACAGGTGATCAATGCGGTCGGTGTTGAATGAAGAAGACCTTCGGATGATCCCGAAGACTTCGTAGCCCTTTTCAAGTAACAACTCGGTAAGATAGGAACCATCCTGTCCAGTGATACCAGTGATCAGTGCACGCTTTGTCATAATTCTCTGGTGAGCACAAGATTAACAGCCCGCGTTGCGGGCTTGGAACGCGCGACGCACAACCCAGGGCTCGCGGACTCGCCCTGGGCTACACTCTGTCGCCCGCTT
>CAZOOE010000369.1:0-6926 GCA_964581275.1 uncultured Clostridia bacterium
TCATTCGTCGTGACAGACCTGAAAACTTGAGCGGCTACAACGGTTGGTTACGGCGATGTCACCCAGGTCAAAGGCCAGAACCTCGGGACCGGCGCCAAGATCGCAATCGGTATAGGGATAGGTGTCGGACTGACGATTCTCGCGCTTTTTCTGATTTTCTTGCATTATCAGGACTGACAGAACAGGCGCTGGTGCTGGCGACCTGTCACAGGCGTTTAGCTGGTTCGCAATTGGACGTTACGTCACTGCTCCTGGTCGATCCATTCCTGGGTGAGGAGCTGGTCATAGTCGAATCCCTGGCGGCGGCCTTCCCATCTTGCGATCAGATAAAACACCGTCCCTACCGCAACCCACACGAGCAGAAGCTGCCAGATCGCAAGGCCTCCCTGTCCAGGTGGAAGGTTCGCGTGTTGGGCGATGTCCCGCGCGATCGTCACCACGGTCAAATAGCCCATCGAAGCCAGCGAGATGGTCCCCAGGACTACCAGCATCGCCGGATGAATCTTCACGCGTGCCTTCGCGTAGAGCTCGGGCCGGATAAACGGAAGCGCGATCAGTGACGCGCTGTGCAAACCGTACGTGAGGAATATTGCAACGATCGCGATGTCCAGGACGTAACCGAAGCTCTTTGTCCACAACAGCGACAGCGCGATAACAGCATTCACTACCAGGCTCACCCAGGGTGTGCGAAATCTCACGCTCACTCGGCCAAGCCACTGAGGCAGTATCCGGTCTTTGCCGAACACATAGAGTATTCGAGCTGGAACAAACAACGTCGCGTTCAAACACGTCGAGAAAGCCATCAACGCGCCGACTGTCACAACGGCGCTACCCCACCACGGCAGGTATCGTGCGGCTGCGTCACTCATCGCGAAGCTCGAACGGGAGAGCTCTTGATAAGGCATCACGCCGAAAGCTACAAGCGACATCAGGAAAAACATCACCATTGAGATCAGGATGCCGTTGATGAAGATAATCGGAAGCGCCTTGCGCGAGTCTTTGGTCTCGCCCGCGGTTTGCGCGAGGCTCTCGAAACCCGCGTATGCAAAAAACAGCGGCGGCAGCACCGCCAGGAAGCCTCTCTCACCATCGGGCATGGTTGTTGCCCAAAAGCCATGCGGGAACAACGGCGTAAGGTTGCTCGATTGAATCGCGAACAACCCCGGCACAACGAGCACGACGATGGCCAGGCACTTCACGATGACCATAATGGTCTGAAGCGAGCCGTAGAACTTCACGCCCAGCAGGTTGAACACAAAGAAGAATAGCAACGCGCTGGTCGCGATGACCGCCTCTGCTAAGCTAGGATCGCGAGGGTAACTTCGATTCAACGAATCTCCGAAAGGCAGCAGGAGTGCGAACCACTGATCCATTCCGGGATAGAAGAATTTCAAATACTGCGCCAGCGATACCGAAAGAATCACCAGCGCTCCGATATAGGAAAGCCACTTGAGCCACAGCGCCACAAAGCCGAGATAGAAGCTTCGAGTGGTCCGCGAGATGTGAAGGTACTCACCGCCGGGTCTTGTCCCGAGCGGGGTTGAAAGGTACACAGAATACGCGACCGCAGTGGCGAGCACGATCGGCGCGAGCGCGAGATAGGCGAGCGGGACTGAGGGTCCGGCGATGGCGCCCGACTTGCCGGTGACCACAAAAATTCCCGATCCGACAAGTATTCCGATTATGGTGGCGTAGCTTTCGAGCTTGCTCAGTTCGCGCTTGAGTTCTGGCTTCTGCAAGTCTCTATGTAGGGTTGTTTCAGTCAATGGCCCACCTGAGAGGAGGAGCGAACGTTCTGCGAAGGTAGGATTCTCTCAACTGCTGAGATTATTGTCTAATCAAACAACAGCAGGTTGTCATTGACGGCCTGAAGAAGCTCGTTTGCTCGGATCACCCGAACTCCGATCTGTGCAAGCGAGCGGCAACAGGCAGGCGCCGATAAGGATGACTCTGCCACAGGAGCAATCGGTCCTGAACAGTGACCTGTGTCATTCGACGCACCTGGATATTGCTCGGCGACCCGACGTTGCGAGTCAAGTAATGGTCTGAGGATCCCACAAGTCAACCGTGGCCGAGTGGATGCGGAAGGGGCGAGGAACTCACTGATAGAAGCGGTAAAACCGGAAGCCTTTCTAGTCAACTACACCGGCCACGGTTCGTTGAATCAGAGGAGAGTTAGTCATGTAGCAGTAGAGTGAGCCAAGCGTTTCGGCGCAAAAAAAGAGCCGGAGGGTTGCTCCGGCTCCAGCATCTGCATTCCTCGACAGATGACTTACTTATTCTCCGCCGACGGGATCACTGCAAGTGATTTAGCTTTGCAGCCCTCTGGCGACATCTCACACTCGGTGGCCACCTTGTCACCCACTTTAATGTCACCAAGAGAAATTGCTTTGCCCGCCTTGGTAATCTTGGTGGATGTTCCGATCAGAAGGTGGATCTCTGCGCCGGCATCATCCTTTATGACTACTTCGTTCTTGGCTGCGTCAATTGACACGACCTCGCCCGCCTGCCCCTGGGTGGTAGCTGCTGGCGCTTTGTCTGGCTTCTTTTGCTCGGTCGTCTTTTCCTGAGCAATTGCCAACCCAACTATAGCCGCACACAGAATGACACCCACGGCCAACACGTATTTTCGCATAACCCATTTACTCCTTTTTCGCAGTTTAGCCATTAGCCTCGCAACAGCTATGCCGATGGCTTGAATACGCTTCGAATGGCCGAAACGAGCGCCTAGAGCGAAATTCCCCAACTAGTGGTAGAGACTTCATGCCGGTACCAGTAAATATTTCTGTACTAAATGGAAACGCTGAGGCGGACCTTCGCGACTCCTGAAGGTAATGAAGGGTTCTTAGTCCCGCCTTCCTTCAGGAGTCTGTCGATTCCGTCAGGCTCCTTCATGCGGAAGTGTGTGGCGACTGAGAATCGTCGACAGCCGTCCGCTCGTCGCGCGGTTGTGACAAACTTCCGCCTGAAGAAGGCCGGACTACGAACTCTTCGTGGGAGCGAAACCAGCTATCGAGCATTGTTTGGAGAATTGTCTTCCCGCACCCTATACTCAAGCCTTTGTTGAGCGGGGACCAAATCAGTATGCAAGGCGGTAGGCGCGAAGAAGACAAGCGGTCTGTTGTTGATAGAGAAAAACGCGTATCTGCGCTAAGTGAGATGCTGCCTCTATTGGTGACCATTGCAGCCGGGCTACTCTGTTACGGCCTATTCTACAATCGAGGTCTCGGACTCTCGGTGATTGGTTACAGCATCGCGCCCGCCGAGCGGGTTATGCGCGGCGAGGTGCCCTATCGAGACTTCCTCTTCAACTACACGCCCGGGATTCTGTGGGTGAACGCGTTGTTGATGAAGGCGTTTGGCGTGACGTTGATGGCCACTCGCATTGGGCTGTTCGGGTTCAGGTTGATCACCCTGATTACCGTGTTCTTTGTCGCGAAACGGCTCACCACTGGATGGGCTGCGCTGGTGCCGGTTGGCCTCACTCTGGCTTGGCTCGGTCACCAGCAAATATTCAACGTCTACCCGGATCAGTATCTTGTGTTTTTTGCGCTCGCAGGCTTGATCTGCCTGCTCAATTTCGATGAGACCGGACGCGACTGGTGGCTGCTGCTCTGCGGATTGGCTATCGGAATGGTCTTCATCTTCAAATACAATGTCGGCGTCTTGCTGTTTGGTTCAGGGGCGTTTGCGATTTTCGCGAGAGAGTTAATGACGACTCGCACGATAAGGGGCGCCGCGAATAAAGCTGTTGTGTACCTGATCGGTTTCGCCGCCGTCGGGGGAGCGCTTGCTGGATATCTCGCATACAACCGCGCGTTCGGAGCAATGATCAGCCACTTCTTGCATCACGCCGCTGAATACAGCGAAAGTCGCTCAGTGACGCTTCCGTCTGCCAGGACGGTTCTGCCAGCGGCGCTTGCATCGCTCGCCGCGATCGTCGTGGGCCTGGTCGTGCTTCGCAAGGCTGCGCGTCTGTTTGCGACTTACCTGATCGCGGTGCTTGGTATCGGTGCAATCATTCTGCTGATGCCTGGCAAAGCGGAGCTTCTCAACGAGTCCGCAATTGCGTCGGTTGCTTATTTTCCGCCTCTGATTTTCGCAGTCGGCGCGTTGCTGGCAATCCGGCAGTTGAAGCGCGGCGGGGGCGGCGCGGCAGAATGGTGGCACGACAACGGTGCGATAACCATCACCGGATTGTTTGCGATTGCGGTGTACCTCGAAGTCTTCCCTCGAGCGGACTTTTACCATCTCGTTCGCGTGCTGCCGCCGGTGTTCTTGTTCTTCTTCGCGCTTCTGTTTCGAGGCCTGCCCTCCCTGAAAGAGCACTTGATGATGCTTATATCTTCCCCGAATCGAGTTGCTTTGCTCACCGTCGCACCGCCGCTCGTTTTTTTGTTGCTGGCTGGAGTACAGGATACCTGGGTTCCTGAGTTTGATGCTGGGTTCCATCTCAGAGACAACCGTGAGCTGGCTCTCGAGCGCGGCCGCGGAATCTTTGTTGAACCGAAACAGGCGGAGATGACCGAAGGGCTCGTGCAGCTTATTCAAGCCAACAGCTCGCAGGACGACTACATATTCTCGTTCGCGCAACGAGGCAGCGCCTTTTATTTTCTTGCCGCTCGCAGGAACCCGACTCGCTTTTTATGGTGGAGATCGGTGGGAATCAGCGGAGAAGAAAGGGAGGCGGTGATGGCGATGATAGCCAACCGCCGCGCAAAGCTGATCATCGTCCAGGATGTCGCCGCGAACAAAGAGATTCAAGATTTCATCGGCGATAACTACGATCACCTCGGAACCGTGACCGACATAGCAGTATACGCGCTGAAAAAATCCCTGGGAGCGCAGCACCCGGGAGCACAGCCCACGGGAACGCAGGCCCAGCAGACATCCCAGCCTGCATTCCCTCACAATCCCAGGGCAGGCAAGGATGCCTGCCCTCCCAGGTGCTGCGTTCCCAGGGCTCATAGGGGCTGAGTACTAGCGATGCAGCAAGTGCCAGGCTCACCATCAAACGGCTCAACATCGATCGGCAGAAGCGCGTCAAGCAGAGAGTGGCTCGTTGAGTTGATCATGGTCGCAGTGGTGTTCTCGGTGTCGGCCGGGTCCTATTATCTCTTGTTCAATCGCTCAAACGTCCTCTCACATTCGATAGGCTACAACCTTTACGCTTCGGAGCGGGTGCTCGAAGGCGCAGTGCCTTATCGGGATTTTCATACACTCTATCCGCCGGCGACGTTTTATCTGAACGCGGTCTTTTTCAAGTGGCTCGGCGTCTCGCTCTACAGTGCGCTGCTCGGAGTGATGATCTTCAGAGTTCTCACGGTTGTGGTAATTTATTTGAGCGGCCGGCAAATGATGCCGCGAACCTGGGCCCTGATGGCGAGTCTCTCCGGACTTCTGTGGCTGAGGCCCAACGGACCCTTCAAAGCGGTTCCGATGCATTATGGCGCGCTGTTTTTAGCGGTGGCGATGTGGCTTTTTCTGAAATACGAGAATCGTCGGAAGGTGGTCTTCCTATTTCTGGCGGGCGCATCGCTCGGATTGGTGGCGTTGTTCAAGCACAACATCGGTGCATATGCGCTTGCCGGTTCGGTTGTCCTGCTCCTGTTCGATGCCCCCCGCGATGTCCCACAAACTTCAGTTTGTCGTGGCGAGCCGAAGGGAGCGCCTCAGCGACCGAGCAACAAACTGAAGTTTGTCGGACACCGAAGCTACGCACGTGCATTCCCGTTGTTAGGCGGTTGGGCTGCGGTGGTTGTTCCGGTGCTTGCGTATATGCAGTTGAACGGTGCGCTCGTACCGATGATACGGACCCTGCTGTTTGGACCGGGCGAGTTCCTGCTGAGCAGACTTGCCATTCCTCTATCGCCTGTTGCGCCGGCGGTTTTGGTGGTTGCGTTGGCCTTGAGCGCATACTTCGGTCGCAAGCTTCGCGGTCGACCAGCCTTAGCCAACGGGTTCTCGCTAATCTTGATTGTGGCGATCTCTGGCTTTGTATTGCGCGGCAATCAAGCGGACGTTAATCAGATGATCTTCTATTTGCCTATGCTTGTGCTCGCGATGGGATTGGTGACTGCAATGCTGGTCAAATCAATCCGGGTATCGGAGCGGCGAACGCTGCTGATCATCCTAATCTTCTCAGCCGCCGGGTTGATGGAACTCTTCCCGCGCTTCGCCCGAGAGCAGTCAATAGCCGCAATGCCGTTTGTGATGCTGTTCCTGTTTTACCTGTTATACGCATTGAGCCCGACGATCAGAGCATTCACGGCCTCTGGGAGCGCAGGCATCCCTGCCTGCTTGCTGATTGAGCGGTACGATGCAGGCAGGGATGCCTGCGCTCCCAGGAGGGGTGGAGCGCTGCAGTATCAATTAGCGCTGGCTGTGCTGCCGATAACATTCGCGCTGATTGAAGGGAGATTGTTCTTCAATACGTACTTCGATGGCGCCTTTGGATTCAAAGCCGGAACGCAGGTGAGTATCGAGCGCGGCCGCGGCGTTTACTTTCCGGCGGCGACGGCAACTTTGATCGACAACGCTGTCGGTTATATACAACAGCGAGTGCCAGAAGGCGTCGATGCCTTTGCCCAATCGGATGCGGGCACGTCTCTCTTGTTCCTCGCGAATCGAAGGAACATATCCAATGCGCAGTTCTGGATCGGCGTCGGCGTAACCCAACAAGAACGGGCCGCGACGCTCGAGCGAATTGACAAGAGCCGGATTAAACTGGTAATCACCAGCGACGAAGTGCTTGCAGTGGAGAAGTATGAACCGATGCGCGACTATATCGAGCGGAACTTTAGACCGAGCATACGCTTCGACGACGTGCTGATGTTGGAGAGATGAAGGGTGAGCGCAAGCGTGCCTGTGATGATCGATGGGAACCGAGACGACGAGGAGATTCGGCTCGATAGTTTCTTCAAATG
>CAZOOE010000370.1:0-6924 GCA_964581275.1 uncultured Clostridia bacterium
CATCACCACAGACTCGAAGGGCAACATCTACACGACCGAGACCTACGAAGGAAGGCGCTTGCAGAAGTTTGTTTATAGAGGACTCGCTCCAGTAACCAAGGTGGACCAGGGAACGGTTTGGCCGGCCGGAGCGGCAAAGTAGTCGGCGGCGGCGGGAACAGAAGATTTCCCATTTGTCATTTCTCATTTGCCACTTGTCATTTGGGTATCGTCTGAAAGTGCGTCAGGAATGACTGACAGACAAATAGAAAATCGATAAGCGGAAATTCGCCACATTGGAGATAGCCCTTGCTGATCAACTTGAAACAAAGGAGGCGCATATGATTCGCAATTCAGCTACACGCCGAACATTCCTAGGGTCGATGGCAACGGCCCTGGGTGTTGCGAGTTTGCGACCCTCGCTCGACTTGCTGGCGCAAGAGAGACAGGCGCGACAGGGCGAACCGGGGGAGGAACATCCCGACGAAAACTACGACGAGATGGCTAAGCTCGCGAGCAACGAAAACTGCTGGGGACCTTCTGACGAAGTGGTCAAGGCAATGGCCGGTGCGTTCAAGTATGCCAACCGTTATCAATACCCGGACGGCGGCATCGTGGAAGCCATCGCAAAGCATCACGGCCTGAAAAAGGAAAACGTGATCCTTGGCGCCGGATCGGGCGAAATCCTGAAGATAGTGGGTGAAGCGTTCACGCTCGACCACAAGAAGATAGTCGGCGTCGACCCAAGCTATGACTCGGTATATCGCTTCGTGACCAACATCAAAGCCGATGCGATCAAGGTTCCACTGCTCAAAGACTATCGAATGGACATTCCGGGAATGATCCGCGCGACAAAGATGAACTACCGCGATGTGGGCTTTGTCTATCTTTGCAACCCGAACAACCCAACCGGCAACATCATTCCAAAACACGAGCTGAAGTTGTTGCTCGACAGCATTCCCGCCGATGTTCCGGTATTGATTGACGAGGCCTATCACCACTTTGTTGCGAATTCGGATTATGCGACATCCGTGCCTTACATCCTGGAAGGACGGCAGGTAATCATCACCCGCACCTTCTCGAAGATCGCCGCCCTCGCCGGCATGCGTTTGGGCTACGGGCTCGCGCCCAAAGAGCTGATCGATAGGATGAGAACCTATGGTGGCGGAAGCCTCAACGCGGTTGTGAAGTACGGTGGAGTGGCAGCTCTGAAGGACACGGCGTATGAGAAGAAGATCAAGCAGATGACGATCGAGCTGCGCGAACAAACGATCAAAGATCTTCGAGGCTGGGGCTACGAGGTGATTCCGTCCGAAACAAACTTCTTTATGGTGAACGTCGGCAAAGATGTGACCGCGGTCGCCGAGGACTTCAAGAAACGCAAGGTGCTGGTCGGGCGGAAATTCCCGCCGATGAACAACTGGCTGCGAGTATCGGTGGGCACCGAGCCTGAAATGACCAGGTTTGTGGTCGCGTTCAAGGAGTTGTTTCCGGCAGGCGGTATAAAGACGCCCAAGAAGGAAGCGGAGAAAGAGGCGGGCGCGTGACGGTCAGTGCCATTGCCGCTCGATAATTTAAGAGCCACCGAGCGAGGAACCCGGCTACGGAGCCGATAAGATTTGGTTCGCACAAAAGGTGGGCGCTGCTTAAAACAGCAGCACTAGATTTACTCACGGCATAACGGAGGTGAACAATGTCACGAAAAGTATGTCGATCTGTGGCGGTGTTGCTGGTTATCGCTGGGCTGGCGTGGATGCCGATTGGAGTGCCGGGCCAATCCGCCGGCAAGAGCGTGATTCCTTCAAGCTCATCAAAGAAAGCTGGTCCGGCGGCTTCAGCAACTAGCGGGACGTGGATGCCCTCGACAAAGAACGGCGAGTGGCCGCACTACACCGGGGACCTCACCGGCGCGCGATACTCACCGCTCGACCAGATTAACGCCGAGAATTTCAACAAGCTTGAAGTCGCCTGGCGTTTTAAGACCGACAACCTGGGCACGCGTCCGGAATACAAGCTGGAGGGGACGCCGCTAATGGTCAACGGCATGCTCTATGCGACGGCCGGAACGCGAAGGTCGGTGGTTGCGCTTAAGGCGGACACCGGTGAGTTGGTGTGGGTTCACACCGAGTTTGAAGGCAAGCGGGCGGTGTATGCGCCGCGCCAATTGTCCGGCCGGGGGCTCTCGTACTGGAGCGATGGCAGAGGAAATGAACGCATCCTCTATGTAACCACCGGCTATCGACTGATCGCGCTCAATGCTAAGACCGGCGCTCGAATACCCACCTTCGGCAAAGACGGCATCGTCGATCTCAAAATGGGCGTTGTGCACGGAACCGGTCAGCAGATCGATTTGGAGAAGGGCGACGCTGGGCTCCACTCTACCCCGGCGGTCGTGAAGGACGTTGTCATTGTCGGAATGGCGATGAAAGAAGGCATGACTGTCGTCACCCATGACAACGCTAAAGGGCAAGTTCGGGCATTCGACGTGCGAACCGGCAGGCAGCTTTGGGCGTTCAATCCGATTCCAAGGCCTGGCGAGTTTGGAAACGACACCTGGCTCAATAACTCCTGGGCGATTAACGGCAACACCGGTGTCTGGACACAGATCAGTGTTGATGCGGAGCTTGGTCTTGTCTACCTTCCGGTCGAGTCGCCGACATCGGACTTCTACGGCGGGCATCGGCCGGGGAACAATCTGTTTGGCGAGAGCCTGGTGTGCGTCGATCTGAGAACAGGTCAGCGCAAGTGGCACTATCAGGTCGTGCATCACCCAATTTGGGACTACGATCTCTCGTCAGCGCCAATCCTCGCTGATATCAACATAAACGGCAAAGCAATCAAAGCGGTGGCCTTGCCTAGCAAGGAGGCTTTCCTTTATGTCTTCGACCGAGTGACCGGCAAGCCAATCTGGCCGATCGAAGAGCGGCCGGTCCCCAAAGGTGATGTGCCGGGCGAATGGTACTCGCCCACGCAGCCGTTTCCCACCAAGCCGCCCGCTTACGCTCGCCAGGCTGTGACGGTTGACGACTTGATCGACTTCACACCCGAGATGCGCGAACAGGCGATGAAGGCGATCACAGCCTACAGCAACGGGCCGATGTTCAATCCGCCCACTCTTAGCAAGGTTGGCGGACCGATCGCGGCGCTTACCATCGGAACTACAAACGGCGGGACAAACTGGCCGGGGGGCGGGTACGATCCCGAGACGCACACCGTATTTGTGCCCGCTTCAAATGCCAGCATTGCGCCGATAGGGTTAATAGAGCCGCCGGAGGGATTCTCTGACATCAAGTACGTATCAGGCCGGGCCGGACAACCATTCCGAGTGAGCGAGGGACCCGGGTTCGGCAGCGCTGCTGATTTCCCACAAGAACCCAGACGTCGCCCTGCTCCGGCGGCTCCAGCCGCGATAGCGCCGGCCCCGCCGGCAGGCGGCGGCGCTTTGGTGGTGCAAGGCTTGTCAATCCTCAAGCCACCGTACGGACTATTGTCAGCGATCGATCTGGATAAGGGTGAGATCAAATGGCAGGTTCCACACGGGGACACCCCGGATCTCGTACGCAATAACGCGGCGTTGAAAGGGATTGACGTTCCCAAGACTGGGCAGAACGGCGCAGTCGGGCTGGTGGTAACCAAGACGCTGGTTATCATGGGTGACCCTCAAGTCACAACGACACCGGAACATCCTCGAGGCGCGATGCTGCGGGCCTACGACAAGTCGACCGGCAAACAGGTTGGCGCGGTTTATCTCCCGGCGCCGCAGAGCGGATCGCCAATGACCTACAGGCTCAACGGAAAACAGTACATCGTTGTCGCCGTTAGCGGCGGTAATTACTCGGGCGAGTACATAGCTTTTGCCCTGCCGGCTGCTGAATAAGCGACAACGATGCGGAAGAAAAGGAGAATTCTCGAGCCTGATTCATTTTCCATTCGTCGTTGTCCATTTATCATTTGTCATTGCAACGCGTGGGGTTGATCAATGAGAATGGCAAATGACAAATGCAAAGGGGAAAATCATTTGCGTCCGAGGCCTGCGAAATCGCTGAGTGAGATAAGATGAAGCTCAAACTCACGGCCCTTACAATCACAAGCCTATCCGTGATCGGTCTGATGCAAGCCTCGACTCGTCCTCAGGAAACCGCCACGGCATCGGTTTCGGTATGGGACGGTGTGTTTACAAAAGAGCAGGTTAAGCGAGGCGAGGGTCTTTACGTTCAAATCTGCTCGTCGTGTCACGGGCCCGATCTGTCAGGGAACGACGAAGCGGCCCCGCTCAGCGGCTCGGCCTTTCTTTCAAGCTGGGACGGGCTATCTGTAGGCGATTTGGCCAACAGGGTTCGCGTCTCGATGCCGCCCAACAACCTTGGGAGTCTGAGCAGGCAACAAATTGTCGATATCCTGAGCTACGTCCTGAGCGCAAATAACTTTCCGCCAGGAAAAACAGAGCTCGATCCAAAGGCCGAGGTGCTCAAGCAGGTTCGGATCGAAGCGACCAAGCCAAAAGGCAAGGCGGGATCGAACTGAGCCGGTGGTCCGGCCTTCAAGCGGAGTCTGATAAGCGACTCTCGCCACAATACAAACTTCCGGCTAAAGATGGCACTACAGACGTCAAGCTTGTGTGAAACGCAAGGTGTAAGAAGATGCAGAGAGTCGATCCCAAACGCGAGATGCTGCGACATACGATAGCGACGCTTGCTTACCGCGGCGGCAAGGCAGTGCGTGACGCTCCGGAGTCGTTTCCCGGCTTTCGGGCCTCGGAAACCACTCGCACGCCCGCGCAGATTCTGGCGCACATCGGTGACTTGCTGGATTGGGCGTTGTCGATGGCGAAGGGGGCGGAAGCGTGGCACAACACTGAGCCCGAAGCGTGGGCGCAGGATGTGAATCGTTTCCATTCCAGCCTTGCTCGCTTTGATGAATTCCTCGCCTCAAGCGATGAGCTGAAATGTCCGTGTGAGCGGCTCCTCCAGGGAGCGATCGCAGACGCGTTAACCCACGTTGGGCAGTTAGCGATGCTCCGCCGCATCGCGGGGGCGGCAATCCGTGGTGAAAACTATTCGAGGGCAGACATTCAGGCAGGACGGGTTGGAGCCGAACAGTCGGCGCCTCGCAGTGAGTTTGATTGACCAACCCTGAGGATACCTGGTCGGACGCCGATTCAAAGGAGGCAAACGATATGACTGAAGATGCCTTTTTCGCTCGGACCGTCGAGGACTTCCCGCCGGATCGAGCGGATCTTTCCCATGCACGATTCTTGTTCGTTGTCATCTGCCTTCTTTGGTGCTCAATGGTAGCCCTGAGTCAGGCGCAGGACCGGGCTCAGCCTCAAGCGCCTCCGACACCAACCGATGTCAAGCCCGGGAGCATCACGCTCGACGACGTTCCGTATCCATATCCGGTCTCTTACCTACCGATGACCCTCTACGGTCAGGACGTGCGGATGGCTTACATGGACGTTCCGGCTGAAGGTCAACCGAATGGCCGAACGGTTGTCCTCTTTCACGGAATGAATTTTTTCGGCGAGTACTGGGCTGCAACTATTGATGTGCTTCGAAAGCAGGGATTCCGTGTTGTGGTGCCTGACCAGATCGGCTTCGGCAGGTCTTCAAAGCCAATCATTCCCTATAACTTTCATGACATGGCTTTGAACACACGCAGGCTGCTTCAGCATCTTGGCATTTCCAAAGCCGCGATCGTAGGCCACTCGATGGGTGGTATGTTGACGGCGCGGTTCGCTGCTTCGTACCCGGACATCACGGAGCGAGCGGTGATCTACAATCCGATCGGTCTTACTGACCCGCGTTGGGAGCGTCCGTGGCGAAGCACTGAGGAAGCCTACAAGGCAACGCTCGGCATGACTTATCAGCAAGCATATGCCGGTATCGCTCGCTATTTCGTCACTGGATGGAAACCGGAATACGAAAAGTATGTTCGAATCCACTACGCGTGGACGCTCAGCGGAGACTGGCCGCGGTTCGCGATGGTTCGAACGCTGGTCCAGCAGATGACCTATCTTGACCCGGTCGTCTACGATTGGCCTCATATCAAAGTGAAGACGCTGGTGCTTGGAGGAGACAAAGACGGTGCGAACTTCCCCGAGCGAGCCAAGCAAATCGCGGACTCGATTCCTGGCGCAGAGCTTGTTCTGATTCCAAACATCGGCCACGTCCCGCACTTCGAGGCCCCGGATTTGTTCTACAAAGCGCTGCTGAAATTTCTCAACTCCGATTCGGCACCTGCGCAGAAACCAGCGACCAACCATTAAGATGCGTTGGCGAGCGCAGATCGGCACACCGAGGCTAGTCGCCGTTGCGTTGGCAAAACCCACGGTAGGTGCGGCCGTCCCAATACACCACAGTCCGGCTGCCACTCTCAAGATCAAGTTGCAGACCATCTCCCCTTAGCACGGGCGTAGGGCCGATCGACGCTCGACTTCGCCTGACCTGCGTTCCTCTCCGAATGACCTGACACGCCGAGAAACAATCGTACATGAGGATCGGTGCACCCAGCGTCGTACCGTTCCAGGAGCGAGAAGATCCGTGAAATATGGCGAGCCCGAGGCAGTTTTGACCCATATCCTTCAGCGGATCTAACTCGGATCCGTTACGCTTCGAGAAGGGATCAATGTTGATGCATTTAACGTTGCGGGTACGCAGCTCCGCGCGGCCCGACTCGACCCGCACAACAACGGCCAGATCTTGGAAGCCGTCGCCGTTAAAGTCGCCAAGACGATACCAAGTACTACCGCCATCAGCCACTTCTGCTTGTGACGTGAGCGACGTTCGCACGAGCGCGACGACGTTCTCCAGTGATGGCCGCTCTTGCGTCGATTGGTCAGAGTGCGATGGCAGTAGGCGCAACAGGAGACAAACCAGCAACGTTGATAAGGTAACGAGTTCACCTTGTCACTTCGAACCGGTTACCCGAGCGGCAGATACCGAATCA
>CAZOOE010000371.1:0-6919 GCA_964581275.1 uncultured Clostridia bacterium
GCATGGGGAATCTCGCCGGAGTCGTGCTCGCAGCGGCGGGGGTTTGCCTCATGGCGTGGCCCAAGGAGGGGGGCGAGGTCAACCGCGGCGACCTCGTCGTGCGCGGCTGCGCTCTCGCGTGGGCCTTCTACGTCGTCGCAAACGCCGAGCGCGCGCCGCGCCACTCTCCGCTCCTTTTCTCGGCCCTTCAGGTTTCATTTGCGACCGTTACCCTGGGCGCGGCGGCCCTGTTTTTCCGGCTTCCGGGGCTGGCGTTCCCGCATTCGTCCATCGAGACCCGGCCGCTCGTCTTCGACCGCGAGTTCTGGATCGCCGTGGTCTACATTCCACTGTTTGCGACCCTGCTCTCCTTTACGGCTCACAAGATCTATGGACCAAAGGGCGTCGGGGGACTGTATGTTCGCCGCAAGAATCCGCGCGTGGTGCTGGTGCCAATGATGGACGGAGGCGGTCACGAACGGGGCATGCGCAGCGGGACCTTGAACGTAACCGGTATTGTCGGTTTGGGGAAAGCTTGCGAGCTCGCAAAGGAAGAAATGCCGCTCGAGAACGATCGCGTTTTCAACCTCCGCGAAAAGCTGCGAAGAGGAATCATGGACGAGATACCCGATGTCTACGTCAATGGTCATCCAACCGAGCGCCTGCCGGGCAATCTCAACGTGTCGTTCGCGTATGTCGAAGGCGAGTCGTTGCTGATGGGCATCAACGACATCGCGGTGTCATCAGGTTCTGCGTGCACGTCGGCGAGTCTTGAGCCGAGCTATGTGCTGAAGGCGCTGGGCGTCGGAGAGGAGCTTGCACACAGCTCGATTCGATTTGGGCTCGGGCGATTCAACACTGAAGAGGAAGTCGATTACACGATCGGCCGGGTGAACGAAGCCGTGAACAGATTGAGAGAGCTTTCACCCCTGTGGGAGATGGTCCAGGAAGGAATCGACCTCAGCAAGGTGCAGTGGGCCGGCGAATGAGAGCGATCTTAACAGTACGAGAGGACGGACAAACGAATGGCATATTCAGATAAAGTCGTCGATCACTACAACAATCCGCGCAATGTCGGAAGCCTCGATAAAAAAGACCCCAGCGTCGGTACCGGCCTTGTCGGCGCGCCCGAGTGCGGTGACGTGATGAAGCTGCAGATCAGGATCAACCCCGAGACGCAGATTATCGAGGATGCAAAGTTCAAGACATTTGGTTGCGGATCGGCCATCGCAAGCTCGAGCCTGGCGACCGAGTGGCTTAAGGGGCGCACGGTGGACGATGCGCTGGCGATCAAGAACACGGCGATCGTCAAGGAACTGAACCTCCCGCCGGTCAAGATTCATTGCTCGGTTCTTGCTGAAGACGCCATCAAAGCCGCGGTCCGCGACTATCAACACAAGCAGGCGGCCGAGCCGGAGAAAGCCGAAGAAGCCGCGGTCAACGCGTGAGCACAATGATTGAATTGACTTCCAAAGCTATCGAAAAAGTTCGCGAGATTATGCACGATCAGGGCATCTCCGAGGGCGGTCTGAGAGTCGGCGTGAAGGGCGGTGGTTGTTCGGGGATGAGCTATAACCTGGCGATCGATACCGAACAGCGGCCCGGTGATAAAGTCTTCGAAAGGGACGGCGTGAAGGTCTTCGTCGATCTGAAGAGCTTTTTGTTCCTGGACGGCTCGACGCTCGATTACAAGGAAGAGGGCCTGATGCAACGAGGGTTCACGTTCATCAATCCCAAATCTTCAGGCACCTGCGGCTGCGGCGAGTCTTTTGCGGTCTAGCTTGTCGTGCGTTCCTGGGAGCGCAGGCATCTCTGCGTGCCTGTTGCCGTGCACCACCAAGCAGGCCACGATGACTGCTCCCAGGCTGGAATTACAATTCCGGAAGAGATTGATGGTTGGGTGTCGTCGCGACTCAACCATCTTTTTGTTGGGCAGGACAGTACAAACGCAGAACTGGCAAGTTGCAAAGACGTAATGTACCGAGGCGACGAGACGCAAAGTGGAATGGCTGAAGCTGTAACAAACAACGAAGGAGTTTCACAGGACATCTGCCCGCACTGCGGAGCTCAACCCGCGGGCGGACACTTTTGTTCCCTGTGTGGAAAGATTCAGGCACTCGCCGAGGACTCGGATCACTTCAGCTTCTTCGGCTTGCCGCGAAAGGTGCGCATCGACGAATCGGAGCTTGAGAAGTCGTTCTATTCGCTTAGCCGGCAGCTCCACCCCGACTATTTCATGAGCGCGAGCGAAAAAGAACGGCACGCAAGTATTGACCGCTCTTCGAGACTGAACGATGCCTATCGCACGTTGCGCGATGGCGTCGCCCGCGTCTCGTATCTTTTATCCATTGAAGGCTACAAGGAAGCCGAGAAGAAAGCGCCGCCCGACCTATTGGAAGAGGTCTTCGAGTTGAACATGCAGGTCGAAGAGTTGAAGGCTGCAAAAAAGTTGGGCGACCAGGAAGAAGCCGCTGAAGCCCGGTCGTCGCTCGAAGAAGCGCTCTCCAACTTATGGGAAAAGTTAGGAGGCATCGACCAACGACTGGCGGCAGTCTCTGCGGACTGGGACTCTGCCCTCGATCGAAACGCTGCAACAGATGAAAAGAAGGCTCTACTCGACCGAATGAGTGTTTTGCTCTCACACCGATCATACGTCAGCCAACTTGTTAGAAAGATACGGGAGGAATTGTAGTTAATGCCGGTCATTGAACTCAGTCTGAGCGGGCGCCCGAAGTCTGCCCGCGTAGTCGGTATAGACCTTGGCACCACCAACAGCCTCGTCGCTTATATGAGCGACCACGGCCCCGAGGTTATTAGGGATCAGTCTGGCAACGGACTGGTGCCGTCAGTCGTCTATTACGACACTGAACAGGACCGGTTGCTGGTGGGCGAGGAAGCTCGCGATAGGCTCATCACTGAACCGCGCAAGGCGATCTACTCAGTCAAGCGGTTCATGGGCAGGGGAAGCGAAGACGTTAAACTTGATCTCAGCCTCGTTCCGTTTCGAATCGCGCCTGGCAGCGAGCAAGTCATCGGCTTTCGAATGGGGGATCGCATATTCACACCGCCGGAGATTTCGGCATTCATCCTTCGTGATCTAAAAAAACGAGCTTCACAGTTTTTTGGCGAAGAAGTTAGCCAGGCGGTCATAACGGTTCCGGCTTACTTCAACGCCGCTCAGCGGCAGGCTACAAAGGACGCGGGGCATCTGGCCGGGCTTGACGTGCTGCGAATCGTGAATGAGCCGACGGCCGCGTCGCTCGCGTATGGCATAGACAAGCGCGACGAAGCGATAGTCGCGGTGTACGACTTCGGCGGAGGCACATTCGACATCTCGATCCTGAAGCTCAAAGAAGGAATCTTCGAGGTGCTGTCGACCAATGGCGACACCCACCTGGGCGGCGACGATATCGACAACCGGATCATCACCAAGGTACTAGATGAGCTCGAACACCACACCTTCAGGGACATCGCAAAGAATCCCGCGGTATTTCAGTCGATAAGAAGTGCGGTCATTCGAGCCAAGCACGAGCTGTCAGTATCCGACCGTGGGCTGGTAAAGCTCGACCTCGCCTCTGAACCAAGCCGGCCATACCAGCGCGAGATCACCCGTGATGAATTCGGCGCTCTGATCTCGGATCTCGTCGACCGCACGCTCGGTCCGTGCAAACAAGCGCTCAAGGACGCGGGACTCGAGCCCGAACAGATCGATGAAGTCGTGATGGTCGGCGGCTCTACGCGCATTCCGTTGGTACGCAGTAAAGTGAAAGACCTTTTTAAGCGTGAACCGCACATCGAGTTGAACCCTGACGAAGTCGTCGCACTAGGCGCTGCAATTCAAGCCGACATTCTCGCCGGCGGGCGTCGAGATCTGCTTCTGCTCGATGTGACGCCCCTCAGCCTGGGCATCGAGACGATGGGCGGAGTCGTGGCCAAGATAATCAACCGCAACTCGACGATACCTGCCTCGGCGGCGGAGATGTTCACGACCTGGGTCGACAATCAAACCGGTATCGACGTTCACGTGCTTCAAGGTGAGCGCGAACTGGTAGAGGATTGCCGGAGCCTGGCGAAGTTCACGTTGAAAGGCATTCCGCCCCAGCCGGCAGGGCTCCCGCGAATAGAGGTACGGTTCCTGATCGACGCCAACGGCATCTTGACCGTCAGCGCGCGCGATCTGCGAACCGGCCAAGAGCAGTCTATAGAAGTGAAGCCTTCATACGGGTTGACGGAGGAGCAGATCGAAAAAATGTTGCTCGACTCATTCGAATACGCCGAAGAAGACGTTCGCAAGCGTCAGCTAATCGAAGATCGAAACGAAGCCGAGACAGTCATGCGCGCCGCCGAGAAGGCGCTGGCTGAACACCCGCAAGGTTTGATCGACAACGACGAGCGTACAGGAATTCGCCGCGCTCTCGACGATCTCCGGCGGGCGGTCGCCGGCGAAGACCACCAGCTGATACGCGAAAAGATCAACCTGCTCGACGATGCTTCGCGGCATCTGGCAGAGATCATCATGGACAGCGCGCTGGTAACGGCGCTGAAAGATCGCAAGGCATCCGAGGTTGCGGAGGGGTGAGCATGGAAGTGGGAGAGGCAAGCGGCAGCGCAATAGCCGAGGAACAGTGCGCTGAGACCGGACGGAAGACTTGCAAAATCACGTTCCTCCGCTCGAGCAGTGAGCCGGTGACCGTCATGTTCGAGCCAGGAGTGACGCCATACCACGAGCATGGCCGGGAAGGCTCGCTGTTGGACATCGCGCTGAATTTCGGAGTCGACCTCGAGCACTCGTGCGGCGGCAACTGTGCGTGCACAACTTGTCACGTGATTGTCAAACAAGGCGAAGAGAATCTGACCGAAATGGAGGAAGACGAGGAGGACCGGCTCTATATGGCGGACGGGCTGACGCTTCATTCAAGGCTTGGCTGCCAGTGCATTGTCACCGGCGATGTGACCGTCGAGATACCGGACGTGCTTGACTTCATTCGCCACGGTTGAGAAAGGAGACGTTATGAGTTCATTGTTTTGTCCTCGATGCGCAGTACCTCAGCCCATGAACAAATCGATATCCGAGCAAGAAATCACAGGACCGGATGCCGAGACGATCAGACTCGAGATTCGGAGCTACCATTGCTCGATTTGCTATTCGTTTGTCCGAAGCGAGAGCGTCCACTTGAGCGATGAGTTGGCCGCATAGTCATAGCGATGCCTTGACGCGAACCAGACGAGGAACTAGTAATGCCTGAGATTGGATGGACCGACACCGAAGAGATTGCTATAAGGCTGCTCGAAGCGCATTCCGATGTTGATCCGCTCGCCGTACGATTCACTGACTTGCACCGGTGGGTGATGGAATTGGACGGGTTCGCCGGCGACGCCAAGGATTCCAACGAGAAGAAACTCGAAGCGATTCAGATGGCCTGGTATGAAGAGTGGCAGGAGGAGCACGGATAACGATAAACAGGTTCAGGGTCCAGAGTTCAGGTTCAGGGTTCAGAGTACAACCTTTATGTTTGCTCTGTGACCTCTCAAACTAAGGCCTGAATCCGAACGTCGAGCTCGAAAGAGCAACCTAAAGGTTGTACTCTGAACTCTGGACTCTGAACTGTGAATCCGAAACCTGAACAGATGAAGGTATACCTGGACAACAGCGCGACGACTGCGATGGCCGCAGAAGTCATCGAGGCCATGTTGCCCTACTTCTCTGAGGAGATCGGCAACGCACAGTCCGTTCACTCGTTCGGACAGCGGGCAAAGGCTGCTGTCGAAAAGGCTCGCCGCGAAGTGTCCGCACTGATCAATGCCGCGCCAACCGAAATTGTTTTTGTGTCCGGGGGAACCGAAGCCGACAACCTTGCAGTTCGAGGAATCGCCGAGGCGCAACGCGACCACGGCCGCCACATCATCACCACTAAAATCGAGCACCCGGCGGTGCTCGCAACCTGTGAAGCGCTCGAAGCGGACGACTATCGGGTCACTTATCTTCCAGTATCACGAAGCGGGTTCGTCAACGCCGATGATATTCGCAAGGCCATCAGCGAGGACACAACTCTCATCTCGGTGATGCTCGCGAACAATGAGACCGGTACTGTCCAGCCTATCGAGGAAATTGGAACTGTGGTAGCCGAGGCTCGCGGACGTGGACTGGAACACCTACACCTCCATACAGACGCCGTTCAAGGGATCGGCAAGATCCCGGTCGACGTTAGGCGCTTGGGCGTTGATCTGTTGTCGCTGTCGGGTCACAAGATTCACGGACCTAAGGGTATCGGAGCGTTATACATCCGAAAAGGAATACGCTTGTCGAAGCTGCTCTACGGCGGTCATCACGAGCGCGATCGAAGAGCCGGCACTGAGAACGTTCCCGGTATTGTGGGGCTCGGGCGAGCAGCTGAGCTGGCTAGAACGCAACTCGACGAACGAATCAACCGGATGCGCGAGTTGAGAGACTACCTCGAGCAGGAAGTGGTCTCGCGCTTCTCGGATGTTCGAGTAAACGGCGACAAACAGCAACGTGTACCTAACATCTCGAACATGAGCTTTGACGGCGTTGATGGTGAGAGCTTGTTGATCGCGCTTGATCTGAGAGGTATCGCAGTATCCACCGGATCGGCATGCGCTTCAGGGTCGCTTGAGCCAAGCCACGTGCTTCATGCGCTCGGTCTCTCCCGCGATGAAGTCCGCGGTAGCTTGCGCTTCAGCCTGGGCGCGTTCACCGCTCGCGATGAAATCGACTATGCGGTTTCGGTTCTAGCCGACACCGTGGCCCGGCTTCGTGAGATGTCGCCGACAGAGGCAAATGTTGAGCCCCAATCGGTTCATTCGTAGACGATCGATTCCAGGCTCATCTACTCGAACCCCGGAAACCTCAGACTCCAGATTCGAACTCCATTTTTACGATGTACAGTCCTCAAATCGCCGAGCATATTACAAACCCCCC
>CAZOOE010000372.1:0-6879 GCA_964581275.1 uncultured Clostridia bacterium
GATCGAAGCTGATCCTTCCGCGCCTCGCTATATTCTTACTGAGCCTTGGATCGGTTATCGTTTCGATCCCGGAGTCTGATTGCTGAGAAGTTATCCACGTAGATGAAGCACCGTTTGTCGAATGCACGAGCTGCCGAATCTGGATGATATATTCCGCTCGCGCGACTTTGCAGCGTTGCGCGAGAACCTGTCTCGACTGACTCCCCGCGATCTGGCGGAGTTGATTAGCGACGCCCCGGCTCACGAGCAAGCAATATTCTTTCGGGTTCTCCCTCGCAAACTGGCAGCCGAAACTTTCGAGTACTTACCAACCGAGAAACAGAGCCACCTTCTGTCGTCAATGACTCAAACCGACACAGCAGCCATCTTGAATGAAATGTCGCCCGACGACCGCACGATGCTCCTGGAAGAACTCCCGGCCGAGGTAACCAAAGAGTTGCTGAGTATGCTGCCAGCCGACGAGCGTACCGTTGCGCTCACGCTTCTCGGATATCCCGAGAACTCCGTCGGCCGATTGATGACGCCTGATTACGTGGCGGTACGACCGGAGTGGACAGTGCGCTACGTGCTCGACTACATACGCGAGCACGGCGCCGACAGCGAAACGTTAAGCAACATCTACGTAGTCGATGAGCTTGGCGTCCTGATCGATGACCTGCGAATCAGGAGGTTCTTGCTGGCCCCGCTTTATCAATCGGTTTATGAGCTGATGGATCGTCGTTTCGTTGCGCTCACCGCGACGGACGATCAGGAAACGGCAGTCGCCGTCTTTCGCCGCGAGGACCGCTCCGCGCTTCCGGTGACTGATACTACGGGAGTCTTGATTGGCATCGTCACAATTGACGACGTGCTCGACGTTGCCGAGATAGAAGCGACTGAGGACATACACAAGATCGGCGGCATGGAAGCGCTCGATGAGCCTTATATGCGCATCGCGTTAACCAGAATGGTCCGCAAGCGCGCCGGGTGGCTGGTGGTTCTTTTTCTGGGAGAGATGCTGACCGCTTCGGCGATGGGTTACTTTGAAGAAGAGATAAAACGCGCGGTGATTTTGGCATTGTTCGTGCCCTTGATCATATCCAGCGGCGGGAACTCCGGCTCGCAGGCAGCGACGCTGGTGATTCGCGCGCTTGCCTTGGGCGAAGTGGGCGTGCGTGACTGGTGGCGAGTCATACGTCGCGAGATATTGTCCGGGCTCGCGCTCGGCTTGATCCTCGGCGCGATAGGTTTTTTGAGAATTGCTCTTTGGGCGACATTTACAGATCTTTACGGTCCGCACTGGTTTCTCGTAGCGTTAACGGTCGCGATCGCCCTTGTGGGCATCGTTCTGTGGGGTACGCTCACCGGGTCGATGTTGCCGCTATTGTTGCGCAGATTGGGATTTGATCCGGCCGCTTCGTCTGCGCCTTTCGTAGCGACGCTGGTGGATGTGACCGGCCTGTTGATCTATTTCAGCGTGGCGGCGATCATTCTGCGGGGCACGCTGCTTTGAATTGCGCCTGCCGATCTCGCTGATGTTCGCCCGCGAGCACCCGCACCTTCAGGGGTCCTCACAATTCGGAATACCGTCTCAGCATTCTGAGCCGCTGTCGCAATCGGCACCTTGAACAGACCCTTCCTGCCGATTTGACGAATTCTTAATGCCCTACTTACCACTCCTTTATGCATTTTCTTGTAGAGTCAGTGTGTAATGAAGACGGAGTCCGGTGCCCGACAGGCTTAACTCTCCCGGCTGCGGATGGTGAGACATAGAAGGAACTCAGCGGTCTTTGCACCGACTGTTCCTACAACCTTACGTTCCACCGCGGGCGGTTTAGAGTCAGTTCAAGTTTGTTCTAGTGCGCGGGAAGCTCCGGATTGAAAGGAGGATTACAATGACGTCTCTCAACTCATCAAAACAGGACGAGCTCCTCAACGAACTGAGGTCGCTGGCAGAGTTGCTGGGCGTGGAAGTCGTCGAAGCGGCGAAGCTACCGGTGGTAACGGTGCGTGTGTCGTCAGGAGGCGGATCAAGCACCATAACCAAGCGTGGGGCTGACTTCTTTGCGACGCATGACCTGCCCGAGGTGCCGATGACCTTTGTCGGGGGAGGCATGTTCAAGTACCGCGTTGAAGTCTAGCCAGGGTTCCGAAGAAGGAAAGGAGGAGATCGAACTTGGATACTGTAGCTAGTACTGTGTTCCGCGGCACAGAACTTTGCGCCGCGGAACATAAACAAAACCTAGAGAAGTCGCAGCAGTTCGGTAGGCCGGCCGCACCAGTGACCGTATGCTGTCTTTGGAGCGGTTGTATACTCTCACAGTCTCGATGAGTCTCGATTCACATCAGATATTTCCCCGCGTCCTACGAAGCTTCGTTCTCAGCACGACGTTAACCTGTGGCTGATCCCCTTGCAGCTCTCGCTCGCCGCCGTCGGTTGTTTGCGATAATCATGATTCCGGACATCCTTCACTAGCTTCCTGCCTTGCGGTTTTTGATGACTTCCGTCCACCGTCTCGGCTAAACTCTTTTGCTCATCTCGGCTAGCTTATTGGCGCCGACTTAGCCGCAAAGGATTCGAATGCTTTAGCCGGTGCGTTGAAATCGCGAATAGGCAGCTCCGATAAACGTTATGGACATTGGAATAGTTGAAATCGTCGAGGGCGTAGTCGGACTGCTACTGATAGCTGCAATTATCCTCGGTGTGACCAGGCGCCTGAAGCTTCCCTTCACAGTCGCTCTGGTTATCGTCGGCATCGCCTTGTCGGTCGTGTCGTCCGCTTACCCTGGTGTTCTACCCGCGCTTCACAACCTTGAGATATCGTCTTCGCTGATTTTCTACGTCTTCCTTCCTACTCTTATTTTTGAAGCGGCGTTCAATCTCGACGCCCGGCAATTGCGCGAGGATCTCGGATCGGTGCTGGTGCTTTCGATACCGGGACTCCTGGTGTCGACTTTCGTTATTGGCTCGATTGTGGCGATCGCAACGCCGATTCCGGCTGCGCCCGCGATGCTCTTGGGAGCTATCTTGAGCGCTACCGACCCGGTGGCAGTGACAGCGGTCTTCAAGCGGCTCGGTGCGCCCCAAAGACTCAGGGTTCTTGTCGAAGGCGAAAGCCTCTTCAACGATGCCACGTCTATTGTTCTCGCACGCATTCTGCTCGGAGTGGTGCTCGCCGGCAGTGTTTCGAATCAGTTGATCGCCAAAGGAGCAATAAACTTTTGCGTCGTGTTCGTCGGCGGCCTCGCAGTGGGGTGGGTGCTGGGACTTCTAACCGGCTACGCCATGGGAAGCGTCGAGGATCAATTCATAGAGATCACGCTAACGACAGTTCTCGCATACGCGTCGTATCTGTTCGCCGAAGAGGTGTTTCATGTCAGCGGTGTCATGGCGACGATCGCCGCTGGGATCACGATCGGTGGTTGGGGCCGAATGAAGATCTCGCATGCGGTGCGGGACTACCTCGAACGCTTTTGGGAATACATCGCTTTCGTCGCCAACGCCCTGATCTTTTTGATGGTAGGTCTGCGAGTGGATCTATCGGCCTTGCGAGGGACGTTGGGGCTGCTGTTTTGGGTAGTAGTGGCGATGCTCGTGTCACGCGCCGCTGTGATTTATGGACTGATGCCGTTCGTAGAGCGGTTGCCAAGAGCCGAGCCGATCGATCGAGCATATCAGGCGGTGGTTTTCTGGGGAGGGCTTCGCGGAGCCATTGCCCTTGCGGTTGTATTGAGCCTACCCCCTTTCCAGTATCGCGATACCTTTGTCGCCCTGGTGATGGGCGCCGTGCTATTCACACTTTTGGTGAAGGGGCTGACCATCGAGCCTCTTGTGCGCCGGCTTGCGCTGGATCGTCCGCTGCTGGCTGATCGGCTGGCACGACTAGAAAGCGACTTCGCGGCCAAGCATCGAGCAGTCGACCAATTGCCTGAATTACTGTCGGGGGGATTGTTCCCGGGTTCGGTAGCGATGCGGTTGCTGGCGCAGTATGAAAAGAAGATCACCCGGATAAAGGCGGAAATTGAAGAGTTGCACAAGACTGAGCTTGATGACGATGATCAGCTGCGCTCGCTCCTTTACCTGCGAGCGCTTGCCGAAGAGAAATCGCTGTACGTTGACATGTTGAATAAGGGCCAACTGAGCGAACACTCATTCAGGCGGCTTCTGTTGACTCTCGAGAGGCAAATCGATGCCGTGCGGAATCTGGGCGAATACACCGAGGTTGACTCTAACAAATCGTCAGTGCAGGGAATTGAGGCCCCGGTTCTGCGCTTGATTGGGAGGGCGTCTCTTCTTGGCTCTCTGGCGGAGCGCTTGCGCTTCAATCGCATCGCCGCGCACTACGAGATCGTCGGGGCGCGGTTTCGGAGCAGCAGGCGCGTGCTGGACATTCTGGAGACGCTGGCTCGGGTGGAATCGACGCCCTGGTACATCGTAGATAAGCTTCGCCGCCAATATCGGGGGAACTACGAGACGGCGCAGCACCAGCTGGACCAGATAGCAGAGCAGTACCCTGAGTTCATCAACGATATGCAAAGCAGGTTGGGTCGACGACTGCTTCTGGCCGAGGAGCTTGAATCAATCGCCCGCCAGTCGGAACACGGCGCGCTTCCCGCAGCGGTGGCCGAAAGTATGAAAAATGAAATCGCGCGCGAGCTTCGGTCGCTGAAGGGACACGACATTGCTAAGCTGAAACTCGAGCCGATCGAGTTGCTAACGAAAATGCCTTTCTTTCAAGACCTTTCTTTGGAAGATCTGGCGAACATCGCTGTCCGGATGAGCATGCACAAGATCTCCGAAGGTGAGGCGATCATCCGGCAAAGTGAGCCAGGCACCCATATGTATTTCATCAGTCACGGTGTGGTGCGTGTTTCTCGCGAAGAACACGGAGTCTCACGTGACCTTGCGACGCTGATCGCCGGAGACTTCTTCGGTGAGGCCGCCCTCCTCAGTCGCGAACCGCGTAACGCAACCGTGACGGCGGTCACCGAGTGCACGCTTTACAAGCTGCATGGCGATGATCTGGAGGTGGCGATGGCTACCCAACCCGCCATTCGAAAGGCCTTGGAAGAAGAAAGCCGAAAACGCGCTGAAATGCACTCCGCCGGCTGATTTCCAAAGCGGCCTTTACGAAAATTTTATAGTTATTTAATGCCTTCCTTATGTGCTTGATGTTAGCGTGAGAATCAGGCTGCCGCAAAGTCACCGGCCGCCCGCTTCGGGCGAACCGTAATCGAGCGCTTCCCGAAGACTGCTGAGGTTTGTAGACCGCAGGCTTATTTGCAGTTTGCCGTCGAAATTCTCCGATGCGCGCTAGAGCTTAATGCTTTCAGTAGGCCGTGAACTAAATATCAGAAACAATAGCGTTGTATGTCATGCCTGTTCCTGGGAAGGCTCTGGAGCGGAGCTGGCGGCCGCCCTCATTCGAGTCACTTCCGCGTCCATCTATTTATATGTCTATCGATGTCCGAGGTGCGCCGGCGTTGAATTAGCTCGTAAGGGCAAGCTGTTGCAATTTCGACTTCCCACGACCATTGCTGAAGAGGCGGAGAAACCCGCGAAGCCCAAGCGTGAGCACGCGATGCCCTAGTCCCTGACTCGATTGGAGGTTTCATAGATGCCAGTGGATACGATAAAGACCGATCGACAGGTCAAAGTTGTGGTTGCCACGACGGTGATGCTGTCTTTCATATCCTTCTGGCGCGCGGCGGCAATCGTACTCAACGACCTCGGGTCATCGGCTTATTACGTCGGCGGCATCGCGGAGCAAGCGATCGGAAAGGCCGCGCCGTGGTTCATCCTCGGCGTGATGCTTTTCTCTTACGCGGTACGCGCGGTTTACATTGAATCATGCGCAATGTTCACCCGAGGAGGAGTTTATCGGGTCGTCAAAGAAGCGATGGGCGGGACGCTGGCCAAGCTTTCGGTCTCCGCGCTGATGTTTGACTACATCTTAACCGGCCCGATATCCGGCGTTTCAGCGGGGCAATACATCGTCGGCCTCTGTGCCCAGACCGCCACCTACTTCGGCCTTCCCTGGAATCCCTCGCCGATCCTGGTTAACTACATAGCGGCGGGCATCGCCATTCTCATCACGCTCTATTTTTGGTGGCGCAATACGATGGGCATTCACGAATCATCGGAAGATGCTCTGCGAATCATGTATGTGACCACGGTAATGGTGGTCGTGCTGATTCTCTGGTCCGGATACAGCATTCTAACTCAGCCTGAAACGCAGCGAGTTCCTCCGGCGCCGGTGCCACACAATTTGGCGTTCAGCAAGGACGCAGTTGGATGGTTACCTGACGTCGCGCCTGGAGCGTTGCGTGAGCTGCCGCCTGACACACCCCTGGCGGCGCCGACGCCGCAAAAGGAACCCGAGCCGCGCTTTGGCATCACCCTAAATGCCGGAGCGTTGCTCGGGCTGATCGGAATCCTAATGGCGTTCGGGCACTCCTTTCTTGCGATGTCCGGCGAAGAGTCGCTCGCTCAAGTAAACCGAGAGCTGGAATATCCGAAGCACAAGAACCTGATGCGCGCGGGCTTTGTGATCTTCCTGTACTCGCTGCTGTTTACGTCGCTGGTGTCTTTCTTCGCTTTTGCTCTCATACCCGACGATATCAGGATGCAGTACAAGGACAACTTGATCAGCGGCATCGCGATGTATCTCAGCGGGCCGTCTCCGCTGAAGCTTTTGTTTCAGGGCTTCATCGTCGTCGTCGGGTTCCTGATGCTTGCCGGGGCGATTAATACATCAATTATCGGATCGAATGGAGTGCTCAATCGCGTTTCAGAAGACGGGGTGATGACCGACTGGTTTCGCGCGCCACACAAGCGGTTTGGCACGACCCATCGAATGATCAACCTGATTGTGCTGCTGCAGGTGCTGGCGATTGTGG
>CAZOOE010000373.1:0-6876 GCA_964581275.1 uncultured Clostridia bacterium
AGACTTTCCCAAAGAACAACAGCGGGTCGAGGTCAAGCAACTGCTCGATCATGTGCACGCCGGTCTCGTCGACGAACGGAAACATTTCTCGAGATGTTGTTACGCGCTCTTGAGCTAGGTAGTCGCCTCGCAATGCTGCTTCGATTGCGCGGTCCCAGACGCTCTCGTCGGATTCCCAACCAATATAAATGCCGTGCCCGCCGTAGTCGTCGTTCGGCTTCAACACCAGCGTGTCTCGCTGACGCCGCACGAACTCTAAGAGATCGATCTGATGCCCATTGTAGGTCGTTTTAATATCCTCAATTCTTCGGGTCCACGGTACCGACCGTTGAATCGCTTCTTGCTCAGGGCCCGAGAAATAGCGCTGATGCCGCTCATCGGTCAGTACTCCAAAGAGCATCTTCTTGTGAACGTATTTCGTTCGGAACGAATTCACGAAGATCGCCGCGCGTGTCTTGTAAGCTTTAACAAACGCGCGGCATTCATCGACTCTTTCGAGCAGCTCAGTCGTCAGCACCCGCCTGTAAACCAGATCGATCCTAAAGTCGCCGTGATGGAGTTTGCCCTCGAGCAGTTCCAAGTCGCGCGGGTCGACAATCGTCGTCGCATAACCGCCGGCTTCAAAGAATTCTTTGAACAACTCGAACTCACGCTGCGTCGGCAAGCCCTTGTAATCCACGATCGCGATCTGAGGTTTTTCTCCGCACCCTCGAACACGCTCGTAGATCCCAAGCAGCGCCTCAAGCATGTTCTTACGGCAAAACATCGGTGTGACTCGGTGCTGCTGTGTGAACTCACGCATGAGGGGCAAGTCGCAAAAAATCTCCGCCGCAACGTCCTGATATGCGATCCCCGCGGGGCACTCGGCGTTCAGTTCGACAAACTGATACCTTTCATCAGTCAGAAAGGAATCCAGCCGCGAAGTGACCGAGACCTCGCCGTAGCCCGGATCGACTGCCACCAACTCACGCTCCCCGGCTGTCAGACCTATCTGCTCGAGCATCAGCCTATCGTCAGGCGCGATGCGGCCGACCTTTTCGATCGCGCCCCAAACGGTTTCACAGGTCCCGGTGATCTGCTGCCACTCGCTCCTTGTGACGAAGTGAGGGCGCAGATAGGGAGACAACATTCGGCCGCCAAACACGAAACGAGCTTCGTTTAGCCGCTGCTCGAGAAAAGCGCGGGACGCTTCAAGCAGGGCAGGCTTGCGGTCTATCAATGAGTTGTACTCGTGGGCCGCCTGGCTGGTCATCGGTTTGGTTCGGGGTTCAGGGTTTAGCGTTCAAGGTTCAGGGTTCAACGTTTGGGGGTTCCGCGTTAAAGTTCTGAGTTCAAGCTTTTGCTTGTCTCTCCTTCGCAACCTGAAGCTTGAACTCAGAACTTTGAACTCGGGACCCCGAACCCGGAAACCTTCCTATGCCCCCGCTGGCTTCCCGGCGTTTGACCGCTCGATTTCGTGATTCAAGAGCTCGCTCCATCGATGACTGGTAATCGTCGGTTTTCCGTGGAGAGCGGTTTCAACCGCGAGGTCCGCTACTTTCTCAACCATCCATTTGAAATAGATGGACCCCACTGACCACCAGTCGGCATCCGGCGCTGGATTCATGTAATCGATAGCATAAGGCGTACCTCCGGCGATCGCGAACTCGACTGTGTTGATGTCATAGCCGAGCGCTTCGTTAATCTGGATCGTTTCCCGCCGCACGCGTTCGTCCATTTCAGGATCAAGATAGTTATCGACAACAAGGTAGCGCTGAAAGATCGGATCATAGGGCATTGGGCAAACATCCTTCTTGCCGATACAATACGATCTGACGTAGTGATCGAAGGGCACGTACTCCTGCAAGACCATGCAATCAGTCCCGCTGGCGTTGTACTTTTCCATCAACTCCTCTCGGGTGTTGACGCGAGACACTCCGCGCCACCCGCCTCCGTCAAAAGGCTTGATGAACGCGGGCAACCCGATGTGGTCAATGATGCCATTCCAATCGAGCGGATACTCGAGGTTTCTGAGTGATTCGGCCACGACACCTTCTTTGTATTCCTTTTGGGGCAGCAGAACTGTCTTTGGCACCGCGATCCCAAGATAAGTAGCAAGCGAATAGTTGAAGAACTTATCATCGGCGTTCCACCAAAAGGGATTGTTGATGACCTTGGCGCCGGAGAGCACTGCGCTTTTGAGATAGGCTCGATAGAACGGGACTTCGTGCGAGATCCTGTCTATTATCGTGTCGTAGGGGCAGGGCTCAGCCATCCGCACTCCGCCAAGTTTAATGTACTCAGCCGTGACCCCGGCGTTTCGCTGGTTGATCTCGCTGATAAGAGCTTGGGGAAAGGTACCTTCGCGGCCCACGAGTATGCCGATCTTCATATGCTCCTCCGTATTGAATCGCGCGCAGATTCTATAGTACGCTTCGGACGCCTTGCAACACATAGATCTTAGGAGGCAACTGTGTTTCGAAAAGCTATGAATCAGACATTCAAGCCGCTTCTAATGATCGCGCTCCTGAGTATTGCGACCTTCGCTATGTCTTGCAGCAAGACCGGTCAGCCGGCTTCAAACAACACACCCTCCCCGGTCTCCTCAACCGCTTCCTCTTCAGGTGGGGACTTTGAAGGAATGATCGCAATGAAGATGGAGGGCGAGAGTCAAAAGCAAATGGAAATGACCTACTTTCTGAAGGGCCGACGGACCCGCATCGAGACCAAGATTCCCGACGCCCCAGAGGGATCGGCAGTGATGCTTTGGGACACGGATGGCGGAAAAATAACAACGCTCATGCCCTCGAGGAAAATGTATATGACAATGGATATGAAGGCAGCCGCCGAGGGTATGAAAGATGTCGCAAAGGAGATGAAGAAATCTCAGAGCGAAGCCGACGCCAAGTTTCCAAAACTGACGCCCACGGGCAAACAGGAGATAATCGCCGGCTACACGTGCGAACACTGGTTGATGGGAGACAACGAGGAACTCGACATATGCGTGGCGAAAGGGCTTGGTTATTTCGGAATGGGCGGTCAGGGCCGAGGGGGCTTTGACTCTTGGAAAAATCTCGCGTTCGGTCCGAAAATGCTTGCCGAGGCTGCTGCCCATCCGGAATGGGTAAAGTTTCTAGAAGGCGGCGCATTTCCCTTGAAGCTCACCGCGAGAGCCGATGGGAGAGTCAAGATGACGATGGAAGCAACCAGGGTCGAAAGCAAAGCGTTAGATGACTCGCTCTTCTCAATACCGTCAGACTACAAAGAATTGAGTATCCCGACAATGCCAAATTTGCCGAGCGGAAAACAGTAGTTAGTGTGCCGGCCGAGCTCGAACGGAGTCGCCCGCGTTAGCCCCGCCGGAGTCCCGATTGATGCTTTACTGGTTGATTTCGGCGATCTCCTGGTTCTAGGAGTCGACTCATATCCTGGTTGCATCGTCCTTTCTCGCCAACCGGACTATAATCAAACGCATGGCAAGGGGATGGGAAAGCAAAGCCGTTGAGGATCAGATCGGCGCGGCCGAGGCTAAACAAGAGGCTCGGCGCAGGCCGAAGCTGTCTCCGGATCAGACCGAGCACTTAAGGCGCAAGGAAACACTGTTACTCGAAAGGACCCGTATACTCCGAGAGATGGAAAGAGCATATATGAGGCGTCACATTGTGATGTTGGAACGCGGCCTTGCGCACCTCGATGCCGAATTGGCAAAGCTGGAATCGAACGGTCATTTGTGAGCGATTGTTGATGAATCTCTTCTGATATAATCTCGCCGTTACAACTCGAGCAGAGCAGACATGCCTTTTACAAGTGGAACCACTCTTGGACCCTACCATATACTCGAGCCAATCGGGGCCGGGGGAATGGGTGAAGTATATAAGGCCAACGACACCAGGCTTGATCGCCCAGTCGCATTGAAGATACTACCTGCCGACCTGGTAACCGACTCGGATCGCGTTCGGAGATTCATCGGAGAAGCAAAGGCCGCCTCCGCGTTGAATCATCCACACATCATTACCATCTACGAGATCGGTGAAGTTCAACCCGACGCCGAGAATCCGCAAGCCACCGTCCACTATATCGCGATGGAGTATGTCAGCGGCACGACGCTTCACGTCAAGATTCACCGCGAAGGCCTCGAGCTTAAGAAGTTGCTGAAATACTTTGCACAGACGGCTGACGGGCTCGCCAAGGCGCACGCGGCAGGCATCGTACACCGCGATTTGAAGCCGGAAAATATCATGGTCACCGAGGACGGCTATGCGAAGATCCTCGATTTCGGTCTTGCGAAGTTGCTTGAAGTAGAGCCCGCCGCACCTCTCGCAGCCGACCCGCACGAAGCGGCGACTGCGGTGATGGACAAGACCCGGCCGGGTGTCGTCATGGGCACAATTGGCTATATGTCGCCCGAGCAGGCTCAAGGCAAACCCGTTGACCAACGCTCAGATATCTTTTCCTTCGGGTGCATTTTGTATGAAGCGGCAACTGGGCTGAAGCCGTTTCAAGGCGACTCGGTCATCGATTCGCTGCACAAGATCGTCTACGCGCAAGTTGCGCCAGTGTCGGACCGAAATCCCGATGCGCCTGCGGAGCTCCAACGAATCATCCGCAAATGTCTTGCGAAAGACAGTGCCGACCGCTACCAGTCGATCAAAGACATCGCGATCGATCTGCGCGATCTGATCAAGGAATATGATTCTCAACCAAGGCTCTCCGGGATTAATATTTCTCAGCCCACTTTGTCCCAAGGCTACACGACAGTCACCGCCCAGCAGCCGGCTCAGGTTCTCGTGACCGGGTCCCAGTCGGTGGTAACCGATCCGCACGGATCTCCGCCGAGCGGCCCGGTGTCCGGTATCTCACAAGCCTCCACGACGGGAGGACACCGCATTCCGATCGTTGCAGGGCTGCTTCTGTTGGCCTTCATTGTGGCGCTCTTGGTTTATTTCCTACTTGGCCAAAAGCAAGGCAAGACCGCTGTCCCGGCTTTTCAGAACACAGGCATCAGCAAGCTCACGAGCACCGGGCGCGCCCTAGGGGCGGTCATATCCCCAGACGGAAAGTACGTTGTGCACATAGTGAACGAAACGGGCAAGCAGGGATTGTGGGTGCGACAGACCGCGACGTCGAGCAACGTGCAAATCGTCGCTCCCGACGATGGGAACTACGTCGGACTGACCTTCTCACGGGACGGCAACTATGTTTACTTCGTCAAAGGAGAGAGGGGCGCTGCCGTTCGCAGTCTCTTTCAAGTGCCGGTCCTTGGAGGCGTTCCCCGAAAGCTGATAGATGACGTTGACAGCGCGATAACCTTCTCGCGCGACGGAAAGCGGTTCGCCTTCGTGCGCCACTCAACCGGAGAGAGCTCACTGATAGTGGTTAACGCTGATGGTAGCGACGAGAAAAAGCTGCTTACGTACAAACTGCCAGACCTTTTCCTGCTGGCGGAGTGGTCACCGGATGGCAAAGTGATCGCAGCGGCCACCAGAAAAGTAAGCGGCGGGTTTCGAAACGAACTGGTCGCGGTTCAGGTTTCCGATGGAACCGAGAAGGTCATCGGATCGCAGAAGTGGCTGGCGATATCCGGCGTGGCCTGGTTAACGGATAGCAGCGCGCTGGTCATCAGCGCGGTGGATCAAACGCCCGGGGCACGACAGCTTCAGATATGGCAGCTCAGCTACCCGGAAGGAAAGACCAGGCGAATCACAAACGACCTGAACAACTATGCGGGGGTCAGCATCTCCGCGGACTCCGCTTCGCTGGTGACCGTCCAGGCCGACTCGGTTGCGAATTTATGGGTCGCTCCCGCCGGAGATGTGAGCCGGGCTCGACAGATCACCTCGGGTTCGGGGAGATATGATCAGATATCGTTGACTCCCGACGGCCGGCTTCTCTACATCTCTGATGCCGGCGGGACCGCCGATCTATGGATAATGGACGCGGACGGGAAAAACCAGAGGCAGGTGACCTTCGATGCCGGAGTCAACGTGTTCCCGGCGGCTTCCCCTGATGGACGTTATGTCGTCTTCGACTCCAATCGAGCAGCCAGCCCAGCGACGTTCAACATCTGGCGCGTAGGCATCGACGGAAGCAACCCGCGGCAACTCACTCAGGGAGAGGGTGAATACTTTCCAGCTTGTTCGGCTGATGGGAAGTGGGTTGTTTACACGCCACTCGGCAGCGACGGCAAACTGACACTGTGGAGGATATCGATTGACGGTGGCGATCCAGTTCAAATGAACGAACGACTGGCAGTCAAGCCGGTCATCTCCCCCGACGGGAAATGGATCGCCTGCCAAACAAACGGGGATCAACCGGGCTCGGGCCCCAGAGTCGCAATCATCCCGTTTGGCGGGGGCCCGCCCTCCAAGCTGCTAAATGTGCCTCTCACTCAATATCGCTGGTCCGCAGACAGCAAGGCGATTCTGTACCTCGACGACAAAGAACGAGTGTCCAACATCTGGAGTCAGGCCGTGGACGGAGGCCTTCCGAAGCAACTTACCACCTTCCCTGCGGATAAGATCTTCAGCTTTGATTGGTCACTGGACGGAAAACTGATGGCCTGCTCGCGCGGGGTCACGACCACCGACGTTGTGCTGATAAAGGACAAGGGGCGCGAGCCGAAGGAATAGTCAGCTGCGCCCCCACTCCTTATCATCGAGGGGTTCCATCAAGTAGCAAGCGCGGGGCGGAACACAAGTACCAACGATTTAGTAAGGTACTAACCAAAACCATAGTGGAGAGTATTCAACATGCGGCGCGTTGGCGCGGTTGAGACCCCAACCGAGCAGATGCTTGAAGCGCGCACCAACTAAAGGCAGGCTCATGGAGACTCTTTGGTACGATCCCTCCCACCAAATCAAAACGCTTTTCAAAAACCCGGGATTTACTTCGGTCGCT
>CAZOOE010000374.1:0-6867 GCA_964581275.1 uncultured Clostridia bacterium
TACGTTCGATGTCCGCCGCGACGGCGTCGTTCCGCGCGGGCCGGTTCTCCCAGGCCCGGTACATGGCGCAGGCCGAGCGGTTCTGGCGTCAGCTCGGAGTGAACCCCGAAGGCCAGCAGCTCCAGACTCCGGCCAGCCCTGGTGCTCCCGTGCCTGCCCAGCCGGCCACGCCCGCCAGGTCAGCCGCCCCTGCCCCGCCCCCCACCGCGGCCGCGGATGACCGGGCATCGTGGATATCGCAGTTGCACCAGCTCGCTCAGCTGCACCAGCAGGGCGCGCTCTCCGACGCTGCCTATGCGGCCGCCAAGCGGCGCATCCTGGAACAAGACAAGCAGCCCCAGCCGCCGGGGCCGGCATCACCGCCAGGCCAGCCACCTGACGCCTCATGAGCTGACTGGAATGGTGACTCTATATACCGCTGGGAACGCAAGAATGTCGCAACGTGCGATCCCTTCCGCGAGTGGGCTGCCGTCTTGGAGCGAGGCTGAAATACTGCTCTACCGGACAGTAATCGTGAGCTGGCTTGCAACCGGCGTATACACGCTGCTCAGGTAGCCGGAATACCTCCCAATCATTCCGCTGCTTCAGCGTAGGGTTGGGAGCTAAACTCGCTCGCCTTACAGTGAACTATTTACGGTGGGAACTTTTGTAGGGGCCGTTGTTGCATGGGTAGCTAGAAATTCCCGGCGAGATGGCACCAGCGCGGCAGCTGCCTTGGTCTTTTCGCTGTTTTGGCGCGTTGGCGTCTAGTTTCGGCGGTTCGTGAAAGGCTCTCACCGCAAGGCCGTAAAGAACTGATTCCCGTTGCCTAACAAAGAAACCCAATCGAAATGCGATTTCTTGACGATGCACACCGAGCCCGTTGTATAATCCCGCCAAGCCCTCGAGGAGACATGAAATGCGCTCAATTTGGAAAGGTCACATCCGTTTCTTGCTAGTCGCAATCCCTGTTCGCGTTTACAACGCGATCGAAACGTCGGAGAAGATCCACCTCAACCAGTTGCACAAAGAGGACTACGGTCCGATCGCTTACGACAAGCGATGCAAGAAGTGCAACAAGATCGTCACCAACGACGAGATCATCAAAGGTTATCAATACTCGAAGGACCAGTACGCGATCCTTGAACCCGATGATCTGGCAAAGGTCAAACTGAAGACCACCAAGGTCATCGACATAGTCGGCTTCGTCGATAAGGGTGAGATTCCGCCGATGCTATATGACTCACCGTACTTCGTGGGTCCCGACGGCGAGGTCGGCGCTAAGACATACGCGCTCCTGCGCGAAGTCCTGAGAGACACCGGCAAGGTCGGCCTCGGCAAAGTTGTCCTGCGAGACCGCGAAGACTTCATCGCCATCGCACCGCAAGACGACGGTTTGGTCGTATACAAGCTGCGCTATCCAAAGGAAGTGAGAAAGATGAACGAGGTCCCCCAGCTTGAACCCATCGAGATAGACAAGAACGAGCTGAAGCTCGCCCACACCCTGGTCGAGCAAATGGTGACTTCGATTGGCGAGATCGAGATGAGAGACCGCTATAACGAAGCTCTCAAAGACATAATCGAAGCCAAGATCGCCGGTAAAGAAGTGGCCGGTTTTGTCGAGGAAGAGCAGCCCACGGTTGACATCATGACCGCGCTCAAAGAGAGCATCAAACAAGCCCAACGCAAGCCGATGGTAAAAGCAACAGGCAAGGCCAACAAGCAGGAAGAAGCGGAGGAAGCAAAGCCGAAGAAGGCTCGAAAGAGCAAAGCGTCATAGGCCGAGCTTCATCGGATGTCAAAAAAAGATACCAAGATTCTCCGGTTCCCCGCCCCGGCGCCGTCGAAAGCAGATTACCAACGGGTCAAGTCGACCTACACGGTTCACGAAATCAAACAACTGTTTGGTCTCAGCGAACGTGTGATACGTCGCTGGACCGAGCAAGGCGTCGTGAGCGCGGCGCTGTCTTCGGAAGCCGGCGAATCGCTCTACGATTTCACTGCGCTGACCCAGTTTCGCCGCGTCCGCGAGCTGCGCGGACAGGGTCTGACGCTCAAGCAGGTCGAAGCTGAGCTGCAAGGGCAGATGAACCTGTTCAAACCGGTTCAGGCCAGGGTATCGCGTCTCCTGAGCCCCTTCGAAGAAGCTTTGCTGCTGCACGAACGCGGCGATAAGAAAGCCGCCGAGTTATATCGCGAGGCGATCGCCGAAGGAGACAACCTCGCGGACGCTTATTGCAACCTCGGCATCATCGAATTAGAAGAAAGCAGGATGCCGAAGGCGCTGGATTGTTTCACACTCGCGCTGAAGAACGAACCTCGGCATGTTGAGGCTCACTACAACCTCGCGAATTTGTATTTCGACGCGGGCGATCTGCAGCTTGCGAAGCTGCACTATGAGAGCGCCGCGGAACTCGAGCCTTCATTCTCTCCGCTTCACTACAATCTCGCGCTTGTTCACTATAAGCTGAACAATTTGAACGGCGCGTGCGCGGCCTTGCATAAGTATAAGGAGCTCGCACCCGAGGATCACGAGATGCAAGCCATCAACGAGCTTTTGAAATGGCTGGAGCAGGCACGCGACGTGGAGAATAAGCGACTCAGATCGACATAGCTATTGTCATGGATTCAAGAACCCCAACACTGCTTAGTGAGGTAAGAGGATGCCCAAGAAATTCACATCGCGCACATCCTGGCGAGAGAAGCTCGAGCGAACGGACCATTCAAAGATAGTGGAAATCCCGCAAGCGATGGCCAAGCGGCTCGGGCCGGGCATGATGGTCATCCCAAAACCTCTGGATGTCGATGCTCTGATCCGTAAGACTGCAAAAGGTAAACTGGTCACCGTTTCCGAAATCCGCTCGAGGCTCGCGCGTGACAGCAAAGTGGACATCGCCTGCCCGCTTACGACCGGAATATTCATACGCATCGCCGCGGAAGCCGCTGAAGAAGGTCTGTAACAGTCAAGTTTGCGGAAAGTCCGCCTCGGCCGACGCCGTTTTTTCCCGAGCAGTTTCCCACAACTCTGTCAGATTAGCATGGCAGTTGCCCCCCTTAATGGCGGGAACTGCCCGCGAACCTCGGTGGCGTCCCTGGTTGATCGCGGAGGCTTATGTCGCGCCGTGCTGCTCCTTCAATGTATGATGTGCCTTAATCATCGGAGGGACGAAATGGGCGCGGACAATGCTGACCTCTCGAAACTGCGCGAGGTCTTACACGCTGCAATCGTAGAAGTCGAAATAGCAATGGACACAGCCACGCATCCCGACTGGGCCGAGACCAAACAGAGCCTTCTTAAGGCAATCGAGATCGTGCGCAAGCTTGAGCGCGATCAGCTATGGTCGGTGTTGTCGACTAAGAAAAAGTGAGGGCACTCGCGTGAAGAGACTATTGCTCACTGCATTCGAACCATTTGGGGGTGAGAGTATCAACCCCTCCCTTGAAACCGCGCGCCAGGTCGAGAAGATCGCCTTTCCGGATGCGGTTGTTCGGGTTGGCGAGCTGCCCGTCGATCGACACCTTTCGGTCGAACTTGCGCTCGGGCTGGTACGCGCGAGTCAACCGGATGTCGTAGTCATGCTCGGAGAAGCCGGAGGCCGATACCGAATCAGTCCGGAGCGGGTTGCGATTAACGTGGATGACTTTCGCATCCCGGACAACGTGGGCAATCAGCCTCAGGATGAAGCCATCGTCGAAGGCGGACCCGTCGGATACTTTTCGACGCTGCCGATTCGAGCGATCGCGGACCGGATCAACAAGGCCCGCATTCCGGCAGCAATCTCAAACAGCGCCGGAGTTTTTTTGTGCAACAGGCTTTTCTACCGCGTGATGCATGCGATCAGCGTCGAACGCCTGCCCTGCAAAGCCGGCTTCATCCATCTTCCCTATCTTCACGACCAGGCCATCACCCTGACTCCGGATGGTCCAAGCCTATCGCGGGGGTCGTTGGTGGAAGCGGTGAGGCTCACAAGAGACGTGGTGCTGACCGCTGGAACCCAAATGTGCTCAGTCGCCTCGCGCGGTGGAGGCACAGTGGCTCATCACGATTGAAGCGCGCGGTAGTCAGCAAACAGCCAGTCCGAACCGGGATGAATCACAGCCTTACTTGTTTCACCGAGATGACCCCCGTCACCGACGCAAGCGCGCTGAGTGTATCTTCTGACATAGGCTGGTCGATCTGGATTAGAGCGAGCGCGCTCTCACCTATCTTCTTGCGGCCCAGATAGAGCCGCCCGATGTTGACGTCGTTCTCGCCGATGAAAGTAGCAATGCTCCCGAGCACTCCGGGTTGGTCTCGGTTGAACAGGAAGAGCATGTGGCCCTTTGGGATCGCTTCGAGACTGAATCCGTTGATCCGAACTATGCGTCCATCGCGGCGGCCGAACAGCGCGCCCGCTACTTCGCTCTCGCGCTCCGCGGTCACCGCACGCACTCGGATCATGCTCGCGAAGTCTCGTGCGCGGCGCGATAGGGACTCGCTGATCTTGATGCCTCGCTGCTCGGCGACGATCGCAGCGTTGACCATGTTGACCCGCTCGATCACCGGACCGAGCAGCCCTGCCAGCACCGCATGAGTGATCGGCTTTACGTCGTGCTCGGTCACCTCCCCTGAGTATTCGATAGCCACTTCGCGCAAGTCGTGGCCGAATACTTGACCCTGAAAGAGCCCGATCTTCTCAGCGAGAGTTATGTACGGACCAATAGCCCCGAGTAACTCAGCGCTCACCGCAGGCATGTTAACAGCGCCGCGAACAGTGCCGTGCTTCAGATAGTCGAGCACCTGCTCGGCGATCATCGTCGCCACGCCAAGCTGAGCCTCGGTGGTTGATGCTCCGAGGTGAGGAGTGGGGATTACTTGTTCGAGCGCGAGCAGCGGATTGTTCGGCGGCGTCGGTTCTTGTTCGAAGACATCCAGCGCAGCGCCCGCTACTTTGCCTGAGAGAATTCCGTCCGACAGCGCCAGTTCTTCAATCAAACCGCCGCGGGCGCAGTTAATCAACCGAACTCCGGGTTTCATCTTTTCAATCGTCGCTGCGTTGATCAAGTTTCTGGTCTCGTCGGTCAGCGGAGTGTGGAGCGTGATGAAATCGGCGCGTACGATCAGCTCATCAAGCGTGATCATCTCGATTCCGAGTTCGTGCGCCGCTTCTCGAGTGAAGTAGGGATCATAGGCCAGGATGTTCATCCCAAACGCTCTCGCCCGTGCGGCGACGGCGGTTCCGATGCGACCGAGTCCAATGATCCCAAGCGTCTTACCCATCAGCTCGACGCCAAGGAACCTGTTCTTCTCCCAGCGACCCGCTTTTGTGGAATTCGCCGCTTGCGGAATCTGGCGCGCCAAGGACAGAAGCATGGCCATGGTGTGCTCGGCGGTAGTGACCGTGTTTCCGGCGGCCGCGTTCATCACCACTATTCCGCGTTGAGTAGCCGCGCCGACGTCGATGTTGTCGACTCCGGTGCCGGCACGGCCGACCACGCGAAGATTGGTCGCTCTGTCGATCAGCGCGGCAGTGACCCTCGTTTTACTGCGAACGATCAGCGCATCATAGCCGCTGATTATTCTAGCGAGCTCGTCGCCGTCCATCGAAGGTTGTTCATCGACCATTACGCCGCTGGCTGATTTCAGCTTGTCAACGCCGGTCTTTTCCAATCCATCGCAAACGAGAATACGCATAAGATTCTGAACCTCGGACTCGAGTTCAATGAAGAAGGCCGAACTACGAACGTCCGCAGGAGCGCTGATTGTACCGGACCGGCAAACTTCCTTCCACCGGAAGCCTCTTAGCATTCGTGACAGCATGCTTGTGTGTTAGGGTTCTCATTCCGTTGGCCGGCTCGAGCCGGCAAGGGTAATCCAAGCCCGGTGGTACAACTTGATCGGAGCCTCCGCATACATCTCGATAGCGCTGGCGGCGGTTGGGTTGTACATCGCGGCCTATTTCACGCTTGTCTATTACGGCGTGCTGGAAGCAAACACCAGTCTAATGCCAAAGGTCTGCCGGCTTGAGACCGGGACTTGCCAGACTGTGCTCAGCACACCCTTCGCTCGCGTTTTCGGAGTACCAAACTCGCTCCTGGGAGTCGCGTATTACATCGTGGTAATCGTGCTGGTTGCGACGGGTTGGATCCACCCCTCGCGAGGGATCTTCGTTGGGAATGTCGGTCTTGATCTCGGTATCGCAGTTGTGGTCGTCGCGTGGTTTACCGTTCTGCTGGGAACCTTCCTCGCCTACTCGCTGTTCTTCATCATCAAGATCCCCTGCCCTCTCTGTCTCGCGGCGCACACGATCAACCTGGCACTCGCTATTCTGCTGACGACGATCGTCAGTCAGTAGGACTTGTCTGAAGTTCCGGCTGATGACTTAAAACGCAAACGGTCGACTCCCCAACTTCTAAAGGAGTTGTAGCCGCTTAAGTTTTGGAGTCACGAGCCAACCCTCGGACAAAGTCCCGCTTTGAATGACGCCCCAATGACTCCACGTTTTGCTGGGCGCGTTGACAGCATTCGAATGTGCCCGCTATACTTCTAGACTTTCGTCAGAAGCACTTTTTTGGAGGAGCTAACCGTGGCATACGCGATCATTCAGGCGGGGGGTAAGCAGTTTCGAGTTACCGAAGGAGAAGTAGTCAAGCTACCTTCGATAGCAGCGGAAGTCGGTTCATCCGTCGAATTCGACGCCCTGCTAGAAGCGGACGGCGCGAAGGTTGAGGTAGGGACCTCGTCGCTCGAAGGGCACCATGTCAAGGCCACGGTGGTCGAACATGGCCGGGCACGAAAAATAATCGTGTTCAAAAAGAAGCGCCGCAAACAGTATAAGAAGACTCACGGACACCGCCAGAACTTCACCGCGGTTCGCGGCATCGGCTACGTAGTGTGGTATCCGGTCG